>CABSFC010000194.1 GCA_902476875.1 uncultured Oscillibacter sp. | reverse complement strand
CCTCCCGGGGCGCGCCGCCTGCGTCGCTGCATCTCAAGTATCCAGAATCATCTTTGCGCCGCCGTAGATGCCCGCGTCATTTCCCAGCCGCGCGATCCCGATGTCCGTCTCCGTGGAGGTGTGGAAGGCGTACTTCCTGTAATACGTCCGAATCGCATCCGTGAGGACGCTGCCGGCGCGGCTCATGCCGCCGCCGACGACAAACACGTCCGGGTCGATGGCGCAGGCCACATAGCTCATGGCCCGGCCCAGATACTCCCCGCAGCGGTCCACGATGCGGACGGCCATGGGGTCGCCCTCCCGGGCCAGGTCGCAGATGTCCTTCGCGGTAAAGTCCGGCAGCGCCCGCAGGCCGGAGGGGTCCCCGCACTCCGCCAGCATCCGCTTCGCCAGACGGACGATACCGCTGGCGGAGGCGTACTGCTCCAGACAGCCGCGCTTGCCGCAGCCGCAGGGCACGGTCTCCCGGGGCTCCACGGTGATGTGCCCCACCTCGCCGGCGCCGCCGTTGGCCCCCGCCACGATTTTTCCGTCCAGCACGACGCCGCCGCCCACGCCGGTCCCCAGGGTGAACAGCACGGCGCTCCGGCGGCCCATGCCGCCGCCCTGCCACAGCTCGCCCAGGGCGGCCACGTTGGCGTCGTTGCCGGCCGCCACGTTGGGGATGTCCGGCAGCAGCTCGTTCATGCGCTCCCTCAGGTTGAACACACCCCAGCCCAGGTTCACGCACTTGTTCACCGTGCCGTTCCCGTCAACCGGGCCCGGCACGCCGATGCCGATTCCCTGTATCTGTTCGTGGGGGATGTTCTCCTCCGCCAGCACGCCGGAGATGGAATCGGCGATCTCCGGCAGGATTCGGCTTCCCTGGTCCGCTCTGTTGGTGGGAATCTCCCACTTCTTCACCAGGGCGCCGCCGCAGGTGAACAGTCCCAGCTTGATGGAGGTGCCCCCCAGGTCCACGCCGACCGCGTGCGTTTTCATCCGCGCTCTCTCCTCTCTGAAATCTCCGGGCCGGGCCTCACTGCTCCAGGTTTTTCCCGGTCTCCCGGTCGAACAGGTGGACCACATTGCCGCCGAACGTAAACGCGATGTCCTGGCCGGAGACAAAGCCGGTGGGGTGCGGGCCCCGCAGGTCCATGGTGGAGACGATGACGATCACGTCCCGTCCCAGCGCGCTCAGATGCAGGTGCACGGAGCTGCCCATCATCTCGCTGACATCCACGGTGCCATGGAGCATCCGCCCGCCGTCGCCCAACAGGGCGATATGCTCCGGCCGGACGCCCAGCGTGATGCTCTGGGGCTGGACATGGTTCTTCGCCAGGCCGGCCTGCTTCTCGTCGGAGGGGACGATCAGCGCGCCGCCCAGCTTCACGGCGTATTTGCCGCCCTCCAGCGCCAGCTCCGCCTCGAAGAAGTTCATCTGCGGCACGCCGATAAAGCCCGCCACGAACAGATTCGCCGGGTGGTCGAAGACCTCCTGGGGCGTGCCGATCTGCTGGATGACGCCGTCCTTCATGATGACGATGCGGTCGCCCAGGGTCATGGCCTCGGTCTGGTCGTGGGTGACGTAGATGAACGTGCTGTTGATGCGCTGGCGGAGCTTGATGATCTCCGCCCGCATCTGGTTGCGCAGCTTGGCGTCCAGATTGGAGAGCGGCTCGTCCATCAGCAGCACCTTGGGCTCCCGGACGATGGCGCGGCCGATGGCCA
>CABSFC010000193.1 GCA_902476875.1 uncultured Oscillibacter sp. | reverse complement strand
GCGGGGCGGGCGCCTGCTGGGCCAGCAGGTCGCAGCGCATCCGGGCCTTGGCGGCGGCGGCCTCCGCCTCCGCCAGCGCCCTGCGGCGGACGGCACATTCCCGCAGCAGGCTGTCGGCGGTGGAGATGTCAAAGGCGCTGGGGGCGAAACGGCGGATCTCCAGCAGGATGCCCTGCTCGTTGGAGGAGAGGGAGGCGTACAGCGCCTCGGCGGTGGCGGATTTGGCGTTGGCCTCGGCCTGGGCCGCGTCTCGGGTCTCCAATAATTTGATATAGGCATCCGCCAAAGCGGCGATCTCCGACTGATCGGATGTGCCGAAGCGTTTAAGAAGGGCGGCGTTCTGCGCGGCCTGGACAGCCTTTCTGCGCAGAAGAACGGCGATGCCGGAGAAAATGACCAGAAGTGCCAACAGGACCACAGCGCTCAAAAGCTGCCTTTTGGTGTAAACGGCCACCCCGTAAAAAACGGCAAAAGCAGCGGAGAAGCCGAGTATGACCGTCAGCAGCGTGGGCCAGAAATTCCAACGCGCATTTTGAGGGGGATCGGCGGATTCCCTCCGCGCCTGCTCCGCCGTCTGACCCGCGAAGGGGCTCTCGTGGACGGCGGCCTCCGCCCGCAGGAGGGCCTTCGCCGCCTCGTCCCGCTCGGTCCGGGCCTTGCTCACGGATTTGCGGACGGTCTCCAGATTGACGATGGCCCCCCGCAGACGGCCAATGGTCTCATTTTCCGGCACCCGGTCCTCCACCATGCGCTGCCGCAGCAGGGCGGCCTGCCGCTCCGTCCGGGCGGCGGCGTCCTCAGCCTCGGCCAGCGCCTGCCGCTGCCGGACGGCCTCCCAGCGGTCCAGCCGCTCCAGCTCGGCGGTCAGCGCCGCCTCCCGGGCGGAGAGGGCCTCCGCCTGGGCGCGGGCGTCCGTCAGCTGCCGCTCCAGCTCCTCCAGCTCCCCCAGCTGCCGCTGCGCCTCCTGCAGCTCGGCCTCCAGGGCGGGGAGCTGGCCCGTTCTGTTGTGGCGGCGGCGGTTCAATTGTTTTTTTAAAATATCAGCGGCCTCGGTGTAGGAGGTGTCCTCCTCGCCGGAGGTGATGAGGGCGGCGATGCGCCGCTCCAGCCCGGCGTCCTGGCTGATGGGCAGCCCGGTCTGGCGGATGAAAGCGCTGCGCTCAAAGACCTCCCGGCTGACGCCCAGCAGCCGCTCGCCGCAGGTCTGGCCGGTCAGCTCCGGCACGGGGTCGCCCGTCCCGGCGTAGACAGCCTGAAACTCCCCAAGGGGGCTGGTCTGCCGCCGGGTGGTTCGAATCAGGGTCAGCTCCTCCTGCCCGGCCCGGCAGTCCAGGCGGCCGGACATAGTCCCGCCGGACCAGGGGGCGTAGCGGTTTTTGTCGGCGATAAAATTGGCCCTGTCCCGCTCGCGGCTGTTGATGCCGTAGAACATGGACAGCAGGAAAGCGCACCAGGTGGACTTGCCGGTCTCATTGGGGGCCTCCAGAATGTTCAGGCCGTCCCGCAGCTCCAGAGTCTGGCCCTGCAGCTTGCCAAAGGTGGCGGTCATGCGGTGAATCAGCAGAATGATCCCTCCTATATGTATAAGGTTGCGATCTATGGAGCATTATATCACCGAAGCCGCGGTTTGCCCAGCCTGTTTTCCATTTTGCACAGAGATAATACCGAAATAAGTCCTGCTGATCGTCGATATTCGAAAAAGCAAAAAAAGATGAAAAAAGCTGTTGACAAAACGCAAATGGTTTGGTATTCTAACAAAGCTGTCTGACAGCGAAGT
>CABSFC010000192.1 GCA_902476875.1 uncultured Oscillibacter sp. | reverse complement strand
TGCGTGGGCTGCAAGCTCTGCACCAAGGTCTGCCCCCGTGACGCCATCCTCCCCATCGCCACCGCGGAGGAGAAGGAGAAGTACAAGGAGATCAAGAAGAAGCAGGCTGAAAAGGCCGCTGCCGCCAAGAAGGCCGCCGAAGAGGCCGCCGCCGCGGCGAAATAAGAGCTCCCGATACCGCACAACAGCCCCGGACGAAAGTCCGGGGCTGTTTGAATGTGTCAGGAAAGGGGGAGAACTTTGGATAACGGGAAGGAAGATAGCTCGAAAGAAACCCAGGAGGGGTGTCTTTCGTTTTCAATCTAAGTTTTCCGAATTTTGAAAAAGTTCGGAAAAACTTGCCCAGCCTGCCGAAAAACTTTTCGGCAGGCTGGGTCCCGGACGAAAGTCCGGGGCTGTTTTTTGCGAATAGGGCTTGCTATTTCCGCCGGAAAGGCATATGATAAAGCCAATCAAGGCAGAGTAGGAACACACGTGTGGAATAGTGCCGGAAAAACGGGGAGTTGTTTTCCGGACGAAAGGGCGAAAAGCCTTGCAGTGTGTGTTCCGCATCCCGCTGCCGCCGAGGTTGGCGGGAACACCTTCCTTTGTGCGGCTGCTCCGTATCGGACTGCCGAAAACACAAAGGGAGGAATTTTTATGTCACTGTATCCCCATCCATTTTCCGCCGGCTACTGGCGGGACGCGTTTGCCGAGCTGAAGGACCTGCGGAAGCTGGTCTTCGCGGCGCTGATGATCGCCATGTGCATGGTGCTGAGTTTGATTCCCTCCGCCCCGCTGTTCGGCGGGGCCAAGATCACCTGGGGCTTTCTGGCCCGGTCCGTCTGCGCCCTGGTATGCGGCCCGGTGCTGGGCGTGCTGTTCGGCTTCGCGGAGGATATTCTCAGCTTTTTTGTCACCGGTGGCGGCGGCTACCCCTTCTTCCCCGGCTATACCCTGACCACCATGCTGGGCGTGCTGATCTACGCCCTGTTTTTCTACCGGGCCCGGCTCACCGTCCGGCGGGTGTTTCTGGCAAAGCTTTTGACCAACATCGAAAACGTGGTGCTGGGGGCGCTGTGGATGGCCATCCTCAGCGGCAAGGCGTGGTATGTGACGGCTTCCGGCAGCGCGATCAAGAATCTCATCTGCCTGCCCTTCCAGACCCTGGTCCTGGTGGTGCTGTTCGCCGCCCTGATGCCGGCGCTGCGCCAGCTGCGGCTGGCGCCCCGGGAGCTGGAGGGGAAGATCCGCTGGTGAGGGCCATTTTCCAAAAACCGGCCAAAGCGCGGGCGTCAGCCCGCGCTTTTTCCCGTCTGAACGGCGGAATTCCCGAAAGTTCAAAAATCGTATGCTGTTTGTTTACAATTTATTTATATCCATCCGTTGACAATGATTTGCCGCGGTGGTAAACTCGTTTTAGCACTCCGGGAAAGGGAGTGCTAAACAAGCCGAGACAGACAAGAAAGCCTGAGGTGCCGCGTGGAACTGACGGACCGGAAAAAGCAAATACTGAAAGTGGTGGTGGAGGATTACATCCAGACCGCCGAGCCGGTGGGCTCCAAGGCCATCGCCGCCGAGATGGGCGGCAAGGTCAGCTCCGCCACCATCCGCAACGAGCTGGCGGACCTGGTGGAGCTGGGCTACCTGGAGCAGCCCCACACCTCCGCCGGGCGGGTGCCCTCCCCCAAGGGCTACCGGCTGTATGTCAACGAGCTGATGGAGCGGCAGAAGCTGTCCATCGCCGAGACGGAGCGGATCAACCAGTCCCTCCAATTGAAAATGGAGGAGCTGGACCGGGTCATTTCCCAGGCGGGGCGGGCGGTCTCCTCCTT
>CABSFC010000191.1 GCA_902476875.1 uncultured Oscillibacter sp. | reverse complement strand
CGGTGAGGTGGCGGATGATGGTGGACTTGCCCGCGCCGTTGGGCCCTACCAGTCCATAGACGGCTCCGGTGGGCACACTGAGGGTCGCGTCATTCAGGGCGGCAAAGCCGTCAAAGGTCTTGACGACGTTTTTCACTTCGATCATTGCTCGTATACCTCCTTGATGAGCGCCGCAGCGTCCGCTTCCGTCACGCCCAGATACCGCAGCTCATTCAGCAGTTTTTTCACATCCGCCCGAAGCGTTTCCCGCCGGACAGCGTCGGCGTCCGCCGTACCGCTGACGAAGCTGCCCTTTCCCGCCACGGAGTAAATATAGCCTTCCGCTTCCAGCTCGTTATAGGCCCGCTGGATGGTGTTGGGATTGATGGACAGCTGGGTGGCCAGCGCCCGGACCGACGGCAGCTTTTCGTCCTGAGCCATGGCCCCGGTGACGATCATCCGCCGCAGGCCGTCCTTGATCTGTTCATAAATGGGACGGGAATCCCGGTAATTCAATGTCAGCACATGTGCCTCTCCTTTCTGAGGAATGTTCGATCAGCGGTGCAGGATCACCGCTGTCAGCAAAATAACCAGCAGTACCGCGCCTGCGATACCAAGCAAAAGCAGCGTACTCATCGCATCCGCCCCGCGCTCAGGGCTGCAAGGCCACGGACACCAGAACAACAGCGGCAAAAATCAGACCCACGATGGCGGCGATCCCCGCAAAACCAAACAGCATCATGTTTCGTCTCCTTTCCGGCCCGGCTTCAAAACCACGCCTACCGTCAGCGCCGCCAGTGCTCCCAGCACCATCAGGGCGGCTACTACCTTCTTGATGACCTTCATAACGTTCCTCCGAACTGTACCAACTGTACTATGTGTGTTAGTACAGTTAGGATAACACGGCCGTTTCTCTCTGTCAATCCCCTTTCAAAAAAATATTTTCCGCCTCTTTTCCCCGCTCCTTTTATAAAAATAAGGAATTTTTTGCATTTTTCTCTTTACAACCGCACATTCCTATGGTAAACTTGTTCAGCACGTGAATTTGTGCGCAATTCCGGGACTTCGTTCCGCGGAGGATTTCACCACTCCCAGGGCGCAGTTCACGGAGAATTTTTTGAAAGGTGGAAACACACAATGCTGCGTAAAGATCAGAAGACGGCCGTGATCGAGGCCAACCGTACCCACGAGACCGACACTGGCTCCCCCGAGGTCCAGGTCGCGATCCTCACCGAGCGTATCAACATCCTCACCGAGCATATGCGCGCCAACCCCCAGGACAAGCACTCCAACCGTGGTCTGCTGAAGATGGTCGGTAAGCGCCGCAGCCTGCTGGACTATCTGCAGAAGAAGGATATCGAGCGCTATCGTGCCCTGATCGCCAAGCTGGGTATCCGGAAGTAAGAAGCAATGAGGGTGACGGAGCGGATCTCCGTCACCCTTTTCTGCGAATTTTAAGTCATTTTTCGCCGGGGGCTGTTGCTTTTTGTGTTTGAAACTGTGCCCGAATCTCGGACATGCTTTCAAATACGAAAAGAGCCGCTCCCGAGCATCTGAGTAAAGGAGCAATCTTATGTCAACCATTATCACCCATCGGCAGTTCCCCGGCTATCATAAGTACGAGATGGAACTGGCAGGCCGTCCCCTGACTCTGGAGGTGGGCAAGCTGGCCGAGCTGGCCAATGCCGCCGTCATGGTGGGCTACGGCGACACCCGCGTGCTGGTGTGTGCCACCGCCTCCGCCCGTCCCCGGGACGGCGTCGATTTCTTCCCCCTGAGCGTGGACTTTGAGGAGAAGATGTACGCCGTGGGCCGCATCCCCGGCAGCTTCAACCGCCGCGAGGGCCGTCCCGGCGAGAAGGGCATCCTCAC
>CABSFC010000190.1 GCA_902476875.1 uncultured Oscillibacter sp. | reverse complement strand
CCTCCACCAGACCGATGTTGCCTCCGGAGGCCGCCTCGGGGGAGACGTGGCCGATGGACGCGCCCCGGGTGGCGCCGGAGAAGCGGCCGTCGGTGATGAGGGCCACTTCCTTGTCCAGCCCCATGCCCGCGATGGCGGAGGTGGGGTTCAGCATCTCCCGCATACCGGGGCCGCCCTTGGGGCCCTCGTAGCGGATGACCACCACGTCGCCGGAGACGATCTTGCCGGCGTAGATAGCGGCAATGGCCTCCTCCTCGCTGTTGAAGACCCGGGCGGGGCCGGCGTGGACCATCATCTCGGGGGCCACGGCGGACTGCTTGACCACACAGCCGTCGGGGGCCAGATTGCCCTTCAGCACGGCGATGCCGCCGGTCCTGGTGTAGGGGTTCTCGATGGGGCGGATGATCTCGTGGTCCCGGTTCACCACGCCCTCCAGGTTCTCGGCGATGGTCCTGCCAGTGCAGGTCATCAGGCTGGTGTCCAGCAGGCCCGCCTTTGCAAGCTCGCTCATGACGGCGTAAACGCCGCCGGCACGCTCCAGGTCCTCCATGTAGGTGAAGCCCGCCGGGGCCAGATGGCACAGGTTGGGGGTCCTGTCGGAGATCTCGTTGGCCATGTCGAAGCTCAGCTCGATGCCGCACTCGTGGGCGATGGCGGGCAGGTGGAGCATGGTGTTGGTGGAGCAGCCCAGGGCCATGTCGATGGTCTCGGCGTTGTGGAAGGCCGCCTCCGTCATGATGTCCCGGGGACGGATGTTCTTCTCCACCAGCTCCATGATCTGCATGCCCGCGTGCTTGGCCAGACGCAGGCGGGCGGAGTAGACGGCGGGGATGGTGCCGTTGCCCCGCAGAGCCATGCCGATGGCCTCGGTCAGGCAGTTCATGGAGTTTGCGGTGTACATGCCGGAGCAGGAGCCGCAGGTGGGGCAGGCGTTGTTCTCGTACTCCTCCACGCCCTCCTCGTCCAGCTTACCGGCGTAGTAGGCGCCCACCGCCTCGAACATGTGGCTCAGGCAGGTGCGGCGGCCGTCGTTCAGCGTGCCCGCCAGCATGGGGCCGCCGGAGACGAAGATGGTGGGGATATTCACACGGGCCGCGGCCATCAGCAGCCCCGGCACGTTTTTGTCGCAGTTGGGGATCATGACCAGGCCGTCGAACTGGTGGGCCATGGCCATGGCCTCGGTGGAGTCGGCGATCAGGTCGCGGGTGACCAGGGAGTATTTCATCCCCACATGGCCCATGGCGATGCCGTCGCACACGGCGATGGCGGGAAACTCCACCGGCGTGCCGCCGGCGGCGCGGACGCCCGCCTTCACCGCCTCGGCGATCTTGTCCAGATTCATGTGGCCGGGGACGATCTCGTTATAGGAGCAGACCACGCCGATCAGCGGGCGCTCCAGCTCCTCCTTGGTGTAGCCCAGAGCGTACAGCAAAGAGCGGTTGGGGGCGGCGGGAACGCCCTTTTTCACCACGTCACTTCTCATTGTAAACCTCCATGCGTTACCGGACACAGGGGAAGTTCCCACAAATGTGCCGCGGCTGCCGCTTTTGCGGCGAGCGGCCCGCCGATTTCCGCAGGGCAGCGTGACGCTCCACGCTGCCCCGCGGCGTTCATTTTGATCTGGGTGTCAATCAGTTGGAAGCGGTATCGGGATCGGTGTCGTTGCCCCAGAGCATGTTGCGGCGCAGCTCGGCGCCGACGGTCTCCATCTGGTGCTTGGCCAGGATGGCGCGGCTGGCGTTGAAGAAGCAGCGGCCATTCTTGTTCTCGGCGATCCACTTGCCGGCGAAGGTGCCGTTCTGGATGTCGGTGAGGACGGCCTTCATGTTCTTCTTGGTCTCCTCATAGGGCAGGACGCGGGGACCGGAGACATACTCGCCGTACTCGGCGGTGTCGGAGATGGAGTAGTTCATCATGGCGACGCCGCCCTTGTTGATCAGGT
>CABSFC010000189.1 GCA_902476875.1 uncultured Oscillibacter sp. | reverse complement strand
GCCTGCGGCAAAAGCGGGAAAGCACCAAAAGAAAAAGACAGGCTATGCCTGTCTTTTTCTTTTGTACCAATGCGTTAAACATACTATCCGACTATCCAAATTCGAGCCCCGCCCAAACCGCGGTCCAGCGAAGCGAGTGCGGTTTGGAAGCGAAGAAAAAGTCCGTCCGGCGTATGAGAAAAGCCCTGAGGCTTTTCTCATCGCCTCAGGACTTTTTCTGAGCTGGCGTCCCCGGCGCGATTCGAACGCGCGGCCTTCCGCTTAGGAGGCGGATGCTCTATCCTGCTGAGCTACGGAGACAGGGTACATGCGGTATTGTACCCGATTTGAAGGTCGCTGTCAATTCACGAAACGGCCGCTTTTCAGAAAAATCACAAAATCACCCGGACCCGGATGACGTTGGGCAAACGCCGCACATCCTCAATGACCGCCTGGTCCACCTCGGTCCCCAGGTCCACCATGGTGTAGGCGTAGTCGCCCTTGGACTTGTTGCTCAGGTTCTCCACGTTCACGCCGTCCTTGCTCAGGAGCGTCGTGATATTCGCCAGCATGGCGGGGATGTTCTTGTGGATGACGCACATCCGCATGACGCCGCCGCGCTCCATGGAGACGGCGGGCAGGTTCACGGAGTTGCGGATGTTGCCGTTTTCCAGGTAGTCCCGCAGCTCCTCCACCGCCATGGCGGCGCAGTTCTGCTCGCTCTCCGGCGTGGAGGCGCCCAGGTGGGGCATGGCCACCACGTGGGGCGCCCGGACCAGGGCGTTATTGGGGAAGTCGGTGATATAGGCCGCCACCCAGCCGGTGTCCAGCGCCGCCAGCATGGCCTCGTCGTCCACGATCTCGCCCCGGGCCAGGTTGATGAAGCGGACGCCCCGCTTCATGACCGCGATGGCCCTGGCGTCGATCATATGCGCGGTCTTGTCGGTGAAGTGGATGTGGATGGTGATATAGTCGGCCCGCTTGTAAAGCTCATGGATGTCCTTCACCACATGGATGTGGCGGTCCAGCCGCAGGGCGGCGTCCACGGACAAAAACGGGTCGTAGCCATAGACGTCCATGCCCAGGGAGACGGCCATGTTGGCCACCAGGGAACCGATGGCGCCCAGGCCGATGACGCCCAGGGATTTCTTATAAAGCTCCGGGCCAATGAAAGCGGACTTGCCCTTTTCCACCACAGTGGACACGTCCACGCCGGACTCCACCTGCTCCCGCACCCAGCGGATGGCGCCGGTCACGTCCCGGGAGCCCATCAGCATGGCGCAGAGCACCAGCTCCTTCACGGCGTTGGCGTTGGCGCCGGGGGTGTTGAACACGGCGATGCCCGCCTCGGAGCAGCGGTCCAGCGGGATGTTGTTGACGCCCACGCCCGCCCGGGAGATGGCCAGCAGACTGCCGGGGAACGCATAGTCCAGCAGCTTGGCGGAGCGGACCAGGATGCCCTCCGCGTCGTCGATGTCGGCGCTGACGGTATAGCGCTCCGGATCGAAGCGGTTCAGGCCCACGGGAGAGATCTTGTTGAAAGTTTTGATACGGTACATGGCGCAAATGCCTCCTGGGTGGCCCCAGCGGGCCACGGTACTTGCGGCGGAACGTGCGGCGCTGGCGCCGCTTCCGTCACAGCAATTTTTATTATAGGAGCGCCCCGCTGGCGGGTCAATGCGCGAAGGGCCGAAAAACGGCGGCCCGGGGGAGATTTCTTTGTGAAAAAAGGTAACACCTCTCCCTGTGGGCGTTTTGCCGGAGAAAAAATGGGAAGAAATCGAAAAAATGTAGGATTTTACCTTGAAATACGGGAAAAATCAGCATATAATAACGGACTGTATGTGAAATTCGCTCGATATCCTCAGTGAACAAAGGGCGACATGCCTGCCAGCGGCCAAAATCAACGCTGGCGGCGTCATCGTCCTTGGCGGGCGTCATCCGGCAACGAGGATAACGCCGCCAGATGCTCAAG
>CABSFC010000188.1 GCA_902476875.1 uncultured Oscillibacter sp. | reverse complement strand
CTGAAAGAACACCAGTATATCCCCTCTTTTCTAAAGCAGAAAAACCGCCCCTGACGCACGTCAGGGGCGAAAAAAGTTCCACGGTACCACCCTGATCTGTCCCCGGAGGGGACATCTCATGCCATCCGGTAACGGGGATGGGCCGTTCCGCTCGTCGCGGACTGCTCCAAAGTGGCTGCTTCGCGGCGTGGGCTGAGGGCTTGCACCGCTCCCCTCTCGCTTGAAGCCGGTTTCGCAAAGCTGGCTTTGTCATCGCGTTTCTGGTTCACCATTATACAGGTTCCGTCGGATTTGTCAAGCCTGGTAGTACAAAGTTTCATGTCTCCTCTTCCGGGAAGGGCGGCTCTTCATCGCCGCCGGCGGCGTCGGCCGGCGCGCCGCCCAGCTGCATCTCCTGCCACTGGGCCCGGGTGATCAGCAGCTGCCGGGGCTTGGAGCCCTCGAAGGGCCCCACGTAGCCACGCTCCTCCATCTGGTCCACCAGCCGGGCGGCCCGGGCGTAGCCCAGCTTCAGCCGGCGCTGGAGCATGGAGACGGATGCCTGTCCGGTCTCCAGCACCACCTCCACGGCGGCGGGCAGCAGCTCGTCGCCCTCGTCGGCGGCGGGCTCGGCGGAGGTGCTCTTGGCGTTGCCCTTGTCCTTTTCCTGGACGGACTCCTCGATCTTGGCGATGATCTCGTCGGAGTAGTGGGCCTCGCCGCTCTGCTTGACGAAGGACACCACCTCCTCGATCTCCTCCGGAGAGATGAAGCAGCCCTGGACGCGGACCTTGGATTCGCCCAGCGGGGCGTACAGCATGTCGCCATAGCCCACCAGCTTCTCCGCGCCGGTGGTGTCCAGAATGATGCGGGACTCCAGGGAGGAGGCCACGGTCAGGGCGATGCGGCTGGGAATGTTGGCCTTCATCAGTCCGGTGATGACGTCGGCGGAGGGCCGCTGGGTGGCGATGACCAGGTGCATACCGGCGGCGCGGCCCATCTGGGCCACCCGGCAGATGGACTCCTCCACCTCCTTGGCGGCCACCAGCATCAGGTCGGCCAGCTCGTCGATGACCACCACGACGCTGGGCATGGTCTCCAGGTCCTCGCTGGCCCTGGCCAGGCGGTTGTACTCCTCCAGCTTCTTCACCCCATGCTCGGAGAAGGTCTTGTACCGCTTCATCATCTCGAACACCGCCCACTGCAGGGCGCCGGCGGCCTTCTTGGGGTCCGTCACCACGGGGATCAGCAGGTGGGGGATGCCGTTGTAGGGCGCCAGCTCCACCATCTTGGGGTCCACCATGATGAAGCGGACCTCGTCGGGGGTGGACTTGTACAGCAGGCTGATGATCAGGGAGTTGGTGCACACGGACTTGCCGGAGCCGGTGGTGCCGGCAATCAGGACGTGGGGCAGCTTTTCGATGTTACCCACGATGTTCCTTCCTCCGATGTCCTTGCCCACGGCGAAGGCCGTGCGGGACTTGTGCTCCGTGAACTCCCGGGATTCGATGACATCCCGGATCAGCACGGCGGTCTTCTGCTTGTTGGGCACCTCGATGCCCACGACGGAGCTCTTGTTGGGGATCGGCGCGATGCGGACGCCTGTAGCGCCCAGGGCCAGGGCGATATCGTCCGCCAGATTGGTGATCTTGGAGAGCTTCACGCCCTGGTCCAGCACGAACTCGTACCGGGTGACGGTGGGGCCGTGGACCACATCGCCGGGCGTGGCGTCCACGCCGAAGCTGGCCAGGGTCTCCGCCAGGCGGCGGGAGTTGTTCCGCATCTCCGCCCCGGTCTCGGTGTAGTTCTCCCCGCCGCTCTCTTTCAGAAGCGTGATGGGCGGGAACTGGTAGGTCTCCTCGCCGCCCGCCAGCTTTTCCTCGATCTCCGCCGTGACGGCGGCGGTCTGGGCCGCCACCTCTTTCGCGGTGCTGGCTTTCTCCTTCCGGGTGGAGACCGGCGGCTCCTGAGGAGGGGGCA
>CABSFC010000187.1 GCA_902476875.1 uncultured Oscillibacter sp. | reverse complement strand
CCCTCCGCACCGACGCGGGGGGCTAGGATCCATCTGTGTCTGGAAGCGGATCAGCGGACCTCCGGGCTGCTGGACGCCTTGGACCGTGCTAACGGCTGGGCCACCTTCTACTGTACGCCGGACTTCCTGGAATCCAACGGCGAACTGCTGCGGCGGATGGCTGCCTCCGGTCATGCGGTGGGCATACTGGCGGAGAGCGGCGAGGACACGGCGGAGCAGCTGCGGCGGGGCAATGAAGCCCTGTACCGGGCCACTCTGGGAAAGACCCGGCTGGCCTACGTGCCGGATGCGGAGGAGACGGAGTTGCAGGCCTTGGAGGAGGTCGGCTGGCGGTGCCTGACACCCTCGATGGACCGGGCGGATTATAAGCTGGAAAGCAGCTCCAACGCCTCCGCGCTGATGAAGCGGGTGTCGGCCCGGCGGGGGGATGTGTCTGTCTGGCTGGGGACCACTGCCTCTGCCGCGGGCCTGCGGGAATTTGTGATCTCCGCTCAGGGAGCGGGCCACTACTGCCGGGCGATGACGGAAATCGGCTGACCGGCGGCTGAAATGGCGCAAGATTTACAAAACGTTCAACACCCTGACGGAGTTTAGGGTAATATAAAGTAGAGAAGAACATAAGAAACGGGACCGGAAGGCCCTGCAGAACGGAGGAGACCCTATGGGACGCAACATTCTGGTTGTAGAAGACGATAAGAATATCTCCGACCTGATCCACATGTATCTGGTAAAGGAAGGCTTTGACGTCCGCATTGCCGGGGACGGCGGCAAAGCACTGGAGGAGTTCCAAAAGAAGGAGCCGGACCTGGTCCTGCTGGACATCATGCTGCCTGTGATGGATGGCTGGGCGGTCTGCGCCAAGATCCGGGAGACCAGCAAGGTGCCCATCATCATGCTGACGGCCAAGAGCGAGGTCTTTGACCGGATCCAGGGCCTTGAAATGGGCGCGGATGATTACATCGTCAAGCCCTTTGAGATGAAGGAGCTGATCGCCCGGATCAATGCCGTTCTGCGGCGGACGGAGATCCCCAACGACACCAGCAAGAAGCTCCATTTTGACAAGCTGACCATTGATCTGGATTCCTATGAGCTGATCGTGGACGGCAAGAAGATCGACACGCCCCCCAAGGAACTGGAGCTGCTGTACCATTTGGCCTCCACCCCCAACCGGGTCTACACCCGCAACCAGCTTTTGGACGAGGTGTGGGGCTTCGACTATTTTGGCGATAGCCGCACCGTGGACGTGCATATCAAGCGCCTGCGAGAAAAGGTAGAGGGCGTCAGCGACCAGTGGGCGCTGAAAACCGTCTGGGGCGTGGGCTATAAGTTCGAGACCGTTGGCGGCCAGACGGCAGACAAGGCGAAGTAATATGAAGGATTGGTTCCGCGAGCGGTTTCACGGGCTTTATTGGCGGCAGATGGCCGTCACCGTGGGCATGGTGTTCCTGACGCTGGTGCTGTTGGGCGTGTCCTTTTTTTCCCTGAGCTATTCCTATGCCCGGGGGCAGAAAACCGATGAACTGATGGTCCGGGCGATGGCGGTGAGCAAGCTGTCCGTGCGGTATCTGGAGACCGGCCGCTATCTCTCTATGGAGGAATTGCAGAAGGACGAGCAGTTCCGTCAGCTGGCGGCCACTGCCGCCGTGATCTCCGAAATGGATATTCTGGTGTGCGATATGGATGGCCATGTCCTCCTGTCCACGGATGCCACTATGGAGGGCCGGCCCGTCACCATTCCGTCATCGGTGATGGACAAGGTTTCCGCAGACGGCACCTGGGCCGGGCGGAGCCGTCTGGACCAGATCTATGCCAGCAAGCAGTTTGTGGGCGGCGTGTCCGTGGTGAACCCGACCACAGGGGAGGTCCTGGGGGCGGTGTTCACCGTCTGCGCCTCGGATTCCGTTGATAATCTGTGGCGGGCCTTTGCGGGACTGCTGATGATGACGGGCTTCGTGGTGCTGATGATCTCCTTTATGGCATCCTCCATCACCACCATGCGGCAGATCAAGCCCATCCGGGAGATGGCCCAGGCCACCCGGCTCTACGCCGAGGGGGATTTCGACGTCCGCATGAAGGACTACGGTCGCAGCG
>CABSFC010000186.1 GCA_902476875.1 uncultured Oscillibacter sp. | reverse complement strand
CGCGGCACACGCGGCGCCGGGGACCGGAATCCTGAAAAAACCCGAGACACTGTTCTCAGATCGAGAGGGCACCTTATGAAGCGAACGGCACCACAACTTAAGCGCACCAAGGCGCCCCACCTGGGCGAGCGTGCATTTCCCCGCCTGATGATCGCGCCGACATTATTGGTGATGATCATACTGACCGCGTATCCCCTGATTTTTACCTTCGTATACAGCTTCACGGATTACAATTACCTCAAGGGCGCTGACAACGCCTCCTTCGTTCTCTTTAAAAACTACACCGACCTGTTTCAAAACGGCTATTTCCGCCAGGCGGTCTGGAACACCATCAAGTTCACGATTCTCGCCGTGTTCTTTGAGATGGTCATCGGGCTGCTGGTCGCGGTTTTCATCCATAGCCTGAAGCGCGGCCAAAAGGTCATGCGCACCCTGCTCCTGCTGCCGTACCTGCTGCCCGCGGTCACGGTGGCGCTGAGCTGGCGGATGATGCTGTCCCAGAACTACGGCATCGCCAACCAGCTTCTGGAGAGCCTGGGCCTGCCGGTGTTCAACTGGTTCATGGACACCAAGACCGCCTTCGGCACCATCCTGCTCATCGATGTGTGGCAGAACGTCCCCTTTGTGTTTTTGCTGCTGTACGCCTCCCTTCAGTCCGTGTCGGAGAGCCAGTACGAGGCCGCCCGCATCGACGGCGCCGGCGTGGTCCAGCAGTTCTTCTACGTCACCCTGCCCAACATCAAAAACGGCCTGGCCCTGTGCGCCCTGCTGCGGACCATCGACACCTTCCGCCTGTTCGAGAAGGTCAACATCCTCACCGGCGGCGGCCCGGCGGGCACCACGTCCACCATTACGCAGTTCCTGTACAATTACGGCATCAAGAGCCTGAAATTCGGCTTTGGCAGCGCCGGCGCCATCGTCATGACGCTGCTGGTGCTGATCCTCTCCAGCTTCTACATCAAACGTGCCATTAAATAGCCTATGGAACATATGAAACTGACCTTTGTCAACGTCGGCTATGGCGAGGCCATTTTGCTGGAGTGCCCCGATCCCCGTTTCGCGGACGGCGCTTTCGTCATGCTGATCGACGGCGGCAGCGCCGAGGCGGCGGAATTCGCGGACCGCTCCTCCGGCCGCGTCCCGCTGGCGGAATATCTGGCGGCCCGGAAGCTCCGCCACATCGACCTGATGGTGAGTACCCACATCCACGAGGACCACATCTGCGGTATGCTGCCCGCGGCGGAGGCGCTTCCGCCCGCCGCGCTGTGGCAGCTTCTGCCGCCGGGCTTCTGCAAAGCCGTTTTGCACCGTCTGGACCGCTCCCTGGCCCAGACGGAATCCCAGGACAAGTTCCTCCGGGCGCTGAACGACGCCCAGACGCTGCTCCATCTGGTGGAGGAGCGGGGCGGCGCGGTCCGCTCCCTCCGGGCCGGGGAGAGCGGAGAGCTGTGCGGCGGACTGCGGTATCAGGTCCTGGCCCCCGCTGCGGGGAAGCTGGACGAGCTGGAGAGCCGCTGCCGGGACCTCTTCGCGGAGGAGGACGACGGCGCGTTCCGGCAGAAGCTGTCGGCCCTGGACGCCCGTATGAACAATTTCAGCCTGATGCTGCTGCTGGAGTACCGGGGCAGTCGCATCCTGCTGCCCGGCGACACGAACCGCTTTGGCTACGACGGCATTGACCCCGCCGCCCTGCGGGCGCACCTGTTCAAGGTGGGCCACCACGGCCAGCGGGACGGCGCCGGCCCGGAGCTGCTGGAGCTGGTCCGCCCCCAGGCGGTGGTGTGCTGCGCCTCCAGCGACCGGCGCTATGACAGCGCCCATCCCGACATGCTCCGTCTGCTGGCGGAGAGCGGCGCGGAACTGTATTTCTCCGACTGCCCCGATCTCCCCGGGCTGGACCTGCCGCCCCATGCGGCGCTGGCCTTCACGGTGGGAGAGAACGGCGGTCTGGACGCCCAATATTTGTGATAGGAGGTCTCTGTTATGGCAGAAGTGATCCTGAAAAACATCAAGAAGGTCTACCCCCACAGCGAGCCGAAGAAAAAGAAGAAGGGGGAGCCGGAGAAGAAGACCAACCTCCAGATCACGGACGAGGGCGTTCTGGCGGTCCAGG
>CABSFC010000185.1 GCA_902476875.1 uncultured Oscillibacter sp. | reverse complement strand
TGATGAACTTGCCGGAGCCGTCGGGCTCGTCGCCGCCGGAGAAGCCGCCGGGGATGAAGATGATCTGGCTTTCATGGGCTGCTCTGGCAAAGCGGTCCACGGAGTCGGCCACGCCCTGGGCGGACTGGTTGTTCAGAACCAGAATCTCCGGCTCCAGTCCGGCGCGGAGGGCGGCACGGGCGCTGTCGTACTCGCAGTTGCTGCCGGGGAACACGGGGATCAGGACCTTGGGCCGGGCGACGCCAACCTTGGGGGCGGCGCGGGTGACGGCGGGGGCCTCCAGAACGGGGACGGCCTCGGGGGCCGGGGCGGTGCGGTTGGGATAGATGTCCTCCAGCACGCCCTCGTTCAGCGTCAGCAGTTCGTCGATGGGGACAGCGTCCTTTCCGATGGTGACGACGGGCTCCCCGGTGGTGTGGCCGATCAGCGTGCCGCGGGCGACTTCCTCCGTCAGCTCGGCCACGATCATGCCGGGGCAGGGGCCGTACCAGGGGGCGCCCGCCTCCGGGTCGCCTGCAAAGCCCACGCGGTTGCCGAAGGACATGTTCATGACGGCCTCGGCCACGCCGTTCTCCACGGCCCAGGCGGCTTTCACCTTCCCCTGGGCGCACAGGGCATGGAAGTCCTCCCAGGCATTCCGGCAGGCGTCGTAACAGCCGAAGGAGGCGGTGCCGAACAGATACACGGGATGGCCCGCCTCCTTGAACTCCGGAGACAGCACGTCGCCGGCTTTGGCGGGGGCGATGGCGAAGGAGATCAGGGTGGGTGGCACGTCCATATCCAGGAAGGAGCCGGACATGGAGTCCTTGCCGCCGATGGCGGCGATCTCCAGAGACAGCTGCGCGTCCAGCGCGCCCAGCAGGGCGGAGAAGGGCTTGCCCCAGCGGGCGGGCTCATTCCGCAGCTTCTCAAAGTACTCCTGGAAGGTCAGGTAAGCCTGATGATAGTCGCAGCCGGAGGCCACCAGCTTGGCGACAGAGGTGATGACGCTGGCCTGGGCGCCGGTGTAGGGGTCCCTGCTCATCCAATCGGGGTCAAAGCCCCAGGCCATGACGGAGCAGTCCTCCGTCTCCTGACCCGGCAGCACCGGCAGCAGGGCCGCCATGGCCTGGGCGGGGGTGCGCTGCGTCCTGCCGCCGAAGGGCATCAGCACGCTGCCCGCGCCGATGGTGGCGTCGAACCGCTCCGCAAGGCCGCGGCGGGAGGCGGACTTCAGGCTGGCGGCGACAGCGCGCAGATCCCCCTCTCCGACGAAGCCCGTGGGACGCTGGGGGTCCGCGACCGTGACGGTGGTGTGCTTGTCCGCGCCGTTGGTGTCCAGAAAGGCGCGGCTCAGGTCCACGATGGTGTTTCCATTCCACTTCATGACCATCCGGGGGCTCTCGGTGACCACGGCCACCTGATAGGCCTCCAGATTTTCCTTCTCAGCGGCGGCGATGAAGGAGGCGGCGTTTTCGGGGGCCACCACCACGGCCATGCGCTCCTGGGACTCGGAGATGGCAAGCTCGGTGCCGTCCAGGCCCTCGTACTTCTTGCGGACCTTGTCCAGATCGATCTGCAGACCGTCCGCCAGCTCGCCGATGGCGACGGACACGCCGCCCGCGCCGAAGTCGTTGCAGCGCTTGATGAGCCTGGTGACGCTGCCGTCCCGGAACAGCCGCTGGATCTTCCGCTCCTCGGGGGCGTTGCCCTTCTGGACCTCGGAGGCCATGGTGGTCAGGGACTTGCGGTTGTGGCTCTTGGAGGAGCCGGTGGCGCCGCCGATGCCGTCCCGGCCGGTGCGGCCGCCCAGCAGGATGACCACGTCGCCGGGGGCGGGGCGCTCCCGGACCACGTTCTCAGCCGGAGCCGCGCCGACCACGGCGCCCACTTCTAAGTGCTTGGCGATATATCCGGGGTGATAGATCTCGGAGACGATGCCGGTGGCAAGGCCAATCTGGTTGCCGTAGGAGGAGTAGCCCGCCGCGGCGGTCTGGGCCAGCTTCCGCTGGGGCAGCTTGCCGGGAATGGTGTCGCCCACCGGCGTGCGGGGGTCACCGCAGCCGGTGACGCGCATGGCCTGATAGACGTAGGCGCGGCCGGACAGGGGGTCCCGGATGCAGCCGCCGATGCAGGTGGCCGCGCCGCCGAAGGGCTCGATCTCCGTGGGGTGGTTGTGGGTCTC
>CABSFC010000184.1 GCA_902476875.1 uncultured Oscillibacter sp. | reverse complement strand
CGTCTCAATGTAGTACCGCCGTTCCACCTCCACCGTCTCGGTGAGGATGTATTGCTTGTCAAACAGCATTTGAAGGTCGCCCTGCACCTGGTCTATGGTGAAGGTCCCCTCATGGAGCGCCGACAGGATGGACAGCAGCACATAGGGATCGTGCTCGATCTCGTCCAGATCGTAGTGATACTCGTCATAGTCGTGGGTCTGCTCATAGGTATCCAGATACCGCCGCAGCTCGTCCTCCTTGGCGCAGTAGGCGGCCTCCGCCGCCAGCAGGTCAGCATCCTCGGAGAGATAGGAGGAGGCCACAATGTTGGACACGCCTCCGCCGAACATGGAGGAGCAGGATTGCAGCAGGCCCAACAGCAGCACCAGCACAAGGCCGATCCCGCCGATGATAAGGAACACCTTCTTGTGCCGGGCTATGAACTCGCCGGCCTTCTTCGCTGCCTCCGCGCCCTTCTTTGCGCTCTTGGCCGCTGTCTGCGCCGCCGCCTTTGCACCCTCCGCGCCGCGCGACGCCCGGTAGGCCGCCGCGTACTGCCGCTGCATCCGCTTCTTCTGCCAGATGCGGGAGATGGGGCTGCCGGACGCAAGCTGGGGGTTATCATGGAGCGCCTTTTGGTAAAGTGCCTCCGCGTTGGCCCTGACCGCCGCCTGCTCCGCCTTTGCCGCGTCCCGCCAGGGCTTCACCTGCCGCTCCGCCCGCCAGTTTTGCAGCTTGCGGTTCCCATAGCCCACGGCTTTTTCCATGCCGCGCTCGGTGAGATGGCCCGCGGCCACGCCGGAGTTCTCCTGCTCCACCTCCCGCACCTTGGCGTGGGCGGCGTGGGCGACCTCCTGCAAAGGCCGCGTCAGCGGGTTCGGCCCCGGCTGCCGGATCGAAGCCGGCTTATCCGTCTCATGGAATACCAGTCTTGTACGCCCGGCGCCGGAAGCCTCGTCAAAGACGCGCTCCGTACCCAGAATGCGCTTTTTGGGGATGGCGGCCCTTGCCGCGTCCAGCTTATCCGCCGCATTGTCGGATTTGCGGATCGCCTGTTGTAGCTCCGGCGCGGCGCGTTCCTCCTCGGTGAATTGCAAACGGGAGGATGGACGGCTATTTGCCGCCGTACCCTCCCGGTAGGCTTTGCGGCGGTTCCGCCGCTTTTTCTTCTGAGACTTCCGGACGCGCCGGTCGTCCAGATGGTGGAGGGCAGTCCTCGCCAGCGCCGTGGAATCGCCGGAAGGGGAATAGTCCTGCTCCGGCGCACGGTCTGAAACATGGCTCGCCTCGCCTGTGACCATGTTGACGGAAATGGCTCCGTCGCGGGTCATCTTCTGCGCCTCCTTCTCGGAGGCCTTCCATTCCTTCATGCGTCACCACCTGCCTTTCCGTAGGGACAAATGCTCACGCACTCGCCCGTCTCGATCATAGAGATATACTTGAAAATGGGATATGCCTGGGGCGGGCAGACCGCGTTGCCCAGGGTTTTCAGCCGTAGGGCGCGGTCTGCGGTGTTCTCGGTGATACGGGGGACTCCCTCCGGCTCAGCGGCCCAGAGGATACGTCCGTCCATTTCCGGGGGAAGCCCATGAGCCATTCCACCCAATCCGGGTTCAGCGCCGCCGTCTCGGATATCGGCCGCTCCTGCCGGATCACCTGGGATGACAGGTTGGCAGACGGAGCGCTGTTGCGAAACGCCGCCGGTTTCAGCGTGGAGCGGTAGCCCTCCGATGCTGCCGGGGTCAGATAGAATACCGCCGCCGACAGGCTGAGGCTCCAGATCGCGCCGCTCTTGTTCACCTTGCGGAATATTCCGTTGTCGGAGAGGTACACATCCAGGTTGGCCGCGTCCCTGCAGGTGTTCTTGTCGGAGGCAAGGGGTGTGGGAAACATCAGCCGCGACGATAAAAGTTCGCTGGCGCTCATGCCATGCGCCGACACCGCAAGCCGGAAATACGAATGGGAGAACAGCGTATCCCGCTTTTGCCAGGTCAAAGATCGTTTTGTCGAGCCCCATATTGATGAAGCCAGCAACATTTTCCCCAAGCACCCAACGGGGCCGCAGCTCGGTAATAACGCGGCACATTTCCGGCCACAGGTAGCGTTCATCCGCAAAGCCCTTCCGTTTTCCGGCGGTGGAGAAGGGCTGACAGGGAAAGCCGCCTGAGATAACGGTAACTGTTTCAAGTCCTGTTTTTTCAAAAAACGCCTCCTTCGTAAAAGTAGTAATATCCCGGAA
>CABSFC010000183.1 GCA_902476875.1 uncultured Oscillibacter sp. | reverse complement strand
GAGGGGGTTCAGCGGAGCCGGGCAGCGCCCGGCGCAGCGTCCAAGGTGGACGTCAGTCCCCCTTGGACATTTAGAGCATCTCCTTGATCTCCTCGCAGAAGATCGCCGCGGACTCCGTGTCCTGCATCAGCAGAAACGCCGTGTCGTCCCCCGCCAGGGAGCCGACCATATAGCTGATGTTCATATTGTCCAAAGCGGAACAGGCGGCGCTGGCCAGACCCGGCATGGTCTTGAGGACCACGATGTTCTGGGCGTAGGCGATGCTGGTGATGCTTTCCCGGAAGATGGTCCGCAGCTTCTCCGCGAAATTCAGCTTCGTCCGGTTGCCGGAGACAGCGTACTTGTACACACCCTGGCCCACCGGCTCCTTAATCAAGTGCATCTGCTTGATGTCCCGGGAGATGGTGGCCTGGGTGCTGCTGATGCCCCGCTCCTGAAGCCGGGTCAAAAGCTGCTCCTGGGTCTCGATGTTTTCCTGGGAAATGATCTCCAGGATCATGGATTGACGGTCATTTTTCATCATTCAGCCCTCCCGGCAGCATTTTTTGGGCAAAAATCTCGCAAAAGCTCCGCTCCGACAGGCGCACCAGCCGGAGGGTGTGCCGGCTCCGCCGCACCTGCACCCTGTCGTTGGACTGCAGGGCAAAGGCCCGGCTCTCGTCCACAAACAGGTACACCGGCTTGCGACCGTTGCGCTCCAGCTCCACCGTCAGCACGTGCTCCGGCGACAGGACGTAGGACGAAAAGCGCATGTTGTGGATGCAGATGGGGCAGACCACCAGCGTCTGGGCCACCGGCTCCACCACTGGGCCGCCGGCGGACAGGGAGTACGCCGTGGAGCCGGTGGGGGTGGCCACGATGACGCCGTCCCCGGCGATGTCCGCCAGGTGCCGCCCATCCGAGGCGATCTTCAAATGGATGACGTGGGAGATGGGGCCCTCCCGAATGACGGCGTCGTTCAGCCCCAGATTGGTGTAGATCTGCTTGCCGTCCCGCAGGACCGACACGTCCAGCATCATCCGCTGCTCCGTTTCAAAGTCCCAGTCCTTCAGCTTCCGCAAAGCCTCCAGCTCCGAGACCTCCAGCTCCGCCACGAAGCCCAGGCCCCCCATATTGATGCCCAGCACCGGCATCTTGTGCAGCGCCGCCAGCTTGGCCAGGTGCAAAATGGTGCCGTCGCCGCCGAAGGTGATCAGCAGATCCGCCCCCTTCAGTTCCTGGGGCAGGGGCCGCACGTCGTAGTCGGCGAAGGCCCCCTCCTTCTGGTCCTTGAAGGGCGAGCAGACCACGGTGCGGAAGCCCAGCTCCCGGAGGATCTGCTCCGCGGTCCGGGTGGCCGCCATGCCCTGGTCCCGGTTGGGGTTGGGACAGAGAATGATCTTTTTTGGATTCATAGGCCGCTCCCCTCCCCGTGCTCCTTCAACACCTGGTGGGATTCCTCCACCAGGGCTTTCAAATCAAACTCCACAGGCTGGCCCGCGCCCTTTTCCAGATACCCCAGGTACTCGATGTTCCCCTCGGGTCCACGGATTGGAGAGTACGTCAGCCCAAGGACTGTAAAGCCAGACTCCTTTGCATGTTCCAGGAAACGCTCCAACACCTCCCGGTGGACTTCCGGGTCCCGGACCACGCCCTTTTTGCCCACCTTTTCCCGGCCGGCCTCAAACTGGGGCTTTACCAGGCACACCGTGTGGCCGCCATCCTTCAGCAGGCCCCGCAGCGGCGGAAGGATCAGTTTCAGGGAGATGAAGCTGACATCCACGGAGGCGAAAGCCAGCTCGTCGGGGACCTGCTCGTGGGTGAGGTACCGGGCGTTGGTCCGCTCCAGGCACACCACCCGGGGGTCCTCCCGCAGCTTCCAGGCCAGCTGTCCGTAGCCCACGTCCACCGAATACACCTTCGACGCGCCGTTTTGCAGCATGCAGTCCGTAAAGCCGCCGGTGGAGGCGCCGATGTCGCCGCAAACAGCGCCATCCAGCGTAATGGGAAACGCCGCCATGGCCTTTTCCAGCTTCAGTCCGCCCCGGCTGACGTATTTCAAGGCATTGCCCCGGACCTCGATCTCCGCGTCGTTGGGGACGGCGGTGCCGGGCTTGTCCACCCGCTGGCCCTTCACGAACACCAGACCGCTCATGATGGTGGCCTGGGCCTTCTGGCGGGTCTCCTGCAAGCCCCGCTCCACCAGCAGCACGTCCAGCCGTGTTTTATTCGCCATGTCTCAACGCCTCCCGCACCGCCGCCG
>CABSFC010000182.1 GCA_902476875.1 uncultured Oscillibacter sp. | reverse complement strand
CAACGGCGCCATTGTGCTGCTGCACTCCACCTCCTCCACCAACGCCGCCATTCTGGACGATCTGCTGACGAAATGGGAGGACATGGGCTACCGCTTCGCCCCCCTGACGGAGCTTTCCGCCCCGGCCAAGTCCTGACCACCCGCCCCGCCGTTTCCAAAAAATTCCACTGCCCAAAATAACGCTGCCCAGAGGATATTCCTCCGGGCAGCGTTGCTCATTTTTTCCGTTCCAGCAGGGCCAGCAGCAGTCCGCCGATCAAAATAGCGAGATCCGCCAGATTCCATACATAGCGGCCGATCTTCGGCAGCTTGGGAAACTGCACATAGTCATAGACCGCGCCGCGCCGCAGCCGCTCCCACAGGTTGCTGAGACCACCGCCCAAGGCCAGTCCCGCTCCTATGGGACTGCGGCGGCGGAACACCCACACCAGCGGCAAAATCAGAATGGACAGCGCCGTTACCAGCTTCCGTTTCAGAGGCAGGCTGAAGGCCGCGCCGTCATTCCACAGGGCCGTCAATCGGATGCGTCCTCCCCAGAAAAATGCGTCCTTCCGCTCCGGGCGGTTCAAAAACCACCGTAGACCGGCGCAGGCGACCAAAACCGCCGCCGCGGTAAACAGTGTCAGCATCCGCCGCCCTCCTTTGCCTTTTCCATCGCCGCCCGCACCGCGCCGCTGTTGGCATTCTTCCGGTTATTCTGCCACACGGTATCTCCGATCTGCTTCTGGACCTCCATCATTTCCTCGTGGAAAGCGGAGGCCGACAATCGCAGCGCCCCGTGGCCCAGAATGATGATCTGCTCCGGCCCGTCGGAGGTGGCCACCCGGACCCGGTGCTGCCGCCCGATCTCGTAGGTCGCCCGCTCGATATAGGCGTCCGCCGTCTCCGCCTCCTTGGTATAGACAATGGTGATGTTGTGGTACTTTTCTACGCTGCCCAGACCGCCCTTCACCTTGTAGGCGTCAAACACCAGGATGACCCGGCATTTCCGGTAGCCCTGATAGTTGCACAGGAGGTCGCACAGCTTTTTCCGGGCGGCGTCCAGATGTTCCGCCGCCAGCTTTTTCAGCTCGTCCCACGCGAAAATGATATTATACCCGTCTACCAGCAGATAATCCTCGCCGGAGAAGGCCTGTTTCAATTCCCGCCGTTTTTCCTCCGAATTATCGGCCACAGGCCGCTTAGGAGCCTTGGGTGAAAGAAAACTCTCCCGCTTCACCGCGCCGTAGGTCCGCTCGAAGATGGCCTGCAATTCCTTATCCTGGGCCGCGGTCCCTGCGTAGGTACTGACGGTCCGCCGCTGGGGGGCCGCTTCCTTCGGTTCAGGCTCCGTCCCCTGCGGGCGCCAGCCGCTGTCCACCTGGGCGTGCTGGGCCACCTCCCGCCACGGGATCACCACACCGGCCCCGTGGGAGCAGAACACGGAATCCGCCGTGTTTTCCACGTCCCGTTCCGGGTCGTACCCCATGGCCTCGATGACGGCTTCCGCCTCCGCGCAGGGGAAATACCCCGCCGGGACGCAGGACAACCGCCCCTGTCCACGGGTGTAGACCGCCACCTCCCGGGCATAATCCCGAAGGCCCGCCACCGGGGCCGTGCCGGTGAGGGCCGTTTCCTCTCCCACGGTCTCCGGCGGGTCCACCTTGCCGCCCATCTGCTGCAAATCCGTCATGGCCCGGCCCACCTGCTGGGCTGGGACTTCCAGCCGGAACCGGTACCACGGCTCCAGCAGCACACTTTCCGCCTGCATCAGCCCATGCCGCACGGCCCGGTAGGTGGCCTGTCGGAAATCGCCGCCCTCGGTGTGCTTTTCGTGGGCGCGGCCCGCCAACAAGGTGATTTTGATATCGGTGATGGGTGAGCCAGTCAGTACCCCCAAATGAGGTTTTTCCAACAGATGTGTAAAGATCAGCCGCTGCCAGTTCAGATCCAACTTGTCCGTGGGGCACACGGAGGCGAGGGTAATGCCGCTGCCCGGCTCGCCGGGTTCCAGCAGCAGATGCACCTCGGCATAGTGCCGCAAGGGTTCAAAGTGGCCGATGCCCTCCACGGCGTTGGCGATGGTCTCCCGGTAGCAGACAGCCCCTGCGCCAAAGCTGATCTCCATGCCCAGCCGCTCTCGGATCAGCCGCTGCAAGACCTCCATCTGCACCTCGCCCATGAGCTGAGCGTGGATCTCCCCGTTGTTCCAGACGATGTGAAGTTGGGGGTCTTCCTCCTCT
Organism: uncultured Oscillibacter sp.; assembly: GCA_902476875.1. Taxonomy (GTDB): domain Bacteria; phylum Bacillota; class Clostridia; order Oscillospirales; family Oscillospiraceae; genus Oscillibacter. The sequence continues at coordinate 106 of CABSFC010000182.1, read as the reverse complement.
AACTGCCGCAGCTTTTGCAGCGCCGTGTGGGGATCCGTGCCGTCCGTCAGTTCCACCCGGTAGGTCAGGACCGGCTGCAAGACCGCCCCGGACCAGTCCGGCTCGA
>CABSFC010000181.1 GCA_902476875.1 uncultured Oscillibacter sp. | reverse complement strand
TTCATCTGCTCCCGGCTGGTGTTCTGGGCCTCGTCCAGGATGATGAAGCTGTCGTCCAGGGTCCGGCCCCGCATGTAGGCCAGGGGCGCCACCTCGATATTGCCCCGCTCCAGATACTTTTGATACGTCTCCGCCCCCAGCATGTCGAACAGGGCGTCGTACAGCGGCCGCAGATACGGGTCCACCTTGCTCTGCAGATCGCCGGGCAGGAAGCCCAGCCGCTCGCCGGCCTCCACCGCCGGACGGGTCAGGATGATGCGGTTCACCTGCTTGTCCCGGAAAGCCTGCACGGCGGCGGCCACCGCCAGATAGGTCTTGCCGGTGCCCGCCGGACCCACGCCGATGGTGACCGTGTTTTTCAGCACGGACTGGATGTATTCCTTCTGTCCGATGGTCTTGGGCTTGATGGGGCGGCCCTTGGCGGAGATGCACAGCACGTCGCCGGTCAGCTCCGTGATCTGCGCCTCCTTCCCCGCCCGCACCAGGCCGATGACGTAGCGGACGTTCTGCTCCCCGATGGCCTCGCCCCGGGAGGACAGCGTCAGCAGGGCCTGGATGGCCTTGCAGGCCAGCATGGTGTCCTCCGCTTCGCCCGCCACCCGCAGTTCGCCCTCCCGGTTCACAACGGTGACGGAGAACTCCTGCTCCAGCAGGCGGATGTTCTCGTCAAAAGAGCCGAAGATGTTCACGGCCTGCTCCAGCCGCTCAATGCCGATCCTCTGTTCCAAATCACTTCACTCCTGTATCTTTCCGGGCGTCAGCCGTCCGATTCTTCCGTCAAAATGGGCACGCTCTCCCCGATCTGCTCCACGCACTCCGCCGCCAGCGTCACCGTCAGGGAGTCCCCCCGCCGCCGGGAGGCGCACAGGGTGGAGCTGACCGTGCCCCAAGGGTCCACCATGGCGTGGAGCCGCTCCGTCAGCACCGCCTCCGCCGCCCGCTCCGCCTGGGCGGCGCTCTGCTCCGCCGGGACGGTGTCGTAAAAGCGGTATGTCTCCGTCACGACGGTGACCGGCAGCGGCACGTCCAGCAGCGTCAGGGGATATCTGTTGGTTATTTTATCATATTTCCCCCCTTCGATGCTACTGTTTGCAAAGAATTTTACGCGGTGCGTCCCAAAAATCAGGGAGACCCCCGTTTTTTTCTCCCCGGTGTACCGCTTTTCCGCCGCCGTCAGCGGAACGTCCGTGGTCAGGGTGTACCAGGTCCTGGCCCGGACCTCCCCCATGCCCGCCAGCACCCGGGCGCCGAAGGTGTCCGTGTCCTCCACGCCGGATATGAGCAGCTGGCCCTCCGTCACGGCGGTGCCGGGAAGAACGGCGGCCACGCCGGCCAGGGCCTGGACCTCCAGCACTAGCCCCGCCCGCCGGGCCACCACGTTGGCGGCGGCCCGCTCGTCCAGCAGCTCCGGCGGCTCCACCCGCTCCCGTACCTGCACGGTGGCCCGGCAGCCGGAGACGTTGACCGTGATCCAGCTCAGTTCCGGCAGATCCAGCAGCACGTGGTTGCGGATGTCCTCCCCGTCGAGGGACAGCCCGAAGGACCCCAGCCCCACGCCGCATTTTTCCAGGGCGCGCAAAATCCGCTCCGTGGGCACCGTCTCGTTGCCCTCCACCTGAAAATCCCAGACGAAAAAGGACCCCAAAAACAGCCCCAGAAGACAGGCCACCAGCCCCGTCACCAGGGCCTGCCGGTGGCGGAAGCGGAACAGGAAGTAGGGCGCGCCCTCCCGCCGCACCACCGTCAGCGCGCAGTCCAGATTCTCCGCCGCTTTTCGGAGGGCGTGCCAGTCCCGGCGGCTGAGGCGGCAGGTGAAGGCGGTGGGGGACTCCCACTCCAGGTCCCAAAAGGCCAGGTCCCTGGCGCCGCACAGGTTCAGCACCCGCTCCGGGAACGCGCTCTCCGCCCGGATACGGACCTGCCCCCGCAGGCGGTTGACGGCCTCGTTCAGCATCCGTCCACCCCCACCCACTCCACGGCCTCGATCCTTCCGCCGATGCGCAGCTCTCCCGCCGTCATGGCGAGGAGCGTTAAGTTCTTTCCCTTGACACGCAGGACCCCGGCGGCGGTGTTGGCGTCGATCCGCTCCTGGCTGTAGGCCAGGATGCCGGTGTGGTGCTCCAGATAGAGCTGGCGGCTGCCCACCATCTCCAGCCGGGGCAGTCCCGCCACCACGTCCGCCGGCAGGTCGAACAGCTCCGCCACGGCGCTGAGGACGCCCTCTTTTTCTCTGCGATTACGCTCCATACACTTCACCCCGTCCCAACTCTATGACGGAAATGGGCCAAACTTGCGTGTCCTTCGTCGGAGCAAAGTCCGTTCGTCTCCGTTTCCGCCTGCCGGCGAAAACTCCGCTCTCTCCCT
>CABSFC010000180.1 GCA_902476875.1 uncultured Oscillibacter sp. | reverse complement strand
TGTCCCCATCGCCGGCATCATCCTCACCTTCGTCATGTGCTATGAGCTGATCCAGCTCATCGTGGAAAAGAATAATCTCCACGATTTTGACACCTGGCTTTTCTGGAAGTGGATCTTCAAGACCTTCTGCGCGGTGCTCATCGTCACCAATACCTGGAATATCGTCATGGCGGTATTTGATATGGCGCAGAGCGTGGTCAGCCAGAGCGCCGGCGTCATCATCTCCGACGCGGGGATTGACATTTCCGGCGTGGTCGGCAATTTGGAAACGACCCTGGCGGACTGGAGCATCGGTTCTTTGCTGGGCCTGTGGTTTCAGAGCATTTTTGTGGGTCTCTGCTCCCATATCCTCACCATCGCCATCTTCCTTGTGATCTACGGAAGAATGATCGAGGTGTATTTGACCGTGTCCGTGGGGCCGATCCCCTTTGCCACGATGGCCAACCGGGAGTGGGGGCAGACGGGGCAGAACTATTTGAAGTCCCTGCTGGCCCTGGGCTTTCAGGCGTTTCTCATTATGGTCTGCGTGGGCATCTACGCGGTGCTGGTGCAGAATATCGCCGTGGGGGATGATATCACCGTGGCGATCTGGGAGTGCCTGGGCTATACGGTGCTGCTGTGCTACACGCTGTTTCGCACCGGTAGCCTCGCAAAGAGCCTGTTCGGGGCGCATTGACGGGAGGCGGCCATGAAAAAATACAAGGTCATCTACGCGGATCCACCCTGGGCCTATAAGGTCTGGAGCAAGAAGGGCGCGGGGCGCAGCGCCGAGAGCCATTACCCCACCATGGACATAGCGTCCATCAAGGCCCTGCCAGTGGGGGAGCTGGCGGACAAGGACTGCGCCCTGTTCCTCTGGATCACCTTCCCCATGCTGCGGGAGGCCTGGGGCGTCATGGACGCCTGGGGCTTCACCTTCAAGACCGTGGCCTTCGTCTGGATCAAGCAGTGCCGGAAGTCGGAGGGCCTGTTCACCGGCATGGGCTACTGGACGCGGGCCAACGCGGAGATCTGCCTGCTGGCGACCCGCGGACGCCCGAAGCGGGCGGCGCGGGATGTGAAGCAGGTCATCCTCTCCCATGTGGAGCGGCACAGCCAGAAGCCGGAGGAGGCGCGGCGGCGGATCGAAGCCCTCATGGGGGACGTGCCCCGTATTGAGCTGTTCGCAAGAGCCTCACCGCCCGGCTGGGATGTGTGGGGAAATGAAGTTGCAAGCGATATCCGGCTTGCGGAAAGGATGTGAACCATTGGCATACGTAACGGTCCCGAAGGACCTGACAAAAATCAAGAGCAAGATGCTGTTCGGCCTGACGAAGCGGCAGCTTGTGTGTTTCGGATCGGCGGCGCTTATTGGAGTGCCGCTTTTCTTTTTGAGCAAGGGCAGTATGGGCACGACGCCGGCGGCGCTGTGCATGATCCTTGTGATGCTGCCCTTTTTCCTGTTTGCCCTGTATGAGAAGAACGGGCAGACCCCGGAGGCGCTGCTGGGCAATCTGATCCAGTGCAAATTCACCCGTCCGAAAAAGCGTGTCTATCAGACAAACAACGCCTATTCCGCTTTGGAAAAGCAGGCGGAGCTGGAGCGGACGGTGGGGCGGATCGCCTCCGGCGCGGGGAAAAGAGGCAAGGGCCGGCGCAGGCTCACCCGGCAGGAGCGAAAGCAGATCGAGGCCGTCATCCGGCAGGCCAAGGGGGACGGCAAGAACCACACCGTACAGGCAAGCCTCCCCTTCCGCAATATGCACCCGGACGGCCTGTGCCGTCTGGACGACCGGCATTTTTCCAAAACCATCGCCTACGCCGACGTCAGCTACCGTCTGGCAGGGCCGGACGATCAGCGGGATATCTTTGAACGCCTCTGCGACTTCTATAACGGCTATGATCCCTCCATCGGCGTGCAAATGACCCTGAGCAGCAGCCACAAGGCCGGCGGCGGGGACCTGTTCCGCATGGCGGCCCAGGGGGACGATCTGGACGGGATCCGCGCCGAGGCCTCCGGCATCCTGCAAACACAGTATGAGCGCGGCAGCAACGGCTATGTGAAAAGCAAGTATGTCACGCTGACCATCGAGGCGGAGAGCATCCAGGCGGCGCGGGCAAGGTTTTCCCGCATCGAGGCGGACACCCTGAACCGCTTCAAGGTCATGGGCGCGGCGGCAAAGGTGCTGGACGGCAAGGAACGTCTGGCACTGCTGCACGGTCTCCTCCATCCCAGAGGGGAGCCCTTTGCCTTTGAATGGGACTGGCTCCCGGCAAGCGGCCTGTCCGTGAAGGATTTTATCGCGCCTTCTTCCTTCGAGTTTGGGGAGACGCGGCGCTTCCGCATGGGCGAAATGTACGGCGCGGTGTCCTTCTTGCAGATATTGGCCCCGGAGATCCAGGACCGTATCCTTACGGACTTTATGGATGTGGAGGGAAACCTTCTCGTCACCATGCACGTGCGCGGCATCAACCAGAACGAGGCCATCAAGATGGTCAAGCGCAAGATCACCGATC
>CABSFC010000179.1 GCA_902476875.1 uncultured Oscillibacter sp. | reverse complement strand
CGCATGGTGTCCGCGCCGTACTGGGCCACGATGTCGTTGGGGTTCACCACGTTGCCCCGGGACTTGGACATCTTCTCGCCGCCCTCGCCCAGGATCATGCCGTGGCTGGTGCGTTTGGCGTAAGGCTCCTTGGTGGGCACGGCGCCGATGTCATAGAGGAACTTATGCCAGAACCGGGAGTAGAGCAGATGCAGCGTGGTGTGCTCCATGCCGCCGTTGTACCAGTCCACGGGAGACCAGTATTCCAGCGCCTCCTTGGAGGCCAGGGCCTTATCATTGTGGGGGTCCATATACCGCAGGAAGTACCAGCAGGAGCCGGCCCACTGGGGCATGGTATCCGTTTCACGCTGGGCAGGGCCGCCGCACTTGGGGCAGGTGGTATTCACCCAGTCGGTCATCTTGGAGAGAGGAGATTCTCCGTCGTCGGTGAGTTCGTAGCTTTCCACCTCCGGCAGCAGCAAGGGAAGCTGCTCTTCCGGCAGGGGCACCCAGCCGCACTTCTCGCACTTCACCAGGGGGATGGGCTCGCCCCAGTAGCGCTGGCGGGAGAACACCCAGTCCCGGAGCTTGAAGTTGGTCTTGGGATGGCCGATGCCGTGGTCCGTGACCCACTTCTTCATGGTGGGGATGGCCTCCTTGACGGTCAGGCCGTTGAGGAAGTCGGAGTTGACCATGATGCCGGTGTCGTCCTTCAGGACAAAGGCCTCCTTGGTCACGTCGCCGCCCTTGACCACCTCGATGATGGGCAGGCCGAACTTGTCGGCGAAGTCCCAGTCGCGCTGGTCGTGGCCGGGCACGCCCATAACGATGCCGGTGCCGTAGCCCATCAGGACGTAGTCGGAGACGAAGATGGGGATGTGCTTTCCGGTGACGGGGTGGACGGCCTCGATGCCCTGGAGGCGGACGCCGGTCTTGTCCTTGCTCAGCTCCGTGCGCTCCAGGTCGCTCTTACGGGCGGCGGCGTCGATATAGGCCTGGACCTCATCCCAGTTGGTCAGGCTGTCCTGCCACTTCTTCAGGTAGGGGTGCTCGGGAGAGAGGACCATGTAGGTCACGCCGAACAACGTGTCGCACCGGGTGGTGTAGACGGTCATGTCGTCGCCGTTGGTGGCGGTGAAGGAGACCTCGGTGCCCTCGCTGCGGCCAATCCAGTTACGCTGCTGGATCTTGACCCGCTCGATATAGTCCAGATCGTCCAGGTCGTCGATCAGGCGGTCGGCGTACTCGGTGATCTTCAGCATCCACTGGCTCTTCTCCTTGCGGATGACGGCGCTGCCGCAGCGCTCGCACACACCCTCCACGACCTCCTCGTTGGCCAGGACGCACTTGCAGCTGGTGCACCAGTTGACGGGCATGGACGCCTTGTAGGCAAGGCCGTGCTTGAACAGCTGCAGGAAGATCCACTGGGTCCATTTGTAGTAGCTGGGGTCGGTGGTGTCCACCACCCGGTCCCAGTCGAAGGAGTAGCCCAGCATATGGAGCTGCTTGGTGAAGTTGGCGATGTTGTCCCGCGTCACCACGGCGGGGTGGATGTGGTTCTTGATGGCGTAGTTCTCCGTGGGCAGGCCGAAGGCGTCGAAGCCGATGGGGAACAGGACGTTGTAGCCCTGCATCCGCTTCTTGCGGCAGATGATGTCCATGGCGGTGAAGGGCCGGGCGTGGCCCACATGGAGGCCCTGGCCGGAGGGATAGGGGAACTCGATCAGGCCGAAGAACTTCTTCCGGGTGGTGTCCCCGGTGACGGCGGTGAAGGGCTTCTCCTCCAGCCACTTCTGCTGCCACTTTTTTTCAATGGCGGTAAAATCGTACTTCATATTTTTCTCCCTTTCGGATGTGATTACAAAAAAGCGCCCCCGAGCCCAAAGCTCAGGGGCGTTGAAAACGCGGTACCACCCTGATTCAGCCGCATGTCTCCATCCGGCCCTCAGCGGCGGATAACGGCGCCTGCCGTCCCGCCCTACTGTCCGTTCAGGCGGAAAACTCCGGGACCAGTCATACACGGACTTCCGCCGCCGGCTCGCAGCGCCCGCCGGCTCTCTGGAGGTGGAAAACTCCGTCTTTCTTCCCTTCACAGTCTTTAACAGCGCTATTTTAAGGGGAGTTTCGGGTTTTGTCAAGGAAAAAGAGGAAAATCTTCCGCTTTTTCACCGCAGCGCGCCGGCGAGCCTCAGTCCGCTGTCAGCACACCGCCGAGATCCACGGGCATACCGTCGTGCCACAGCCGTTCCAGGGCGTAGAACTCCCGGGCGGCCCCACAAAATCTTCGATTTTGCGGGGACCCCGCATTGGACTCAAATGGTCAGGCAGAGCCCGCCCATTTCAAGATGTTCGCTTCGCGAACATGCTTGTACGCGCCACTCGGCGCGGGAGGCCCTCAGTCCGCCGTCAGCACACCGCCGAGATCCACGGGCGTGCCGTCGTGCCACAGCCGTTCCAGGGCATAGAACTCCCGGGCGGCCCCACAAAATCTTCGATTTTGCGGGGCCCCCGCATTGGACTCAAATGGTCAGGCAGAGCCCGCCCATTTCAAGATGTTCGCT
>CABSFC010000178.1 GCA_902476875.1 uncultured Oscillibacter sp. | reverse complement strand
GCACCCACGACCAGCTGGTGGCCATGGGCGGCAAATACACCGCCATGTGGGAGGCGTCCCGCCGCTTGAAGTAAATCTGATTGGGGAGAAAAATGGTCCGTCGAATATAATTTGAACGCCTGTGAGGGCGATACTACTCTCACAGGCGTTCATTTTCCAAAATATTATAGAGCGACATTTAGATTTTTATTTTGGCTTTTAATGGCGTATCGTCCTGCATTCACGGCGGTTTCCACAGGAATTAATCAGTGTCTTTTTTATGGGCACTGATAAGCTCATAATTGATTATGGGATAACTACGGAATTGGCATTCGGGCAGATGGCTTTTCAATGCAGGCTGAACGGTATATCTTGTTGTCCTTATGCAGGGCGGCCTTTTGATACCGTGTCTTTTTTCATGCAGTTCTCAGCCCTTGTACTCCACGTACAGCTCCCGGACCGCGTTGGGGGCGGCGGGGGCAGCCTTGGGAGCGGCAGGGGCGGGGGCGGGAGATGCCGCGGGCTCGTCGTGGGGGCCGTCCCGCCAGGCCAGGAACTTGGGGGCCACCTGGGGGAACAGGGCCAGGGAGAGGACGTCCTCGTCGCTCTTGGCCACGTCCTTGAACTCCGCCCGGTACTTCTCCAGCTCCGGCTCCAGCAGGTCCGCCGGACGGCAGGTGATGACATCCTCGGGGGCAATGCCGGCCTTGGCCCGGACGGCCTCGTTGACCTCGCCGGGCAGCTTACCGTACTCGCCACGGAGCATGGCCTTGGACTCCTTGGTGAAGGTCTTGTACCGCTCGCCCATGATGATGTTCATGACCGCCTGGGTGCCCACGATCTGGCTGGAGGGCGTCACCAGCGGGGGATAGCCGTAGTCCTCCCGGACCCGGGGGATCTCCGCCAGCACGTCGTAGTACTTGTCCTCCTTCCCGGCCTGCTTCAGCTGGGAGATCAGGTTACTGAGCATGCCGCCGGGCACCTGATAGAGGAGGGTATTGGTGTCCACGTTCAGCACCTTGGGGTCCAGGCTGCCCTGCTCCTTCAGCTTCTGGGCCACCTTGCGGAAGTGGGCCGCCGCGTCGCTCATCTTGTTCAGGTCCAGCCCGGTATCCCGGACGGTGCCCTGGAGCGTCGCCACCAGGGACTCCGTGGCGGGCTGGGAGGTGCCGTTGGCAAGAGGAGACAGAGCGGTGTCCACGATGTCCACGCCGGCGTAGGCGGCCATCAGGTACACCATGTCGCCGGTGCCGGTGGTGTTGTGGGTGTGCAGGTGGATGGGGACGCTGACCGTCTCCTTCAGCCGCTTCACCAGGGAGTAGGCGTCCATGGGCAGCAGGAGGTTTGCCATGTCCTTGATGCAGATGACGTCGGCGCCCATCTGCTCCAGCTCACGGGCCAGCTTCACGAAGTACTCCTCGCTGTGGATGGGGGAGATGGTGTAGCTCATGGCGGCTTCCACCATGCCGCCGTACTTCTTGGTGGACTTGATGGCCTGCTCCAGATTCCGCACGTCGTTCAGGGCGTCGAAGATGCGGATGATGTCGATGCCGTTTTCAATGGACTTGCGGCAGAAAGCGTCCACCACGTCGTCGGCGTAGTGCTTGTAGCCCAGGATGTTCTGGCCCCGGAACAGCATCTGCAGCTTGGTGTGGGGCAGGGCCTTGCGAAGCTTGCGCAGGCGCTCCCAGGGGTCCTCGTTCAAAAAGCGCATGCAGGAGTCAAAGGTGGCGCCGCCCCAGCACTCCAGGGACCAGTAGCCGATGGAGTCCAGCACCTCACAGGCGGGGAGCATATCCTCCACCCGCATGCGGGTGGCCGCCTGGGACTGGTGGGCGTCGCGGAGGATGGTGTCCGTGATATACAGGGGCTTGTTAGATAAAAATTCCATAGACATTTCTCCTATTTAAAAACATAGGGGGGCCCCCGCCGCAACCCAGCAAGGCCGTTGCGGTGGGGAGAGGAGGAACAAACGGAGCGGTGTGAAGCCTGCCCAAAGGGCGGGATTCACATAGCGCGGTTTGTTCGGACGTCAACCGAACAGAGAGATGAGAACGCCCGCCGCGATGGCGGAGCCGATGACGCCGGCCACGTTGGGGCCCATGGCGTGCATCAGCAGGAAGTTGCCGGGGTTTTCCGCCTGGCCGACCTTCTGGCTGACGCGGGCGGCCATAGGCACGGCGGACACACCGGCAGAGCCGATGAGGGGATTGATCTTCTCCTTGAGGAACAGGTTCATGAACTTGGCCAGCAGGACGCCGCCGGCGGTGCCGAAGCTGAAGGCCACCACGCCCATGGCCATAATCTTGATGGTCTGGAGGGACAGGAAGGTGGTGCCGGTGGCCGTTGCGCCCACGCTGACGCCAAGGAAGATGGTCACGATGTTGATGAGCTCATTCTGAACGGTCTTGCTGAGCCGCTCCGTAACGCCGCACTCCTTAAAGAGGTTGCCCAGCATGAGGCAGGCAATGAGGGGGGCGGCAGAGGGCACCAGCAGCGCCACGAAGATGGTCACTACGATGGGGAAGATGATCTTCTCCTTCTTGCTGACCTCCCGGAGGGGCTTCATAACGATCTGGCGCTCCTTCTCCGTGGTCAGCAGTTTCATGATGGGAGGCTGGATCA
>CABSFC010000177.1 GCA_902476875.1 uncultured Oscillibacter sp. | reverse complement strand
CCGCCGCCGGTCTGGCGGGCCGGCTGCTGGACTTCTCCCCGCCCCGCCGCGCCCGTCCGCGGCTGCTGGTGCTCCACGCCTCCAACCACCGCACTTCCAACACCCTGGCCCTGTGGAGCCGGTGCCGGGAGCGGCTGGAGGCCCGCTGTGCCATCACGGAGATCGGACTGCGGAACGGCACCCTGGAGGACTGCGCCGGGTGCCCCTACACCATGTGCCTGCACTACGGTGAAAAAGGCGGCTGCTTTTACGGCGGCGTCATGGTGCAGGAGGTCTACCCCGCCCTCCGGGAGGCCGACGCGGTGGTGCTGCTGTGCCCCAACTACAACGACGCCCTGTCCGCCAACCTGACGGCGGCCATCAACCGCCTGACGGCCCTGTACCGCGCCGCGCCCTTCACCGGCAAAGCGGTGTTCGCCATTGTGGTCTCCGGCTACTCCGGCGGGGACATCGTGGCCAGCCAGGTGGTGTCCGCCCTGAACATGAACAAGGGCTTCTGGCTCCCCGCCCGTTTCTGCCTGCTGGAGACCGCCAACGACGCGGGGACGGCCATGGCGCTGCCGGGGATTGAGGAACGGCTGGATAAGTTTGCTATAAACATATTACGTCAACTTATTTGATAAGAAACACACCGGGAGCGTTCCCGGTGTGTTTCCTTTTGGCCATATCTTTCCACTTTCTGCCGGATGGTCTCATTTCCCAGGCTGCCAGCTCCGCTGATTCTGCTGATTCGGTATACGTGCCAGCCGCATCGCCGTCATTCTGCCGGGCTATCTCGCTTCCCGCACTGTCAAGGGCAACAAAGTCAACATCCACAGAGAGGTATTCCTCCCATTCGCCGCTGTGCCGCAGAAGGAAGAACCGCCGCCCTTCAGCCTCATAAAATTCCGAGGCTGTCAGCTGAAGGGTCTCCGTGCGGACAGTCTGGCCCAGCTCCCGGTCCTCCTCTTTATATATGACGTGCGCCGTTACCGTAGAGATGCGCGGGTCGTCCACCCAGCCAAAAAAGTAGTTCACCCGCTGTCCGGGGTCCCCCCTGATATACCAATCGATTCCATACAGCGGCGCGCCCTCCCGGTGGTCAAACTCCACGAGCATCGCTCCGCCGGGACACTGCCAGCCCAACGCCGTCAGCTGTACGCTGGTTATCACCATGGCATTTTCGTTTGTCAGCAGGTAGGTCAGTTCTGTGTTCCCGAGTTCCGGCGCGTGATCTCTTGCCACCACCCGCATCGGGTCCATGCACATGCTCTCCTTCACCTTCCAGACCGCCTGAACAGGCAGCAGCAGGCCGACATCCAGAATGTGATTCACCAGGAGCAGGGCGGCTATGGCAATGGCGATCTGCCTGATGGCCCGCTTTTTCCGAGTGGGCAGTCTCCGCTGTCTCATGGAGCCACCTCCTCCGGCAGGGGTATCTGGATCGCCAGATGCCTGCCAAGGCGCTCATACCGCAGGGTCACGTAAGTATCCTCTGGCCCTATGGTCACAAAAGTATTGCCGTATGCCGTTCTCCCGTCACTTCCGTTATACGCGGTAAGCGTGTCAGGTCTTTCCCGGCCGCCGCGCTGGTCCTCCAGCCGGCTGCTACGCAGCAAATCTGACGTAACGATGCCGCCGGGAAGGCAGTCGTAGGCGCACAGGGAAACTTCCGCCACCTGGCGGCCATCCTCTGTTCCCACATTGACCTGGTAGACCCGCAGGACGTCATTGCCTATCCGAACTCGGATGTCCACCCACTCCGACGCCTGGGATTCCAATTGACTGTGAAAGCGGTTTGGAATGACGCGGGCTTTCAGACTTCCCCAAAACCAAGTCACGCCCCAGAGCTGCGATAACGCCGCCGCACAGAGCAGGACTGTGACCGCCGTGGCAAACCACCGCGCCGCCAACCACCCCAAGGGATACTGTTTACTCAGCTCCCGGCCCACCTCCGCCGGGTCGCCCATGAAAGCCAGCGTCCGCTCCTCCGCCAGCTCCGGGGCGTAGCCCAGGTCCAGCAGGTCGCGGATGTGGTCCTCCATGTGGGCGTCGATCTCCGCCCGGATGGACTCCCGCTCGTCGCCCGTCACCCGGCGGAGCTGGGCCAGGACCTGGGCGGTATACTCCTGCCTGGTCATCTCACGCCAGATGCGGCCCCGGGCTGCTGCGCAGCACGGCGTTGACGGCCCCGGAATAGCTCTTCCACGCCTCCGCCTCCGTCCGCAGCCGCGCGCCGCCCTTGCGGGTCAGGTGGTAGTACTTCCGCACCCGGCCCGTGGGGGCCGCCCGCTGGTAGGCCTCCACACAGCCGTCCCGCTCCAGGCCGTGGAGGACCGGGTACAGCGTGCCCTCCTTCATCTCAAAGGTGTGGTCGGAGCGGCGGGCCAGCTCCATGATCATCTGGTAGCCGTACATGTCCTCCCCCACCAGCAGCGACAGCACCAGCAGCTGGGTGTGCTCGATATTCTGCTTCTTCATACGATCCCTCCCATGGAAGTTCATACCTAGTGTTTCTATGCTTGTTGGCTCCATTATACATAGCATTTCTAGGTATGTCAAGAAAAAACGGCGCGGGCCTGCTGGCCCGCGCCGTCGATGTATCCTCATTCCTCCGCTTCCAGCCCCAGCAGCTGCCGCAGCTGGATGCCGGTGAACACCCGACTGCCGATTTT
>CABSFC010000176.1 GCA_902476875.1 uncultured Oscillibacter sp. | reverse complement strand
CGCCGTCACCACGCCGGACATCGGCACCCGGGGCATCTCCGCTTTCATCGTGGAGCGGGGCTGGGAGGGCTTCGCCTTCGGCGACCACTACGACAAGATGGGCATCCGCTCCTCCGCCACCTGCCAGCTGCTGTTCAACAATGTGAAGGTCCCCAAGGAGAACCTGCTGGGCAAGGAGGGCCAGGGCTTCAAGATCGCCATGGCCACCCTGGACGGCGGCCGCATCGGCATCGCGGCCCAGGCGCTGGGCATCGCCCAGGGCGCCTTTGAGGCGGCGGTGGAGTACTCCAAGGAGCGCGTCCAGTTCGGCCGTCCCATCTGCCAGCAGCAGGCCATCGCCTTCAAGATCGCCGACATGGCGACGAAGCTCCGGGCCGCCCGGCTGCTGGTGTACAGCGCCGCCGACCTGAAGCAGGACCACGTCCCCTACGGCATGGAGTCCGCCATGGCCAAGCAGTACGCCTCCGACATCGCCCTGGAGGTCACCAACGACGCCCTCCAGATCTTCGGCGGCAACGGCTACCTGAAGGGCATGGAGGTGGAGCGGTTCTACCGCGACGCCAAGATCACCACCATCTACGAGGGCACCAACGAAATCCAGCGGGTGGTCATCGCCTCCCACATCCTGGGCAAGGCCGGCAAGGCCGATCCCGCCCCGGCCCAGAAGCGGGGCCCGGAGACCGGCGAGCGCAAGAAGCAGATTTTGAAGGACGGCACCGCGCAGGAGCGGGTGGACGCCCTGGTGGCCGCTCTGAAGAAGGACGGATACGACTTCACCGTGGGCATCCCCATGGACACCCCCATCGTCCAGGCGGAGCGGGTGGTCAGCGCCGGCAAGGGCATCGGCGAGAAGAAAAATATGAAGCTCATCGAGGACCTGGCCAGGGCCGCCGGCGCCGCCATCGGCTCCAGCCGCCCCGTGGCCGAGACCCTGCAATACGTCCCCCTGAACCGCTATGTGGGCATGTCCGGCCAGAAGTTCAAGGGCAACCTGTACATCGCCTGCGGCATCTCCGGCGCGGGCCAGCACCTGAAGGGCATCAAGGACGCCTCCACCATCGTGGCCATCAACATCGACCCCAACGCCCGCATCTTCAAGAACTGCGACTACGGCATCGTGGGCGACGTGATGGAGATCCTGCCTCTGCTGACGGCGGCGCTGGACACCGGCGAGAAGCTGCCCGCCCCGCCCATGAAGAAAATGAAGCGTGCCGTGCCCAAGAAGACCACCCAGTCCCGGAAGCTCTATCTCTGCAACGGCTGCGGACACGAGTACGATTTGCTGGTGGGCGACCCGGAGAACGACGTCAAGCCCGGCACCAAGTTCCAGGACCTGCCGGAGGGCTGGGTCTGCCCCCACTGCGGCGAGCCCGCGGACCAGTTCATTGAGATCGAAGTGTAACGCTGCCTGATGATAGAAGGAGGTATCTAGTATGTATAATTTCCGGAAAGTCACCGACGATCTGTACTGGGTCGGCGCCAACGACCACCGCCTGGCCCTGTTTGAGAATATCCATCCCCTGTACCACGGCGTCAGCTACAACGCCTACGTTCTGCTGGACGAGAAGACCGTCCTGTTTGACACCGCCGACTGGTCCGTGGGCCGACAGTTCATCGACAATGTGAAGGCCGTGCTGGACGGCCGCCCCCTGGATTACCTGGTCATTAACCACGTGGAGCCGGATCACGCCGCCTCCATCGAGGAGATTTTGCTCCGCTGGCCGGAGGTGAAGATCGTCACCTCCCCCAAGGCGGTCATCCTGCTGCACCAGTTCGGCTTCCCCATCGGGGACAACGTGGAGGAGGTCCGGGAGGGCGACACCAAGTGCTTCGGCAAGCACACCATCGCTTTCGTCTCCGCCCCCATGGTCCACTGGCCGGAGGCTATGGTGTCCTTCGACACCACCAACGGCGTCCTCTTCTCCGCCGACGCTTTCGGCTCCTTCCGGGCCCTGGACGGCAAGCTGTTCGCCGACGAGTTCGACTTCGACGGCGAGTGGATCGACGACGCCCGCCGCTACTACACCAACATTGTAGGGAAGTACGGTCCCCAGGTCCAGGCCCTGCTGAACAAGGCCGCAAACATCGTGGGCCTGGACAACATCAAGTTCCTCTGCCCCCTCCACGGTCCCGTGTGGCGGAAGGATCTGGGCTACATCATCGACAAGTACGTCCACTGGGCCACCTACGAGCCGGAGGAGAAGGGCGTCATGATCGTCTACGCCTCCATGTACGGCAACACCGAGACCGCCGCCGAGGTCCTGGCCGCCAAGCTGGCGGAGCGGGGCGTCACCAACACCCGGCTGTACGACGTGTCCAGCACCCACGTCAGCTATCTGATCTCCGACCTGTTCAAGTACAGTCACCTGGTGCTGGCCTCCGTCACCTATAACCTGGGCATCTTCCCGCCCATGCACAACTTCCTGACGGATATGAAGGCCCTGAACCTCCAGAAGCGCACCGTGGCCCTGGTGGAGAACGGCTCCTGGGCCCCCCGGTCCGGCGCCCTGATGCGGGAGGAACTGGAAAAGCTGAAGCACATGGACATCCTGGACGACGGATTGACCATGGCCTCCTCCCTCCAGGAGCAGAACCTGCCGGAGATGGACGCCCTGGCCGACGCCATCGCCGCCTCCATCAACAAGTAACCCTGTACCAGACGCGGGAAGCCCT
>CABSFC010000175.1 GCA_902476875.1 uncultured Oscillibacter sp. | reverse complement strand
CAAGGGCAACGCCATCAAGCTGACCGCCTGCAACGCCGCCTACTGGCGCGGCGACTCCAGCCGCCAGACCCTCCAGCGGATCTACGGCGTGGCCTTCCCCAAGAAGGAGGAGCTGGACGCGTATCTGGAGCGCCTGGAGGAGGCCAAGCGCCGGGACCACCGGAAGCTGGGCAAGGAGCTGGGCCTCTTCATGATGGCCGACGAGGGCCCCGGCTTCCCCTTCTTCCTGCCCAAGGGCATGGTGCTGAAGAACACCCTGCTGGACTACTGGCGTCAGTGCCACAAGCGCTACGGCTATGTGGAGATCTCCACCCCCATCATCCTGAACCAGGAGCTGTGGCACCGCAGCGGCCACTGGGACCACTACAAGGACAACATGTACACCACCGTCATCGACGGCGAGGACTACGCCGTCAAGCCCATGAACTGCCCCGGCGGCATGCTGGTTTACAAGAGCGAGCCCCACTCCTACCGCGACCTGCCCCTGCGGATGGCGGAGCTGGGCCTGGTGCACCGGCATGAGATGTCCGGCGCCCTCCACGGCCTGTTCCGGGTCCGCTGCTTCACCCAGGACGACGCCCACATCTTCATGACCCCCGACCAGATGAAGGACGAGATCAAGAACGTGGTGAAGCTGTTCGACGAGATCTACTCCACCTTCGGCCTGACCTATCAGATCGAGCTGAGCACCATGCCCGAGGACCACATGGGCGAGGAAGAGGTCTGGCACTTCGCCGAGGACACCCTCCAGGCCGCCATCACCGAGATGGGAAAGGACTTCGTCATCAACGCCGGAGACGGCGCGTTCTACGGCCCCAAGCTGGACTTCCACCTGGCCGACTCCCTGGGCCGGACCTGGCAGTGCGGCACCATCCAGCTGGACTTCCAGATGCCCGAGCGGTTCGAGCTGGAGTACGTGGGCGAGGACGGCGAGAAGCACCGCCCCGTCATGATCCACCGGGCGCTGCTGGGCTCCATCGAGCGGTTCATCGGCGTCATCACCGAACATTTCGCCGGGGCTTTCCCCGCCTGGCTGTCCCCCGTCCAGGTGAAGCTGCTGCCCATCACCGACCGGGCGGCGGACTACGCCAACCAGGTGGCCGCCAGCCTGGACGCCGCGGGCTACCGCGTGGAGGTGGACGCCCGGAACGAGAAGATTGGCAAGAAGATCCGGGAGGCCACCCTGGAGAAGATCCCCTACATGCTGGTGGTGGGCGACCGGGATATGGAGAATGGCACCGTCTCCGTCCGCCTGCGCTCCGGCGAGGACCTGGGCGCCATGAGCCTGGAGGACTTCACGGCCAAGCTGAAGGAGGCCGTGGACACCAGGGCGCTGTAAAAAAGAGGAAATCAACGCAGCCGCGCGGGGCCGCCTCCGAAAGGGGGCGGCCTTTTTTACGCGGACATTTCCCACCGGTTATGTCCCGGCGATATAGACAATTCGGTGTTGCGGAAAGGCCCCGCCTTTGTGCAGGATGACTTCATGTGCAGGAGCGCTTTCAAAAAAATGCACAAAATATCATAAAAATGCAAGAGTAAAAATGATTACCTGCAAAAATAAACCAAAAATGTGAAAAAGGGACTTGAAAAATGAAAGTGTTTGCGATATGATATGCAAGTACCTGCAAGACCCATGTATCAAATAGGAAAAGAGGATTTGAGAAATGAAGAAGTTTCTGTCTTTGCTGATGGTTTTCATGCTGATGACCACCATCCTGGCCGGCTGCGGCGGCAACAGCGACCCCGCTGATACCAACGACACGGCCGACACCACCGACACCACCGACACCACCGATACCAGCACCACCCAGGCCACCGACACCGACACCATCGCCGTCGGCGCGGTCGTCATCGCCCGGGACGATGTGCCCGAGGAGGATGTCTACACCTTCGTTTCCACCATTTTCGACAATGTGGACACGATCACCAGCCAGCACGGCAAGGGCGCTGAGCTGAACCTGGAGTTCGCCTCCTCCATGACCTCCGTGCCCTATCATCCCGGCGCGGCCAAGTACTTTGCGGAGCAGGGCTATGAGGTCGCTTCCGTCAAGGAGGGCGCCGGCTCCGGCACCTCCAAGGGCCTGACCTTCGGCACCGGCGGCGAGACCGGCACCTATTACGCTTTCGGCGGCGTGCTGGCCTCCTATGTCTCCAATAACACCGACCTCTCCGTCACCGCCGTCACCTCCAGCGGCTCCCAGGCCAACATCGAGGACCTGGACGCCGGCAATCTGCAGATCGCCTTTGTCCAGTCCGACGTCATGAGCTACGCCTACAACGGCGAGCGCCTGTTCGAGACCCCCGTGGAGGGCTTCTCCGTGGTGGCCGCCCTGTACATGGAGCAGGTCCAGATCGTCACCACCAACCCGGACATCAAGTCCGTGGCTGACCTGGCTGGCAAGAAGGTCTCCATCGGCGCCTCCGGCTCCGGCGTGTACTTCAACGCCATCGACGTGCTGGACGCCTACGGCCTGACCGAGGACGACATCAGCGCCGTGTACCAGAGCTTCGGCGACAGCGCCGACAGCCTGAAGGACGGCAAGATCGACGCCGCGTTCGTCGTGGCCGGCGCTCCCACCACCGCCATTGTGGACCTGGCCACCGCCGGCCCCGTGTACCTGGTGAGCCTGGACGAGGAGCACACCAACAGCCTGCTGGAGTCCTCCCCCTACTACAGCGCCTACACCATCCCCGCCGGCACCTATTGAGCATCCGCGGGGCAACACGCCACAAACGAATGGCAAGGGCTGCGGTCTCCTGAAGCCGCGGCCCTTGCCGCC
>CABSFC010000174.1 GCA_902476875.1 uncultured Oscillibacter sp. | reverse complement strand
GTCGTCCGCGCCTTTTTGTCGTTCAGTCCCGGGCCAGCTTTCGGTATTCCATGGGGAGGACCCCCTTCGTCTTGCGGAATAGATCTGCAAAGTGACCCGCCGCCGTGTAGCCGACGGCCTGGGCAATCTCTCCTATGGGGAGGTCGGTGTAGGCCAGCAGATGCTCCGCCTGTCCGATCCGCACATTTTGAATGTACTCCGCAACGGTGACGCCGAAGTGGGCCTTGAAGCACCGCTTCAGCTTGGTGGTGCCCATGCAGGCGATCTTGGACAGCCCCTCTATAGTCAGCTGGTCGGCGTAGTGGTCCCTGATATAGGCTGCCAGGGCCTGCAGCATGACCTGGTCAGCCTTGGAGACGGAGGACTTGGGCTGCTCATTCAGGCGCCGGTGGCGCTCAAAAACCAGGGACAGCGCCTCAGCCGCCTTGGCATCGTAATAGAGCTGGGCGGGCAGCCCCGCCTCCTGATAGCGCCACACCTGGGTCAAAAGCGTCTCCATCGACCGCCAGGAGGCAGTCTCGTCGATGCTGCGGAACGCCTCCTGAGGACTTTGGTAGAGGTCTCCGAAGCGTTCCTTCAGCTGGTACTCATAGTAGGCAGGGTGATACTCGATGCCGATGGACCGAATGGGGACCTTCCGGTGGATCAGCGCCCTGAAGGGCTCATAGCCGCCCAAAAAGCTCTTGACCACATGGCTGTTCAGCTTCCGGTAGGGGGATAGCTCTTCTCCGGATATAGACTCGTACCAGGTGACGCTGAGACACTCCGGAATGGCAAGGTCGATAACGGTATCCTCCCGGAAGCTGAAATCGTGGATCTTAATATTGTATGCTTGAGGAGAGGTGTAGATCCAGTAATGTCCCGTCCCAATTTGGGAAGCCGCCGCCCAGCAGCTGCCCTCTCTGGGGAAGCCCTCCGGCGTGGGGCAGGGGAGAAATCCGGCCTGTTCCAGAACGGCTCCGTAGTCCTCTTTTTTCTCGACCTTCATGGCGCCTCCTTTTGTTCCAATCAGACGTTTCATTATGATAAAAGGACGCTTTCTGTCTCAGATCATTGTATCAGGATTTTTCCGGGATTACAATGTGGGCAAATCCAAAAAGAAAGGACTAATTTACATTGAAATCCAACAAAAAGGGCTTTGCCCTGCTGATGGAGTGGGCAGGCCGGGACCGGGGATATATCTATGCCTCCATCCTCCTGGCGCTCCTGTCCAGCCTGTGTTCCATCGTTCCCTATTTCGCTTTCTATCAAGTGGTGGACGCTGTGGCGGAGGGGCGATGCACCCTTGATCTGGCCCTGCACTGGGCCCTTGTGATCCTGGCAGCGGCGGCGGTGCAGACGCTCACCGCCCTGGGTTCCTCCCTGTCCTCCCACCGGGGCGCCTATAATACCCTGTTCAAAGTCCGGTGCATGGTCACGGAACACATGGCGAAGATGCCGCTGGGTGCTCTCAGTGAGCGCAGCACCGGCGAGATCAAATTCGTCATGAATGAGAGCATCGAAAAGCTGGAGCTGTTCCTGGCCCACAACCTGCCGGAGCTGGTGCTCTATCTCTCCGGGCCGGTTGTGATGTTTATCTATCTGCTGACCGTCAGTGTTCCTCTGGCCCTGGTCAGCGTGCTGCCGCTCCTGTTCGTGGCAGTGGTGATGGTCGTTATGTTCACCCGCTTCAATAAATTCATACCCCAGGTCAATTCCGCGGGAAGCGATCTCTCCAGCTCAATCCATGAATATGTGGGCGGTATGCGGCTCATCAAAGCGTTCCACATGGGCTCCCGTTCCTTCCAAAAATTCTCCAGCGCGGTGGATGAACAGCACAAGATGTGGGGCGATATCTCCCGGGCCACGGGGCCGCTGTACGCCGCCTATGTGGTGCTGCTGGAGTGCGGCGTCCTCCTGCTGGTGCCCCTGGGGGGCTGGTTCTTCGTCCACGGAAAGATCACTGCCGGGGTATTGCTGTTGTTCGCCTTTGTGGGCAGCCAGTACCTGACCGACATCCGCCCCCTTCAGGAGCTGAGCTCCGACCTGTCCTACGTCATCAACGGCGTGAATCAGGTCAAGGGGATTTTGGACACGCCCGTGTTCGGCAACGGACAGCCCTTCCCGAAGCAGCACGATATCGAAGTCCGGGATGTCACCTTTGGCTATGATTCGGACACGCCGGTGCTGGAACACTGTGATCTCCATATCGCCCACGGCGAGCGGGTGGCCTTTGTGGGGGAATCCGGGGCGGGGAAAACGACCTTGGTCCAGCTCATCTCCCGATTTTACGACGTGAACGGGGGCGAGATCCGCATCGGCGGAGTGGATGTGCGGGACATCGACTACGAGGCGCTGCTGGAAAACATCTCCGTGGTCTTTCAGCGCAGCTTCCTGACCCGGGGCAGCGTCTTTGAGAATATCGCCATGGGAAACCATGAGGCCACATTGGAACAGGTCCGGGCGGCGGCAAAGGAGGCCCAAATCGACGAGTTCATCATGTCCCTGCCTGATGGGTACGAAACGAAGGTGGGTGGCTACGGCACCCGGTTTTCCGGCGGGCAGAAGCAGCGTATCTGCATCGCCCGGGCCATTTTGAAAAACGCCCCCATCCTGATCCTGGACGAGGCCACCTCCGCCGCCGACCCGGAGAATCAGGTGGAGATCGACAAGGCCATTGAAAACCTGTGCAGGGGCAAAACGGTGATCATCGTGGCCCACCGGCTGGGTATCGTCCAAAGCTGTGACCGGGTGGCCGTGGTGGAAAAGGGCGGCGTCAGTCATGTGGGGACCTTTGAGGAACTGCTTCAGGAAAGCACGTACTTTGCCAAGGCCT
>CABSFC010000173.1 GCA_902476875.1 uncultured Oscillibacter sp. | reverse complement strand
GGTTGGAGAGTCCCCGGAACAGCCCGTCCGCGTAGCCGATGGGCAGCACGCCGGTGCGGGTCTTTGCCGTTGTACGGAACGTCCGGCCGTAGCTGACGTCGGTCTCTGGGTCGAATACCTTAATGGTGGAGACGCAGGACTTCAGGCTCATCACAGGCCGCAGGCCCAGCCGCAACGCGTCAGCCCCCACCCCGTACAGGGCGATGCCGGGGCGGACCATATCCAGATACATGTCCGGATACCGGGCCAGGGTGCCGCTGTTGGCGCAGTGGCGGATGGCGAAGGTGCGGCCCCTCGCCTCCAGGGCGTCGATGACGCGGGTGAAGACGCCGAACTGCGCCCGGGTATATGCCTCGCTTTCGCGGTCGTCCTCGTCGGAGACGGCAAAGTGGGTGAAAATGCCCTCCGCCTCCAGGTGCGGCAGGGCGCAGGAGGCACAGATCGCCTCCACGCCGCCGTCAAAGTGCCCGCCCCGGACCAGGAAGCCCAGGCGGGACATGCCGGTGTCCACCTTGATGTGGACCTTCAGCGTCCCGCCGCATTGCGCCGCCGCTGCGCTGTACGCCTCCGCCTTGGCCCGGGCGGAAACGGTCTGTGTGATGTTGTATTGGATGAGCTGGGGCACCATGTCCGGCGGCGTGTGTCCCAGAATCAGAATGGGCGCCCGGATGCCGTTTCTCCGCAGCTCCCGGGCCTCGTCCAGACTGGAGACCGCCAGATAGTCCGCCCCCAGTGATTCCAGCTTCCGGGAGACCTGGACCGCGCCATGGCCGTAGGCGTCCGCCTTCACCACGCCCAAATACCTGACCCGGGGTCCGGTGAGCTCCCGGGCCAGCCGGTAGTTGTGGGCCAGCGCGTCCAGGTCGATCGCCGCCCAGGTCCTCCGTAAAATCGTATCTTCCATGGGAATGGCTCCCCCTTCCCGCAGTACAGGGTCAAGTCCCTTGGTTATCTATTGTATCATAAAACACGAAACTCGTAAACTCCGCCGTCAAAAATATTTCCCCGTCCACGGCGATCTCCCCCCGCAGGGGCGTGCCGTCGTCCTGGCGGAGCCAGACAGTGGAAACGATCTTGCCGTCCTGAGTCCCGCTCTGATCCACCGTCAGCCGCAGGCAGGGCACCTCGTTCCAGGTCTCCCTGTTCTCCTCCAGCAGCCAGCCGTCCCGCAGGGCGTTCATCAGCCGGGGCAGGCACGCCGCCGGGCTGATCTCCTCCCGGCTGACGGTTCCGGCGTTCAGGCACGCGTCCTCGTACTCCAGCCGCCAGGTGTCCTCCTCCAGAACGGCCTTCACCCCCGCGATGGTCTCCGGCGCCAGCACCTCAACGATGCTCTCTCCGCCGGGCACATAGTCGCACCGCAGCGACGCCTCCCACTCCAGGCCCTGCTGGTCGCAACTGACCGTCGCCTCCATGGTGCAGCCGGCCATGTCGTGATAGCGGTCGCGCGGGTCCGCCGTATCCGCTTCTCCCGTGCCGCCGCAGGCCGTCAGCAGCAGACACAGGGCCATCATTGGTACGCACCTCCGCAGCTTCTGCATCGTCGCACCCCCATTTTTCAGATAAAAGATAGGAGATATCCCGATTGAAAAGCCATCTCTCTTATCTTTGATCTCTTATCCCAATATCTCAAGAAATGCCCCCGGCATTTCCCGCACAACATCCTCCGGCGTCATGCCGAAGGCCGTCAGACGCTTTTCCGCCAGGTCCCCCGCCCGGCCGTGGAGCCAGACGCCTGCCGCCGCGGCCTGGGCCGCCGTGGCCCCCTGGGCAAGCAAAGACGCGATCACGCCCGTCAGCACGTCGCCGCTGCCGCCCTTGGCAAGGCCGGAGTTGCCGGTGGTGTTCACCAGCACGTTACCGGCCGGCGTGGCCGTCACGGTCCGGTGGCCCTTTAAAACCAGAACGCAGTCGCGGGCCGCGGCGAAGTCCCGGGCCGCTTTCACCCGGTCACCGTGGGACAGGTCCCCGCCGACGCGGACGAACTCCCCGTCATGGGGCGTCAGTATGGTGACCCGGCCCCGGCGCCGGTCCAACACATCTATATGTCCCTCCAGGGCATTTATGCCGTCGGCGTCCAGCACCACCGGCTTCTCCGTCCGCAGCAGCAGGTCACAGGCCAGTCGGGTCACCTGCTCGCTCCGCCCCAGGCCGGGGCCCAGAGCCAGCACATCGCAGATAGACAGCTTCTCCTCGATTTCCTGTAAGGCTTTATAGCTTAACATTCCGTGTTTTTCAGGCAGGGGGAACGGCATGGAGGAGACGCACTTCACCGCCTCCACAGCCCAGATGCCCTCCGGCACCCCCAGATACACCAGCCCGCAGCCGGTCCGGACCGCGGCGGAGGCCGTCAGGTAGGGCGCGCCGGTATACCCCTCCGCGCCGCCGACGATCAGCAGCTTGCCGAAGTCGCCCTTGTGGCCGTCGGGCTTCCGCGCCGGCAGGGCCGCCCGCACAAAGTCCGCCTCCACCGTCTGCGCCGGACAGATGGTCTTTCGCTCCAAATCAGCGGGAATCCCGATATCCCGCACCTCTACCTGGCCGGACAACAGAACGCCGTCGCCCACCGCCTGACCGACTTTTTTTATTGTAAAGGTCACTGTCCTGTCAGCCTTTGCCGCGCAGCCAAGAATACGACCGGTGTCCGCCTCCACACCGCTGGCGATATCGGCGGCGACCACCCTGCCCCGGCACGCGTTCATCAGGCGGATCGCATCGGCAAACACGGAGTCTAGCGCGATCTCCCGGGAGAGGCCCACGCCGAAAACCGCGTCGATCAGCACATGGCAGCTCCGCGCCCAGGCGGCCTGGTCCGGGTCCGCCGGG
>CABSFC010000172.1 GCA_902476875.1 uncultured Oscillibacter sp. | reverse complement strand
CTTGCGATGGAGCAGAACGGGAACATGATCGACGGCATCATCAACAATCTGCCTGTGCCGCCCCGGTCGGAAAAGCCGCTGGATAAGGTGCGGGAACACCCGCCCAAGCGCCGCAGCCGGGAGCGTGAGGAGCGTTGACAAAGAAGCGCGTCCGCAGCGTCCCCATCTATGTGTGGGTACGGCCTGACGAGCTGGAGGTCATTCGGGAGCGCATGGCCGAGGCGGGCATCCGCAACATGAGCGCCTATATCCGAAAAATGGCGCTGGGCGGCTATGTGCTCCACGTTGACCTTGAACCCGTCAAGGAGCTTGTGTCGCTCCAGCGGCGCTGTGCAAACAATCTCAATCAGGCGGCCATCCATGCCAACAGCTACGGCGGCCTGTACCCGGACGAGCTGAAGCGTCTGCAAAAGGACTATGCCGACCTGTGGGGGCCGCTGTCTGATCTGCTGGCCCAGCTCTCCGCCATTGTAACGATGTGACACAGGGGGAACGGCCTCGCGCCGTTCCCCGGCTGTCCGCACCTCTGGTCATCGTGACCAGAAGTGCGGAGGGCCGGGACATCCTTGAGTGCCGATTTTTTCAGAGTTATAATAGACATATACAGGAAAAAGGAGGAACCCCCTATGCGGATCATATTCAAAATCCTTGCCGCTCCCTTTGTGTTGGTGCTGACCCTGCTTGTGGCCGTGCTCTCGTTCCTGCTGAGTCTTTCCGCTGGTTTGCTCTCCATCCTCGCGTCGGTGCTGGGGCTGCTGAGTGTCCTGATGCTGTTTGTGGAGAAAGACATTTCCACGGGGATCGCGGGGCTGCTGATGGCGTTTGCCATTTCACCCTTTGGCCTGCCTGCGCTGGCCGGATGGCTGCTTGCCAAGCTGGACGAGCTGAACGGCTCCCTGCGGGGCTTCATCATGGGCTGAGTTCTGGTCACGGTGGCCAGAAGATGCAGAAAACGGCGGCTGATCCCATCCGCCGTTTGTCGTATGGAAAGGAGGGATGCCTACGGCCACAACCTACCTCAAATCCCACAAGCGGGCCGATAAGCGGACGGCCCTGCAAAGCCTGAAAGACCGCTTTGACTATGGCCTGAACCCGGAGAAGCTGGGGGCCGTTTCCTCCTACCTCTGCGATCCGGCCACGGCACACGCCGAGTTCATGCTGGTCAAAAATCAGTATCAGGGCGAAACTGACCGCAGGGCCGGACACGGGGCGTTGTGCTACCAGATCCGGCAGGCGTTCCCTCACGGCGAGGTGACGGCGGAGGAGGCCAACCGCATCGGCTATGAAACGGCGATGCGCTGGACAAAGGGCAAGTATCAATTCTTCGTCTGTACCCATATAGACAAAGAGCACATTCATAATCACATTTACTACAATTCCACCGCCTATGACCGCTCCCGGAAGTTTCGCAACTTCATCGGCTCCTCGTTCGCCCTGCGGCGGCTGTCTGACCGGGTATGTCTGGAGCACGACCTATCCGTGATTGCAAATCCCAAGCTCCACAGCAAGGGACGGTATCTGCACTACGGTCAATGGCTGGGCGAAAATCAAAAGCTCTCACAGAAAGAACAGATTTGCCTTGCCATTGACGCGGCCCTGACGGAGCGCCCCGTGGACTTCGCAGATTTTCTCCGGCGCATGGAAACGGCAGGCATACAGGTCAAGCACGGGCGCGGCGGTGTGATCTCATTCCTTGTGCCAGGGCAACAGCGGGCGGCCCGTTTCCGGGCGGCCACGCTGGGGGACGGCTACGGCCCCGAGGACGTGCAGGCCGTCATTGACGGCAAGGCTCCCACACGAACGGCCACGGCGCGGAAAGCGCCCGCACCCCGCCGTGTCAATCTGCTGATCGATATTCAGGAGAGGATGCGTCAGGGCAAAGGCCCCGCCTATGAACGCTGGGCCAAGGTGTATAACCTCAAACAGATGGCTGCCGCGCTGCAATATCTGAAAGAGCACCAGCTATTTGAATATGACGATTTGGCCGTAAAGACCGACGCTGCCACGGAACGGTTTCACACGCTGGCCGGGGACATTCAGCAGACCGAGGCGGAGCTTTCCCATGTGTCCAATCTGATGGCCGCCGTGGTGCAGTACGCCAAGACCCGCCCCGCGTTCGATGGGTACAAGGCCGCCAAGTACAGCCGGAAATATCTTGCCGAGCATGAGGCGGAGCTGGCGGACTACCGGGCGGCCAAGGCGACAATGGCCGAGCTGCTGGGCGGCGAGAAGCTCCCCAAAATGGACGTACTAAAAGAAAAACGCCGCCAACTGGCAGCGCGGAAAAAAGCTCTTTATTTGGAATACCGCAAGGCCCAGCAGGATATGCGGGAGCTGGTGGCGGTCAAGGGCAGCGTGGATCATCTGCGCGGGCTGACGGACAACCAGCGCAATAAGGAGCAGGCCCGTTAGGGACGGCGACGCAGACAACATTTCTTCTGGTCACGGTGTCCAGAAGTCCAGCGGGTTTGGGGGCACCCCAACAAGCATTTCCGCAGCGCGGAAATTGCAAGTGTCAATACACTTGCCTTGCTTGCCATTTAGCGGCACCCAAAAAAAGCCCCCTAAAAACGAAGGCTCTTTTACTTGACCTCCGTTTCTCTGGCGTTCTTCAATGCTTGTATTGTAGCTTCAACAACTTGTAAATCCTTTTCATCCAGTGAGTTCAGTATAGCGTTGATCCGCTTTCTACAACTGCTCTCTGTATTTTTGGACGGATAAAAGTATTGGTCTACGGATATGTCAAACATCGTGACCAGTTGATAAAAAGTATTGAGGCTGGGATGCTGGCCGTCATTTTCGTTATACATGATCGTCCGTGGAGAACGGTCAACAATATAAGCCAGTTGCTCCTGTGTCA
>CABSFC010000171.1 GCA_902476875.1 uncultured Oscillibacter sp. | reverse complement strand
AGCTGCGGCGCCTGCGGCGGCCGCAGCGGGGCCCTGGAACTGACACAGGCGGAGATCGACCTGCTGCGCCGCTTCGCGCAGCTGCCCTTCCTCCCCGTGGCCCGGCGGGCGGACCAGGAGACGCCTGTCTGCCTGGAGGAGGGCGCGGCCTCCCCGGAGGCGCTGAGCGCCGCCATCCTGGGGCTGGCCCAAAAGGGGCTCGTCCGGCTGGACTACGACCTGCCCCTGTCGAATTTTGACTACGCGGCATACGCGCCATATGTCCACAAAGGCAGCATGGCTCTGACCGCCCGAGGGCAGGCGGCGGTGGAGCTGCTGGAGATCCAGGGCATCGGGGAATGAACCGCCGGCCTCCGGGCCCGCCCCCTGGACACCTTGCCGGGGAGTTGATTCTATAAAAAATCCACTGCGCTGCCAGCTTTCGGAGTACGGACGCGTCCTTCTGTTCGACCCCTATTACCGGGCCGCGCCCTTTGCGGAGGCGGACATCCGGATCGTGACGGACCGCCCCTGCCAGTACAGCCGCGCCGTCCCCGTGGACTACCTCGAGCGGGAGACCCGGACGGTCTATGCCCTGGGGCCCGTGGAGAGCCGGGAGGCGGTGCTGCTGTTCAATGAACAGACCAGGCTGACGGCGGGGCGGTCCGGCGCGAGACCGCCCTGCCCGCGTTTTTCGGAGAAATTTTTGTATAGTTGCACAAGGGAGCCGTCTGAAATTCCCGATTTCCACGGAATTATGGAAAACCCGCAGAAAAGGGTTGCATTTTTTGCCATTCCGCCGTATAATCACTTGCATAAACATAGTATGTTTATAGGTTTTAAAAGTGTGTGGACAACAAATTCAAATGTGGAGGGAAATTCTGATGAGTAAAGCCGCAAAAAAAACATCGTCGTACCGGGAGCCCCTGATCCTAATCTTATTCGTCATCATCGGCGCGATCATCGGCATCGTGCTGGGGGAGAGAGCTTCGTTTCTCTACCCCATCGGCCAGATCTGGCTGAACCTGCTGTTTGTCCTGCTGGTCCCGCTGATCTTCTTCTCCATCTCCAGCTCCATCGCCAGCATCGCGGACACCAAACGGGTCGGCAAGCTGCTGGTGCTGACCATCGCCATCTTCATCGTGACCGCCGCCATCGCCGGCATCTACATGTTCATCGTTACCGGCATCTTTGGCGTGGACACCTCCATCCAGATCGAATCCTCGGAGGTCGCTGTGGCCACCGCCGCCGACAGCATCGGCGACCAGATCGTCAACACCTTCACCGTCAGCGATTTCCCGGACGTCATCTCCAGAAGCCATATCCTGGCGCTGATCGTCTTCACGGTGTTTTTCGGCGTCACGGTCTCCCTCCTGGGTGAAAAAGGCCGTCCCGTGGCGGAGTGGCTCAGCAATCTGTCCCTGGTGTTCTACAAAATGGTCGCCCTGCTGATGAAGCTGGCCCCCCTGGGCCTGCTGGCCTACTTCGCCAACCTGACCGGCACCTACGGCGCGGACCTGCTGAAGAGCTACGCCCGGGGCCTGCTCATCTACTACCCCGCCGCCATCGTCTACTTCTTCGTGTTCCTGGCGCTGTACGCCTTTCTGGCGGCGGGCCCCTGGGGCGTCAGGAACTTCTTCAAAAACATCCTGACCCCCGCCCTGACGGCCCTGGGCACCCGCTCTTCCGCCGCCGCGCTGCCGCTGCAGCTGGACGCCTGCGACAAGCTGGGCGTGCCCCGGGAGGTCAGCTCCGTGGTGGTCCCTGTGGGCGCCACCTGTCATATGGACGGCGCCTGCATCGCCACCATCTATGAGATCTGCTTGTGCTGCGCCCTATTCGGCAAGCCCCTCACCAGCATCGGCGACTTCGCCTTTGCGCTGGTCATCGCGGTGGCCGGGTCCGTGGCCGTCTCCTCCGTTCCCGGCGGCGGCGCCGCCATGGAGACCATGGTCATCTCCTCCTTCGGCTTCCCCTCCGTGGCCCTGCCGGTCCTGCTGATGATGACGCAGCTGTTCGACGCGGGCTGCACTCTCATCAACTCCTGCGGCGACACGGTGGCCTCCATGCTGGTCACCCGGGTTCTGTACGGCAAGGATTGGTACAAGCGGGATCTGAACAAGCAGTCCCAGACCGGCGCCGCGAAGGACTGAGACATTCAAATACGACGGAAGGAACGGATACGATATGGATACTGACTGTAACGTCCACGATACGGCGCAGGCGCCGGAGATCCACTACGGCGCGGGCGCCGGACGCCCGGACATCCATGGCATCCTCATCCCCGGTAAGCGGGGCAGGCTCCTCTCTGTGCTCTACACCGCGGCGGGACCGGGTCCCCATCCCGCTGTCCTCCTGCTCCACGGTATCCCGGGCTGCGAGCGGAATTTTGACCTCGCCCAGGCGCTCCGCCGGGCCGGGTTCCATGTGATGACTTTCCACTACAGCGGCAGCTGGGGCAGCGACGGGGACTACTCCCTGGCCCACGACCTGGAGGACGCCAACACTGTGCTGGACTACATCCTGGCGGACGAGACCCACGGCTTTGACAAGACCCGTCTGTACGCGGTGGGCCACAGCCTGGGCGGCTTTGTCTGCGGCCAGCTGACCGCGTGGCGGGAGGAGCTCCAGGGCGGCGTGCTGCTGATGCCCTGCGACATCGGGCGTATCCCCCAGATCGCCGCGGAGGATGCCCAAGCCTTCCAGGCCATCCGGGAGGTGCTGGACGACAGCGCCCAGTGGCTCACCGGCGTCACGGGAGAGGCGCTGCTGCGGGAAGCGGAGGCCCATGCCGGGGCTTTCCGTCTGGAGGGCGTCGCGGAGCGGCTGTCCAGAAAGCCCCTGCTGTGTGTCTCGGCTTCTCTGGACATCTATACGCCGCCCGCCATCCACTGCGCGCCGCTCATCAACGCCATCCGCTCCCAGGGCGGTACGCTGCTGCGCAGCGTCAGCTATCCCACGGACCATTTCTTCGCCGACTACCGCCTCACCGTGGCGGCGGCTGTGACGGCATTTCTGAAAGACCTGCCGCCCATATCCTAGCCCCTCTCCATCTCCCCTCGCAAAGGCCCGCCCGTCCAC
>CABSFC010000170.1 GCA_902476875.1 uncultured Oscillibacter sp. | reverse complement strand
CCATGGAGAGGGCGGTGCCCCACTGGCCGGCGCCGGTCTCGGTAGTAACGCCCTTGAGGCCCTGCTGCTTGGCGTAGTAGGCCTGGGCGATGGCGCTGTTCAGCTTGTGGGAGCCGGAGGTGTTGTTGCCCTCAAATTTGTAGTAGATCTTGGCCGGGGTCTGGAGCTTTTCCTCCAGGCAGTAGGCCCGGACCAGGGGGGAGGGACGGTACATCTTGTAGAAGTCCTGAATCTCCTGGGGGATGGGGATCTCCCGGGTGTCGTTGTCCAGCTCCTGGCGGATCAGCTCGTCGCAGAACACGGGGCGCAGGTCCTCAAAGCCCATGGGCTGGCCGGTGCCGGGGTTCAGCAGGGGGGCGGGCTTATTCTTCATATCCGCCCGGACATTGTACCAGGTCTTCGGCATCTCGTCCTCAGACAGATAGATCTTATAGGGGATCTTGGTTTCGTTTGCCATGATTATGACTCCTTTCAAATCTGCGGTCCTCTGGAGAAACAAAAAAGACCTTTATCCCACAAGGACCCATTCCAATAGGTTCCTTTGGGACAAAAGTCTGAAACTTCTGCGGTGCCACCCAAATTGACGCTTGCGCGCCCGCTCGGCGACGTGCCATCACACGCCCTTCCTTGGTAACGGGGGAAAAGCCCGTCGGTACTTACTGGGAGCGCCGCTCCGTTCAGCCCGCCCTCCGCAGTCCATTCGGCAAAGTCGTTCCTGCTGCCCTTGCACCACCGGCAGCTCGCTGGGAGAAACTCAATCTGCGTACTCGTCTGCGTCATCGGTTTTGGATTTGAACTTGACAGAAGTTTACGGCGACGGCCGCCATTTGTCAAGATGCAAAAAAAGATTTGGGGAATTCGTATAAAAATCAAGGCGCCGTCTCCGCAAAAATATGTGCGATTTGCCGCCCCTTGACATTCCCGCAAGGATATGCTAGAGTATTCCCGTTCATCGGAGGGCTTGTGGCCGCAGCCACAGTGCTGGATAAGATGCCGGGTGTCGCCCGGGAGTCTTGTCCGGCTTTTTATTTGCCCTTTTCACAGGAGGCGGCTATGCAAAAGGAACACGATTTTACACAGGGGGCGATCCTGCCCGCGCTTTTGAAATTCGCGCTGCCGGTGCTGCTGGCGCTGCTGCTCCAGGCCATGTACGGCGCGGTGGACCTGCAGGTTGTAGGCAAGTTCGGCACGGCGGCGGACATCTCCGCCGTCTCCACCGGCAGCCAGATCATGCAGACCATCACCATTGTCATCACGGGATTGGCCATGGGCGTCACGGTGCTGCTGGGCCAAAAGCTGGGGGAGGACAAGCCGGAGGAGGCGGGCCAGGCTGTGGGCAGCGGCATCTGTCTGTTTGCCGCGGTGGCGCTGATCGCCACGGCCCTGATGCTGGCGGCGGCCCCAGCGGTGGCCACGGCGATGCGGGCCCCGGCGGACGCCTGGGCCGGAACGGTGACGTATGTGCGCATCTGCTCCGGCGGCGCGCTTTTCATCGTGGCGTACAACCTGGTGGGCAGCATTTTCCGGGGACTGGGAGATTCCCAAATGCCGCTGCTCACTGTGTTTATCGCCTGTGTGCTGAACATCGGCGGCGACCTGCTGCTGGTGGGCGGCTTTGGCATGGGCGTGGCGGGCGCCGCCATCGCCACGGTGGTTGCCCAGGCGGTCAGCGTGGCGTTGTCCCTGCTGATCATCCGCCGGAAGCGTCTGCCCTTCGCCCTGACCCGCCGGGATCTCCGCTTTGACAGGGCGGTGATCGGCAGAATCCTGCGCCTGGGCAGCCCGGTGGCGCTCCAGGACGTGCTGGTGAGCCTCTCCTTCCTGGCCATCATCGCCATCGCCAACTCCATGGGCACCATTGCCTCCGCCGGCGTGGGCGTGGCGGAGAAGCTGTGCGCCTTCGTCATGCTGGTGCCCTCGGCCTACATGCAGTCCATGTCCGCCTTTGTGGCCCAGAACGTGGGCGCGGGCCGGGAGGACCGGGCGTGAAAGGCGCTGCTGTGCGGCATCGTGTCCTCTCTGGCGGCGGGGCTTGTGATGGCCTGGGCGGCCTTTTTCCACGGGGACGTACTGGCGGGGCTGTTCGCGGAGGATACCGCCGTCATCGCCGCCGCCTGGGAGTATTTGAAGGCATACGCCATCGACTGCCTGCTGACCAGCTTCCTGTTCTGTTTCGTCGGCTACTTCAACGGACACGGAGAGACGGTGTTCGTCATGCTCCAGGGCTTCGCGGGGGCCATCGGCGTCCGTCTGCCGGTGGCGTTCCTCATGAGCAGGGTGTCCCCGGGCTCCCTGTTCCACCTGGGCCTCTCCACGCCGGCCTCCACCGTGGTGCAGATCGCGCTGTGCATGGGCTGGTACCTCTGGCAAAAGAGCAAGGGCGACAGGCTGTCCACCCGGGCGGACGGTTGAAAACAGCGGCGGGCCGGTAAGGCCCGCCGCGTTTTTGTCAGCGCTGATATTCAAATTCGAAGTCGTACATCGACACGGTGTCGCCGTCCTGGATGCCCATCTCCTCCAGCCGCCGGAACAGGCCGGACTCCCGCAGGGTCTTGTCGAAATACATCCGGCTCTCGTAGTCGCTGAAGTTGATGTTGCCCATGAGCCGCTGGAGCCAGGGGCCCTCCACCAGCCAGGTGTGGCCGTCGTCGGCGCGCTGGATGTCCAGCGGGGCGGAGGTGTCCACAGCCACCGGCTGGGGCACGTACTCCGGCTCGTACACCGTGACGGGAGGCAGGACGGACAGCATCTCCGCCACCTTCCCCACCAGCTGCCGGGTGCCCTGGTGGGCCGCCGCGGAGATCTCATACAGGGAGTAGCCCAGCGCCTCCACATGGGCCCGGAGCCGCTCCAGATTCTCAGGGTCCTCCATGATGTCCACCTTGTTGGCGGCGACGATCTGGGGCCGCTCCGCAAGCGCGGGGCTGTACTGCTTCAGCTCCTCGTTGATGGCGTCGAAGTCCGCCACCGGGTCCCGGCCCTCGCTGCCGGACACGTCCACCACATGGACCAGCAGGCGGCAGCGGTCGATGTGCCGCAGGAAGTCGTGGCCCAGGCCCGCGCCCTCGCTGGCGCCCTCGATGATGCCGGGGATGTCCGCCATGACGAAGCTGACGCCCTCGTC
>CABSFC010000169.1 GCA_902476875.1 uncultured Oscillibacter sp. | reverse complement strand
CGGGCAGGGGAGCATATGCGGGAAAGAACACGGAGCCTTTTAGCGGAGATCAGCCGTAATTCTCGTCCAGCAGGGTGATGCCGTCGATCCGCAAATCAAAGTAAGGAGCGGAACGGTACTCGGATTCATGGAAGTAACCGTCGGAGATGACCTCGGTGTCGGCGGTGTAGGCTGCGTCGGTATCCACGTCGGCCATGTAGCTGGTCATGGTCTCGCCGTCCACGGTGAAGGTGGCGGTGTCGAACACGTGCAGGGTGCCGGCCTCCAGGGCTGCGGTGGCCTCGGCGATGGCGTCGGCGGTGCCCTCGGCGATGACGTTCTCGTTCAGGTCGGTCAGGACCACGGAGCCGGTGGCAAGGGTGCCGGTCCAGTCGGCGTCGATGGACGTGCCGTTCATGACGGCGGAGATGGCGTACTCATAGTAGGGCGTCCAGTCGATGCGGGAGGAGACGATGTAGGTGTTGGGGCAGGCGGCCACGGTGGAGCCGTTGTAGGACACGTTGGGGATGCCGGCCAGCTCGCAGGCGGTGGGGGCGCCCATGGAGTCGGCGTGCTGGCTGATGAGCTTGCAGCCGTTGTTGATCAGCTTCTGCGCGCCCTCCTTCTCGGCGGTCTCGTCATACCAGGAGCCGGTGAAGGTCACTTCCATGGTGACGCTGGGGCAGACGGAGCGGGCGCCCAGGAAGAAGGAGGTGTAGCCGGAGACCACCTCGGCGTAGGTGAAAGCGCCGACATAGCCGATCTTGGCCTCATCTTCCTTGATGTCGCCGTTGGCGATCATTTCGTTGAGCTTCATACCGGCGGCAATACCGGCCAGGTAGCGGCCCTCATAGATAGCAGCGAAAGCATTGTGGTAGTTGCTCAGGCCCTCGGTGTGGGCCTTGGTGCCGGTGGAGTGGCAGAACTGGACATCGGGGAATTCCTTCGCGGCCTGGATCATGTAGTCCTCATGGCCGAAGCTGTCGGCGAAGATGATGTTGCAGCCGTCGTCCGCCAGCTCGGCGGCGGTGTCATAGCACTCCTGGCCCTCGGGAACGTTGGTCTTGATCACATAGTCGGTGATGCCCAGGGCCTCGCAGGCGGCCTTGGCGGCGTTGATGAAGTTCAGGTCGTAGGTGGAGTTCTCATCGTGCAGAGTGATGAAACCGACCTTCACAGAGGTGGTCGCGGGCTCTTCGGCCTGGGTGCCCTCGTCCTCGGTAGTGGCGGGCTCGTTGGTGTCGCCACCGCCGCAGGCCGCCAGGCTCAGGACCATGACCAGAGCGAGAAGCATGGCAAGAAACTTCTTCATTCTAATTTTCCTCCTTCAAAAATATGACAGACGGGACATATGTGACCTCGTCTACTGTCATCATACAGGCTCAGGCGGAAAATTTCAACCAAAATCTCACAATTTGTTCATCTTTATCAACAATCACGAAAGAAGAAAAAAGCTCCATGTAAAAAAGTCACAGAATTAACAAGCCATCCGCAAAACAAAAGAGGGCGGTTTCCCGCCCTCTTTGAGGAGACAAAGATCGATCTGTTGTGACGCTTACAGGGAGATGGAGGTTCCGGTGCGGCCGGCGATGCCGTCCTTGGCCTTCTCCAACAGGGTGATCAGGGCGGTGCGGCCGGGCTTGGACTCGGCGAACTTCACCGCAGCCTCCACCTTGGGCAGCATGGAGCCGGGGGCGAACTGGCCTTCGGCGGCGTATAGCCGGGCCTCGGCGGGGGTCAGGTGGTCCAGCCACTTCTGGTCGGGCTTGCCGAAGTTGACGGCGACCTTCTCCACGGCGGTCAGGATGATGAGCATGTCGGCGTCCAGCTGCTCCGCCATGGTGCAGGAGGCGAAGTCCTTGTCGATGACGGCCGCCGCGCCCTTGAGGTGGTTGCCCTCGGTCTTGAAGACGGGGATGCCGCCGCCGCCGCAGGCGATGACCACCAGGCCGGCGTCCACCATGTCGCGGATGGACTCGATCTCCACGATGGCCCGCGGCAGGGGAGAGGCCACCACACGGCGGTAGCCGCGCCCGGCGTCCTCCACGACGTCATAGCCGCGCTCGGCCACCAGCTTATCGGCCTCCTCCTTGGTCATGAAAGCGCCGATGGGCTTGGTGGGGTGCTGGAAAGCGGGATCGGCGGGGTCCACCTCCACCTGGGTCAGCACGGTGGAGACGCCCTTGTTGATGCCGCGGTTCAGCAGCTCCTCCCGCAGGCCGTTCTGCAGGTCATAGCCGATGTAGCCCTGGCTCATGGCCACGCAGACGGACAGGGGGCAGGGGATGTACTTCTCAGGGTCGGAGCGGGTCAGCTCGGCCATGGCTTTCTGGATCATGCCGACCTGGGGGCCGTTGCCGTGGGCCACGACCACCTGGTTGCCCGCCTCGATCAGGTCCACGATGGCCTTGGCGGTCTCCTTCACGGCGGCCATCTGTTCCGGCAGGTTGTTGCCCAGGGCATTACCGCCCAGGGCGATGACGATACGTTTACCCATGATATACCTCACAACAAATAATTGATAATTGACAATCGCGGGAGAATAGGGAGGCCGCCTGCGGCGGCTGATCTCAAATCATTCGCCGCAGGCGGGCCTCACATCATCATGATCCATTATGCATGATGCATTGATTTAGAACTTCTTGCGCTTGTCGCCGCCGTCCAGGGCCATCAGGGCGGCCACGGGGTCCTTCACCTTGCTCATCATGATCATGGCGGCGATGATGTAGGGCTTGTAGCTGGCCTCCTTGTACAGGGGCACCAGATAGCGGTCGAACACGGAGTTGTCCACCTCGCCCTCGGGGCAGCTCAGGCCGGTGATGTCGGCGGGCAGGCAGTGCAGGTACAGGGCCTTGCCGTCGCGGGTGCGCTTCATCATCTCCTCGGAGCAGGTCCAGTTTTTGAACTGGGCGTTCTGAGCCAGGAGCTGCTTTTCCAGCGCGTCGATGCCCGCCTGGTCGCCGGCCTGGTACAGCTTGGTGCGCTGCTCCATGGCGGCGAAGGGCGCCCAGCTCTTGGGATAGACGATGTCGGCGTCCTGGAAGGCCTCTTCCATGGTGGAGACCTTCTTGTAGCTGCCGCCGGTGGCCGCGGCGTTCTTCTTGGCGATCTCCTCCACCTCGGGCATGACGTCATAGCCCTCGGGATGGGCCAGGACCACGTCC
>CABSFC010000168.1 GCA_902476875.1 uncultured Oscillibacter sp. | reverse complement strand
CGGGGCGGCCCGCTATCCTATGTAAACCAAGAGGTACCCTATGGAAAAACTGCGCCAAAACCAAATCTATACCGGCACCGTGGAGGGCTACTCCAGCGAGGGTCTGGGCATCGTCCGTCTGGACGGCGCCGTGGTCTTTGTCCCCCAGGCCGTCCGGGGTGAGACCGTCGATTTAAAGATTACCAAGGTCATGAAGACCTGCGCGGCGGGGGAGATCGTCAGAATCCACGCCCCTTCGCCGCTGCGCGTCAAGCCCGAGTGCCCGCATTTCGGCGGCTGCGGCGGCTGCGATTTCCAGCATCTGGATTATAAGGAGGAGCTGTGGGCCAAGCGCCAGCGGGTCCAGGACGCCCTGGCCCGCCTGGGCGGCACGGATCTGCGGGTGGAGGAGATCATCGGCGCGAAAAATCCCACCCGCTACCGCAACAAGAGCCAGTACCCGGTGGGCGCCGACGGTTCCATCGGCTTCTACCGGGCCCGGACCCATCAAGTGGTGCCTATCACCCGCTGCCTGATCCAGTCGGAGGTCTCCGACAAAACGGCCAAAGCGGTGGGGGACTGGATGAAGCGTTACAAGGTCTCCGCCTACGACGAGACCACCGGCAAGGGCCTTGTCCGCCACATCTACGTCCGGACGAACCAGCGGGGCGAGAGCCTGTGCTGCGTGGTCGTCAACGGGAAGCGGCTTCCCCGGGAGCCGGAGCTGGCGGCCATGGTGCTGGCCGCCGCCCCCAGGACCGTGGGCGTGGTGCTGAACGTGAACACCCGGCGGGGAAACGTTGTTCTGGGGGACAGATACCGCACCGTCTGGGGCCGGGACTTTTTGATGGATACCCTCTGCGGCCTGCGGTTCAAACTGTCCGTCCCCTCGTTCTACCAGGTGAACCGGGACCAGGCGGAGGTACTGTACGGCAAGGCGCTGGGATTTGCCGCCCTGACGGGGGAGGAGACGGTGCTGGACCTGTACTGTGGCACCGGCACCATCACGCTGTGTCTTGCCAAACGGGCCAAACGGGCCATCGGCGCGGAGATCGTGGCCCCAGCCATTGCCGACGCCAGGGAAAACGCCGTCCGCAACGGCGTTGAAAACGCGGAGTTCTTCTGCGGCGACGCGGCGGATATCGCGGCGAAGCTGGAGGCGGACGGCCTGCGGCCCGATGTCATCACCGTGGACCCGCCCCGGAAGGGCCTTGCGCCGGAGGTCATCGCCTCCATCGCGGGTATGGCGCCGAAGCGGGTGGTCTACGTCTCCTGCGATCCCGCCACCCTGGGCCGGGACATCAAGATCTTCGCCGGCCTCGGCTACCGGGCGGCCCGCGCCTGCGCGGTGGACATGTTCCCCGGCACCCGGCACGTGGAGTCTGTGGTCAGCCTGCTGCCGGAGTGAGCCGGCATCCAAATGCAAAACAGCCGCCCGGCGGGCGGCTGTTCTTTTTCCGCCATGTCCGCCATACAATGGGATATTCTTTCATGGAGGTGCCGTATGGGGCGGAGATGGCTGCCGTGGGTGTGTTTATTCTTGGTGCTGACCGGCTGCGGGGCGGAGGCGGCGGCCCCGCGGACCTATTGGACGGAGGAGCAGGGGGACTACCGGCTCTCCCTGCGGGACAACGGGGCGGAGGGGGAGCTGGACGTGGTGCTGCTGTCCGGCGGCGAGGAGACTGTGGTCCGGACCCTGACCGGGGCCCGGGGCGAGGACGTGTCCGCCGACCCCTTCACGGACGTCATGGGCTGGGACGGCTTCCGGCTGACGGAGCGGCAGGGCCTGGCGGTGGAGGACCCGGCGGAGGACTGGAGCATCCGCACCTACTACGCGGTGGAGGACGGCGCCTCCCGGCAGATCGCCGAGAGCTTCGGCTGGGGCGCGCCCCAGGACTACTCCGTGGACCTGGACGGGACGGGGGGGACGGAGCTGGTCAGCAACGTCACCTACGGCGGCGACGGCCACCAGAGCGTCTACGTCTACCAGCGCCGGGGGGATGAGATCTGGCGGGGCGTTATCAATATGAAGGGCCTGCCGGACCAGGACGACCGGGGCGCCGCCTCCACCGGCGTGTCCTATGACGCGGAACGGAACGTGTTTCAGCTCCGCTACGCGCTGAAGGACCAGGGAGGCTACGGCTTGCTGGAGACCAAGGGACTGGAGCGGGTGGAGTTCACGCCCTATGCCCCTGAGACGGGGGAGGACGGCTGATTTTCCCGGAAAAACAGTTGTAAAACGCGGACAAATGGTGTATGATATCCTCACGAACTGTGAAAAAATCAGAAACAGGAGGGACGCACCATGAGCAAAACCGCAAGCATGGTCATGAAAATCATCGGCGCCAGCCTGGCGTTCGCCGCTTTCGTCTGCCTGCTGATCGGCGGCTGGCATGACCTGAGCGTCGGCTGCTGCGGCATGAAGAAGCGCCTGCGCCAGAAGTTCGGCTCCGAGTACGACGACTACGCCGACGAGGAATTATACGACTGATCACGCGGTAAGAACAGACGGACGCGTCCGTCTGTTCTTTTTTTGCGCCCTGCCGGGGCATAAAAAAGACCGGGACACCCGCCCGGCCACGACAAAAAACCCTTGACATTATAAGAACGTCATGGTAAAATAAATCGCTTATATGATGAAGAGGGGAGAGACTCCCACCTTCACTTCTTGTATCTAACATAGCACATTTCCCATGGCAATGCAAGGGCGGGAAGAAAGAATTTTAACAACGCCACCTGGCGTATCGCGATTCTTGCCGTTTCCAGAACAAACAACTTGCCTCCGCCGCCGGACAGGGCGGGGGAGGCGGAAGAAAGGTGAATGAGAAGATGGCCAAAGACAAGCTTTACGGAAAGACCCTTCGTAAGAACTTTGCCAGGTATGAGGAAGTCGTCCCCATGCCGAACCTTCTGGAGATCCAGAAGACGTCTTACCAGGAGTTTTTGGACACCGGCCTGCGGGACGTGTTCGCCGACGTGGGCGCGATCACGGACTACCAGGGCAACCTGGAGCTGACCTTCATCGACTACAAGATGGACGAGGACCCCAAGTACGACGTGGAGGAGTGCAAGGCCCGGGACGCCACGTACGCCGCGCCCTTGAAAGTGAAGGTCCGCCTGCGCAACAAGGAGACCGAGGAGATCAAGGAGCAGGAGATCTTCATGGGCGACTTCCCCCTGATGACCCACTCCG
>CABSFC010000167.1 GCA_902476875.1 uncultured Oscillibacter sp. | reverse complement strand
CAATATTAATATTGGCGCGCTTTTTGCTCCGTTTGAACAGTAGTTCAGCGGGCGCGTCTGTCCCGTGATGAAAGGAGTACCACCATGGTTTTATCCCTAGATCCGCGATCCGTCTTTGGCTTTTTTGAGGAAATTTCCGCAATTCCCCGGGGTTCCGGCAACGAATCCGCCATCGCGGCGCACATGGTTTCCTGGGCCGCCGCCAGGAATTTATTCGCGGAAAAGGATTCCGCGAACAATGTTTTTATCAAAAAACCGGCCTCTCCCGGAAAAGAAAATCACCCGCCCGTGCTCCTGCAGGGCCATCTCGACATGGTTTGTGAAAAAACGCCGGAGTCGGCGCATGATTTTCTGAGAGATCCCATCTCCATACAGGTGCGCGACGGCTACCTTGTCGCCGACGGGACCACGCTTGGCACCGACAACGGGATCGGCGTTGCTCTCATCATGGCGATTCTGGATGATCCGGACGCGGAGCATCCTCCCCTGGAGGTCCTCCTGACGGCGGGAGAGGAGGCCGGCATGGTCGGCGCCTGGCAGCTGGCCAACTCCGGATGGAAATTTGCGGCCAGGACGCTGCTCAATCTCGACAGCGGCTGGGAGGGCGTCTTTATCGCCGGAGCGGCGGGGGGCGGCCGCGTCGTCTTCCGCGTCCCGGTGGAGTGGGCGGCCAACGCCGACGCCTGTTTCCGCGTGGATGTGCGGGGGCTCCTCGGCGGTCATTCCGGCGCCGAGATCCATCTTGGCCGCGCAAATGCCAATCAGGTGCTGGCCCGCGTTCTAAATGGCCTGACCGTGGACTGGAGGCTTCTGTCCATGGGCGGAGGCGGCAAGGATAACGCCATCTCCCGCGACGCCTGCGCCATTCTGAGCTGCGGGGACGCGCCCGCCCTGCGGGACCAGGTCGCGCGGCTGGAGGCCGCCCTGCGGCGGGAATATGAATCCGTGGACCCGGGATTGGAGATCCGCGTCTCCGGCGTTGAAACCGCGCCCCGCGCAATGACTTCCGCGGCGACCACACGCGTCAGGCAATTTTTGCTGCTGCTTCCCTGCGGCGTGCTGGCCCGGGATCATGCCATGGATCTGACGCTGACCTCCATGAATATCGGCTCCTGCTGTGTCGAAAATGACCGGCTGGTCGTCCGCTGCGGCGTCCGCAGCTCGCTTCCCACGCACCTGACCCATTGGCTCCTCCCGCAACTGCGCACCCTGGCCGGCCTCTTTGACGCCGAGCTGGAGGAAAACGATTTCTATCCGGGCTGGGAATTTCAGCGTACCTCCCCCATCCGCACGCTGGCCATGGATTCCTATCAGGCCATCACGGGCGCGCCCGCGTCCTTCAAGGTGCTCCACGGCGGCCTGGAGTGCGGCATCCTTATGGAGCGGCTGGGTCTCACCGACGCCATCTCCTACGGCCCGGAGCTGAACTGCCCCCACTCTCCCCGCGAAAGCCTGAACATTGCCTCCGTGGGCACCGCCGACAAACTTATCCGCAGGATTTTGAAGGCCCTGTAGCTTCCATTCCCGCGGATTCGTCCTGGCCTCGCCGGGGCGGCGCTCTCGTGACGGCTGCCAATGCGGGAAAAGCGCGGGCGGCGGGGATTTTGCGTGTTGACGGCCACCCGTCCGGGGCGATACAATAGACCCGGCTGAACCGGGGCGCGACATCGCCCCCTGGAAGAAACAAAGATGAGGTGGACCCATGACGAACGAGGAAAAATTGATCGAATTTTGCCGGGAGGCGGTCCGCATCCCCAGCCCCTCCGGGCGGGAGCGGGACGTGGCGGAGCTGCTGCGGCGCAGGATGGAGGAATCCGGCTTTGACGAGGTGACCATTGACCGCTACGGCAGCGTCCTGGGGCGCATCCACGGAAAGCGGCCCGGCAGGACCATTCTGATGGACGGCCACATCGACACGGTGGAGGTGGTGGACGCCCCGGAGTGGCGCCACGACCCCTTCGGCGGGGAGATCGAGGACGGGAAGATCTATGGCCGGGGCGCCTCCGACATGAAGGGCAGCGTCGCCGCCATGATCTCCGCGGCGGCCCGGTTCGCGGAGGACAGCGGGCGGGACTTCGCCGGCGACGTCTGCGTGTCCTGCACCGTCCATGAGGAGTGCTTCGAGGGCGTCTCCTCCCGGGAGATCTCCAGACAGGCGAAGCCGGACTTCGTCATCATCGGCGAGGCCACCTCCACCACCGTGAAGATCGGCCAGCGGGGCCGGGCGGAGGTGGTGGTGGAGACCGAGG
This sequence comes from uncultured Oscillibacter sp., assembly GCA_902476875.1. Taxonomy (GTDB): domain Bacteria; phylum Bacillota; class Clostridia; order Oscillospirales; family Oscillospiraceae; genus Oscillibacter. Next base: position 924 of record CABSFC010000167.1, on the reverse strand, counting down.
GCGTCAGCTGCCACTCCTCCAACCCGGAAAAGGGCGTCAACGCCGTGTACCACATGGCGGCGGTGATCGAGGAGATCCGGAAGATCGTGCCCAACGAGCACCCGGTCCTGGGCAAGGGCATCCTGGAGCTGACGGACATCGTCTCCGCGCCCTACCCCGGCGCGTCGGTGGTCCCCGCCCTGTGCCGGGCCACCTTCGACCGCCGCACCCTGGTGGGCGAGGACGAGGAGGTCATTTTGGGCCAGGTTCGCCAGGCCATTGCCCGGGCCGCGGCGCGGGTCCCCGGCCTGAAAGCCCGGACCTACCTGGCGGAGGGCAGCGCGGCCTGCTGGACCGGGGAGCGCATCGCCGCCAGACGCTATTTCCCCGCCTGGCTGGTGAGCCGGGACCACCCCGACGTCCAAAAGGCGCTGGCGGGCCTGCGGGAGGCGGGCATCGACGCCCCCATCTCCCACTTCGCCTTTTGCACCAACGGCAGCCACTTCTGCGGCGAGGCGGGCATCCCCACCATCGGCTACGGCCCCTCCCTGGAGAGCCTGGCCCACGTCCGGGATGAGTACATCGAGATCGACCAGCTGGTCAGGGCGTACCACGGCTTCCAGTGCATCCTGGGCAAACTGACGCGGTGACGGCAAAGGCGCCGGAGCGGCTACCGCCGCTCCGGCGCGAAAAAACCGCCCGCCGCCATTTTTCGTGTTGCATTTTCCGCAAGGTTCTGCTATAATACCATCCAGACGCGCGGCTGTAGTTCATTGGTAGAACGGCAGCTTCCCAAGCTGCATAGGGGGGTTCGATTCCCCTCAGCCGCTCCAGCTCAGAAAAAGCCCTGAGGCTATGAGAAAAGCCTTAGGGCTTTTCTCATACGCCGGACGGACTTTTTCTTCGCTTCCAACCGCGATCCGCTTCGCTGGGTTCGCGGTTGGG
>CABSFC010000166.1 GCA_902476875.1 uncultured Oscillibacter sp. | reverse complement strand
GTCGCCGCGCCAGTAGGCGGCGTTGCAGGCGGTCAGCTTGATGGCGTTGCCCTTGATGCGGCCGGTGGAATCCAGATGGGGGCCGGCGCACAGGTCGGTGAACTCGCCCTGCTTGTAGAAGGAGATGTGGGCGTCCTCCGGCAGGTCGTTGATCAGCTCCACCTTATAGGGCTCGCCCTTCTCCTCCATGAATTTGACGGCCTCTTCCCGGGGCAGCTCGAAGCGCTCCAGCTTCAGCTTCTCCTTGCAGATCTTCCGCATCTCGCCCTCGATCCGCTCCATGATCTCCGGGGTGAAGGGGAACGGGGAGTCCAGATCGTAGTAGAAGCCGTTGTCGATGCTGGGGCCGATGGCCAGCTTCACCTCCGGGAACAGGCGCTTGACGGCCTGGGCCAGGACGTGGGAGCAGGTGTGCCAATAGGTCTTGCGGTAGGTCTCGTTTTCAAAGGTATACTGGTTGTTTTCTTCAGACATGTTGAATCCTCCTTGTATTGAGGGGCGCGGAGAAAAACAGCGGAAAGCCGCATTTCTGCCATTCGCCCCGGTTGCCGCGCCAGCGGCGAGGGGTGAGGCTGAAAGCAAATTTTTTGCCGCAAAACAAAAAATCCCACCCCTGACGGAAAATCAGGGGTGAGATACGAAAAACGTATTCCACGGTTCCACCCTGCTTGCACCCCGCGCGGGGCGCCGCTCGTGTCCTCTGTAACGGGAGGGCCCGTCCCAGCCTACGTATCGGTGGGCGGCTCCAAGGCGGTGGCTTATCTCCGGTTCCGACAAGGGCCGCTCACAGCCAACGGCGGCCCCTCTCTGCTATCATTCCCGGACAGCGTCCTTTTCCAAGCCTTTTGAAATCAAAGACACTATACCACGCGGTTTTGTCCCTGTCAAGAGGACGATTCCTGGCATTTTTTGCGCCGGAGCGGGCCGGGGCCCCTACGTCTCCTCCCCCGCAAGATACAGCTCCTCAGCCTCGGCCTGGGCCCGGGCCAGGATACCATATGCCTCGCTGTACTCCATGCGGAGGATGTGCCCCATGGCCTCCGTGATGGCGTTGAACAGGTGGTAATACATCTTTTTGTACATGTTGGCACTCCCCTATTTTCGTTTTATAAGACGTAATTCAAATATAAAATCGAATAATTCATTTGTCAAGTCGGATTCTTGTAGTTAGTACGTTTATGTGTTCGGCATTTCCCATATCCTAATAACAGGGAGGTGCGGTATGAACCTGGATTACAAAGAGATCGGCAGGCGGATCGCCCGCCGCAGAAAGCAGCTTGGCCTGAAACAAGCCACTGTGGAGGAGCGGGCCGAGATCGGTTACAAATACCTCTCCAGCATTGAGCGCGGCCTCTCCATCCCCTCCACGGAGGTCGTCATGCGGCTGGCCTCCGCGCTGGATACCACGCCGGACGAATTTCTGGTGGGCACCGCCCGGCGGGAGGGCGAGCGGTGGCGGAACGTGGCGGAGCATCTGCGGACCATGGATGAGAAGAAGCTGGACATGGCGGAGAGCTTTCTCGTCTGGCTGAGCCAACAGCCGTAAAAACACGGCGCTGTCCCGCGACAGCGCCGTGTTTTCCTCTCATTCATTAAATTGACTGGATCACGTCTTTGTTCTTCACGAAATACTCCACGCCGGAGTACAGCGTGGTCAGGGTGATGACCCACACGCAGACCGTGTTCAAAACAGGCGGGATGGGCAGGAACATCACCACCACGCACACCATGGTGGCGGCGGTCTTGACCTTGCCGGACCAGCCGGCGGCGATGACACGACCCTTGTCGCTGGCAATCATCCGCAGGCCGCTGACGGCGAACTCCCGGCAGACGACGATCAGCAGCGCCCAGGCGGGCATCTGTCCGATCTCCACGAACCACAGCATGGCGGCGGTGACCAGCATCTTGTCCGCCAGCGGGTCGGCGAACTTGCCGAAGTCCGTCACCAGGTTGTACTTCCGGGCGATCTTGCCGTCCAGCAGGTCCGTCAGGCTTGCGATGATGAAGACGGCCAAAGCCGCATAGGTGGCGCCGGGAAAGCCCCAATACAGGATTCCCATGAACACAGGAATCAATACAATGCGCAAAAGTGTCAATTTATTGGGCAAATTCATGTTGTTTCCTCCTGTTCTGGATACGGATGGTCCTTCCAGTACCACCATTTCAATTTCTCCGGCTCCCGCGTCTCATGCTCGGCATAGTACACCGCCAGCCGCCAGACATACAGGGCGCAGCGGTCCTCCTGAAAGCCCTTTTTCGCGCGGTCCAGCCGGAAAAGCGCCTCCGGGTCCCGGCCCCGTAGGTCCGCCACCTGTCGGATGCCGATGGCCTCCATCGCCCGGGCGATGCGGGGCCCCACGCCGGGGATGACCTCCAGCGGCGATCTCACTCCGCCAGCTCCCCGGTCAGCTCGCCGTCCATGGCGCCGGTCAGGCGGACGGTGACAAAGGCCCCCGGCTCCACTTCCCTGTCGGCGGTGAAATAGATGCGGCCGTCGATGTCCGGGGACTCGGCGTAGCTGCGGCCGAAGAACATCTGGGCCTGACCGTCGAAGCCCTCGCACAAAACCTCCCGCTCGGCGCCCAGCAGCGACTCGTTGTACGCGTCGATGATGTCGGACTGGACGTCCACCACCAACTCCGCCCGGTGTCGGGCCTCCTCGGTGTCCACGTGGTCCATCCGGGCGGCGGGAGTGCCGTCCTCCGGGGAGAAGGGGAACACGCCCACCCGCTCAATCTTCGTTTGGCGCAGGAAGGCGCACAGCTCCTCAAAGGCGGCCTCGTCCTCATAGGGCAGGCCGGTGATGATGCTGGTCCGCAGCACCAGCCCGGGGATTTTCTCCCGCAGTCTGGCCAGCATCTCCGTCAAAGACGCCTTGGTGTCCCGGCGGTTCATGGCTTTCAGGATGGCGTCGTTGCAGTGCTGGATGGGGATATCCAGATAGGGCAGGATTTTCGGCTCCGCCGCGATGGTGTCGATCAGCTCCTCGGTGATCTCGTCGGGATAGAGATAGTGCAGGCGAATCCAGCGGAAATCCAGCTTGCACAGCTCCCGCAGGAGCTTCGCCAGCTGGTGCTCGCCGTTGAGGTCCGTGCCGTACCGGGTGATGTCCTGGGCGATGACCAGCAGCTCCTTTACCCCGGCGGAGGCCAGCTCCGCCGCCTCGTCCAGCAGCTCGCCCATGGGGCGG
>CABSFC010000165.1 GCA_902476875.1 uncultured Oscillibacter sp. | reverse complement strand
TCCGGCGGTATCTACATCGGTGAAATATTGAGCGTATGCCTCAGCGTAGGCCTCGACACCTCTGCGCTTCAACGGCTCAAAGTACAGCGCCAGCATCCCTGCGATTTGCCCCCGGAAGTTGCGGAGGCTCTCAGGAAAATACTCCAAGCCGTTCAAAAAGTCCTCCAGCATGGCATGGCCCTCGGCGTTCACATCCAGCGCCTCATTCCATTTCTCCCGGTCAGAAAACAGAAGGGGAAATAAATTGTAGGCGGTGTCCAAGTCCATCTCCAGATTCCGATAGAGCGGCAGCTCAAATACCAAATCCCAGACAGCGTTCAGCTTCTCCTGCGCGGAGCGAGCGGCGCTGTCTGTTTTTTCTGTGAAAATCGCTGCCGCAGCGGACATGAAGCCGTTGATTCGCCGATCGATCCCGGCCAGCACCGCGTCGTCCAGATTCAAAACGTCGGTGGTGAGTTGCCCCAACGGAAATTCCTTTCCGGACACGTACACCGTCTCCGGAGTAAAGAACACTGAAAATCTGTCAAAGGAATCTGCCATAGCGGCCTCCCCCCTGTACCCGATTAAGAATCGGCGTTTACCTGACCGCGCCCAAATCCATTGAAACGGGCATTCAGATATGATACTCTCATCGTACCAGATGGAGAAGTGAAAATCAATTAGGAGGTACTGAATTGAAAGAATCTGTCTACAAAAGCTTCTATGATCTCCCACTGTTTCTCAACGCAGAAACAGTAGCGAAGGTACTGGGAGTATCACCATCCAGTGGATACGAGCTGATGCATGAACCTGATTTCCCGGTGCTGAAAATCGGCAACCGTATGGTAGTGCCCAAAGAGCAGTTCATCCGTTGGGTGAACAAACACACGGGAGGAATCGAATGAAGTACGGCAGGCCTGGGAATTATTTCTCTCTGCCTAATGAGGTATTCCTCCTGGGACTCAGCCCTGGCGAGCTGGCGGTGTATTGCTACCTGCGGCGTTGTGAAAATCACAAAACGCATCTATGCTGGCCCAGCTACAGGAGCATCGGTCAAGCGGCAGGCATGAGCGAGAACACAGTGCGCAAGTACATCCGACAACTGGAGGAGCGAGGGTTGATCATCGCCGAACCCACTCAAGTCATCACCAAAAACGGAATAAAGCGCAATGGCAATCTGCGATACACCCTCCGTCCGATCCAGGTGGTAATAGATGAACACTATGACCGGCAGTTGGAGCAACTGGAGATGGCCGCAACGCGCCAGCGAGTGGCAGCGGCACAGGCTAAAGCGTGACCATCCGTGAGCCATCGTGTGCCGTCTTTGACGGAAAGGAAACACCAACCCCATCCACACAGTAAAACGCGGCGTGAGGGTAGTGTGGCCGAAATTCGCAGATGAACCGAGGGGACGATTTTTGCGCAGGATAAAGCGGTGGCTCCACCGCCTATCACACCGCCCCGCAATGCGGGCCGGGAATACGGTTTTGCGGGAGTTTTCACCGGTTTTGCGCCTGTTTTGAGAAAAGTGCCTGGCTCCTATTTCCCGGGGCTGGCTCCTGCTTTGGCTCCTTGTGGGCGGGAAAGGCCCGGTTTTTCGCCAAATCCGCTGGTTCGGATTTGGCTCCACCGTAAAATAACTTAATTTTGGGAGGTTACGATGATATCAGGAGAAAAACCCCGTATCCATACCCGCATCGCGCCGAAGCCGAAGCGAAAAATAAAGTGCAGCAGCCGTATTCAACAAAGTGCAAATCATGCCAGCGGAAAACTCCCCGCCATAACTGGCGGGGAGCGGCGTGAAGGATGCGTATGCCACAGTGGGAAGCAGACGGCTATTCTTCTCGTATATGATCGTGGAATGATAGCCGTTCGTTGCCTGCCTCACAGTCTGTGCTTCCCACATAGAACTCCGCCATATCGTCCAGCCGCAGGCAGGCCAGACAGCGATGCTCCGCTTTTTGGTTTCCACAGCCGCAGTCAATGTCGATGATCCCGTCACCGTGCCAGATACGGAAGTCCTCATCGTTCCTGCCGGTCAAAAAGTTGGTGGGCGTGTGTCCAACGATGCAGATGGTGCCGCAACATGGGCTTTTGCTGTCCACAGTCACGCGGCCCCAGATGCGGGTATCATGGTCTTCGCCAGGGATGCCGTGGACGAGGTGGAACTTCTGCCCACCTACCACAATATCCAACTGATCCGGCAGACCGGCGAGAAAACGCAGGATCATGTTTCGCTCATGGGGTGTCCGATAATAGAGCAGCTCCCGGTAGGTCGGCATCCCGCCATTCTGCCGCCAGAGGTCCCGCGCGCCGTATTCATTGTGAGGGCCGAGCGTGTCCAGGCACATCTGTTCATGGTTACCCAGGAGCATTGTCATGTTAGGCGCATCCATAATCATCCGCAGGATATCGACGCCCATAGCGCTGCGGTCGATCACGTCCCCAATGATGTACAAATGGTCGGAGTCGGAAAAACGGATCAGCTTCAGCATACGCTCAAACTTGTCCAACTCACCGTGAATATCCGATACACAGTAAATCATACCCACGCCCCCTGAATAAAGTAACGGAATCTTACCATAGTGTTCCCATGAATGCAAGGGACGTCCCAGCTCAAAATCTGTGCCGCCTAAACAAAGAATAAGCGCCCGCCCACAAATGATAACTTTCCGATAACACTTCCCAAAACTCATAGCTATTCCAGTGCCGTTGTGGTATGGTGTGCTACTGCAAAGGAGGGCGCCCACCATGCCAAAGAAACGCGCAAACGGCGAAGGCAACATCAGAAAGAGAAAAGATGGCCGATGGGAGGGAAGGTATACCGCCGGATACGATTCCAACACCGGCAAGCGCATCATCAAAAATGTGCTGGGCCGCACCCAAGCCGAGGTCAAGGAAAAGCTGAAAGCGGCCATGGCGGAATCGCAGGTTCTGGATGTGAGCCGTGAGGACGAATACACCGTGGCCACCTGGCTCAAAACCTGGTACGAGCTCTACGCCAAGCCCAACATCCGGGTAGCAACAGCAGACCGGTACCGTTTGATAATCGAAACCTACACCATTCCCCGCATCGGGAAAATCAAACTGAAAAAGCTGACCTCTCGCGATCTGCAAAAGCTGTACAAAGATTTGATGGAAAAAGGCCGTGTGAATACGAAAAGCGGGCATGGCGATCCCGGCCTGAGCAGTACCACGGTGCGCAGCGTCCACCTGATGCTCC
>CABSFC010000164.1 GCA_902476875.1 uncultured Oscillibacter sp. | reverse complement strand
GGCGGCAGGTCTGATAGTCGTCCGCGCCGAAGCCGGGGGCGGTGTGGACGCAGCCGGTGCCGGAGTCCATGGTGACGTAATCCGCCAGCAGCAGGCGGGAGGTCTTGGGCAGGAAGGGGTGGTCCGCCAGCATGTTCTCGAAGAAGACGCCGGGGTGGCTCTCCAGAATCTCATAGCTGTCGAAGCCGCCGACGCGCATGACCCTGTCGGTCAGGGCCTCGGCCATGATATAGATCTCGCCATTGGGGGCTTTCACCAGGGCGTAGGGTTCGTCGGGGTGCAGGGAGATGGCCAGGTTCCCCGGCAGGGTCCAGATGGTGGTGGTCCAGATCACGAAGAACAGCTTGCTCTTGTCATACTGGCCCAGCTTGCCCAAATCGTCGTGCATGGGGAACTTGACGTACACGGTGGTGCAGGGGTCGTCCTGGTACTCGATCTCGGCCTCGGCCAGGGCGGTCTCGTCGTGGGGGCACCAGTACACGGGCTTCAGGCCCTTGTAGATGTAGCCCTTCTTGTACATCTCGCCGAAGACCTTGACCTCCTCGGCCTCGAAGCCGGGGTTCATGGTGGCGTAGGGGTGCTCCCAGTCGCCCAGGACGCCCATCCGCTGGAAGCCCTCGCTCTGGACATCCATGTAGTGCTGGGCGAAGTCGTGGCAGGCGGAGCGGAAGTCGGGCACGCTCATCTCCTTGCGGTTGAGCTTGTTCTGCTTGATGATGGCGGACTCGATGGGCATGCCGTGGTTGTCCCAGCCGGGGATATAGGGGGTGTAGTAGCCCCGCATGGCGGCGGACCGGGTGATGAAGTCCTTGATGGACTTGTTCAGGGCGTGGCCCATGTGCAGCGCGCCGTTGGAGAACGGAGGGCCGTCGTGGAGATTGAACAGGGGCTTGCCCTCGTTCTTCTTCAGCAGCTCGTGGTAGACGTCGATCTTCTTCCAGCGCTCCAGCATCTCCGGCTCCCGCTTGGGCAGGCCCGCCCGCATGGGGAAGTCGGTCTTCGGCAGATTAATGGTCTTGTTGTAGTCCATGTCGTTTCCTCCTGTTAACTATATCAGTATGCTTTCTTTTTGTAATCGGTAATGACCTTGCCGCAGTCTCTGCACAGCCACGCTCTGGGCCGCATGAGCCCCAGCATCTTTCCGAGGAGCACGTCGCTTCCCTGGGTGGGGAGCGCCAGTCCGCTTACGTTTTCCGACCAGAAGACCGGCGAGCGGCTGCTGAGATATCCCGCTTCCATTGGTTTTCCGCAATAGGGACACTCCATAAAATAACCTCCTCCCAAAACGCCTCATTCCTCCGGCGGACCCGCTATTGATATGCCTAATGACAATTTTGCAGTCCGCGCGGAGCCAGGCGGGGGCTTGTTGACCGCAGGGGCGCCGATCAGCGTGATATCTTCTTTAAAAAAGGGAAGATCGTCAGCTTTTCCCCGCTTTCCGGCCAGATGACCGGCCCCTTGGCGTTCAGATAGCCGCGCTTCCTCTCTTTTCCGCGGCTGGGACACCTCATGGCGCAGGCTCCCACACAAAACAAAAAACGCCCTGCCTCTTCTTCAAGAGACAAAGCGTTCCAAAACACTCTGCGGTACCACTCTCGGTTGTCCGTCCCTCGCGGGTACGGACCGCTCACAGCCCGCGATCACGGGCCGACGGAATAACGCCCGTCAAACGTCCTTGCTTACTCGCGTCGTCTTTCAGCAGGAGGCTCCAAGGTGATTTTCGCCCTCCGCTCCCGTCCGCCTTGCACCAAACGGCGGCTCTCTTCGCGGGAACCAAAAGGGTTACTCGTCCTTATCCACGCCAAAATGTTCAATTACCGGATTATAATATCACGTTTTGGCGGTTTGTCAACCCGTTTTTCTGGATTTTTTCCGGCGTTTCCACCCTGTCACTGGTAGCGGAAGCGCTGGGCGGTGTACTGGTCGATGCAGGCCTGGAACAGCTCGTGGCTGCGGAACTCCAGCAGCTGGCAGCCCGGCTCCTCGTGGAAGGAGACGATGCGCCGCTCCGTGTCCACCCAGATGCGCCAGATTGTCTCCTGCTTGCGCTTTGCCATGGCCTCACCTCCCGCCGTCTCTGGTCCTCACCTGTCATTTTATGCGAAAACCGCATAAAATGCAATATGCAATTTTTGCATATCCTAAAATGGAAATCAGCTGGAAGCGGACAGAAGGGGAGGGACGTGCGGCGATGTATCAGCGGCTGCGGGACATGCGGGAGGACAAGGACTTGCCCCAGCGGGCGCTGGCGGAGCTGCTCCACGTCTCCCAGGCCACCTATTCCAGGTACGAGAGCGGCACGCTGGACATCCCCAGCGCGGCGCTGATCGCCCTGGCCCGGTTTTACGCCACCAGCATCGACTACCTGCTGGGCCTGACCGACGACCCCGTGCCCTACCGGAAATAAAAAAGGACCGCCCCGGGCGGTCCTTTTCGCGTTTACTGATAGCGGTACTGCAGACCCGTGTACTGGTCCACGCAGCTCAAAAACAGCTCGCGGCTGCGAAACTCCAGCAGCTGACAGCCCTCCTCTTCATGGAAGGACACGATGCGCCGCCGGGTGTCGACCCAAACGCGCCACAGATTTTCGCTGACCATTGTTTTCTCCATAGGGGGAAGGCTCCTTTCACACAGCTTTTACTTATAAGACGATTCAGCGGGGCGTTTTGTTTCAGGTTTTTTGAAAATTTTCTAAGAATTTTTCTCCGCCGCCGCCTGGGCCTCCATCTCCGCCGCCACGTCCGCCCGGAAGGTATCCCACGCCGCCGGGTTTTCGACATAGTAGAGGGGGCAGAGCTTGCCCGTCACGTCGTAGTGGCGGATGACGTCCTCCGCCGGGTCCAGCCGGAACTCCCGGCACAGCCAGGCCGTCAGCTCCACGGTCCGGTCATAGGTGACGGGGGAGAACGCCCCGGTCTCGTCGGGATGGCAGACCTCGATGGCCACGGTGTCGCCGTTGCGGGTGTTGGAGGCGTAGGAGACCTCCGCCAGCGGGACGCACTGGATGACCTCGCCCTCCAGCCCCACCACGAAGTGGCTGCTGGCGTAGACGCCCTCCTCGCCGGAGGACAGGGACTCAAAGTAGTTGCGGTTGGCCTGGGCGGTGGTGCCGGGGTTGCCCACATAGTGGATGACCACGCCCCGGACCGCCTCCAGCTCCGTGCCGGGCCGGGACCACTCGTTCACCGTCAGGAAGTCCTGCCGGACATAGTCCGGCACGTCCACATTCCCGGGGGCGGGGGCCCGCCGCATCAGCAGCGCCCCGCCCACGGCGAATATCAGGACCAGCAGCGCCGCCGCCAGCGCCCCGATTTTCAGCCGGGGGTCGATGTACCACCGCCGTCTTCTTCTGCGGGTCGCCATGTCTCAGTCCACCGCCCCCGCCACATAGACCTGGGTGGGGCCGTCGGCCCCGCCGATGACGCCGACGCCGGCGGGGTCTTCATAGGCGTATTCCACACCGGCGGGG
>CABSFC010000163.1 GCA_902476875.1 uncultured Oscillibacter sp. | reverse complement strand
GCCGCCGGGACAGCGGCCCACGCAGCCGCCGTCCACCCAGGCGCGATAGTCCCGGTCGTCTTCCATTTCCAGATAATTCCGCCCCTCAAAGGCGCCGAAGTCCATCTCCATGAAGGATTCCACCACGGACTGACAGGCGGACGGAAACAGGATCTCCGCCGTCCGCCGCGCCCGGCACAGCGGGGACACATGGACCACAGCCGGATTGAAATCCGCCCGTGTCAGCTCCGCCTCTCCTCCCGGGGACAGGGGGATGTCGCCGCGCCCCTGGTAGCGGCGCTCCGCGTTGTACGCGGTCCGCCCGTGGCGCAGGAGATAGATGTTCATGGAAGCGCCCCCCTGATGACCACCGGGATGCCGCAGAACACCCGGACCACCGCCTCCGCCCGCTGGGCCAGCAGGCAGCTCAGCCGCCCCGCCGCCTCCCGGGCCGCCCGCTCCGCCGGGTCCACAGGCACCACGCCGCAGCCGGTCTCCGTGGCGATGACGGCCTCGTACCGGCTCAGCTCTTCGGCCAGGGCCGGAAGGTCACAGCTTTTCGCGGCCAGGTCCTGGACATCCCAGATCGCGCGGCGGGCCAGCTCCCGCTCGTCGCAGTGCAGAATCTCCATGGCCGCCGCCCGTTTTCCGCCGCACAGCGGCCCGGTGATGAAGATCATACCAACGCCTCCCCATACTGGCACAGCACCAGCGCCGCCAGCATCCAAAATTCCGCCTTCTGCAAAAACCACCCGGCCAAATCGCCGGAAAGTCCGCCGAACTTCTTTTTTGCCGTATAGGCGTAGTATCCAAAGACCGCGGCAGCGGCCAAAACCATGGCCCCGCCCCCGATCCCGCCGAACCGGCACATCCACCCGGCATCCAGCAGCGCCACAGCGCCCAATGCCCGGCGGACCCGGCCTTTGTCGGCGGCCGCCGCGAAGGTGTGGGCCAGCCCGGTGTCCTTCGCCAGCGGAAAGGACGCGATGGAGATGCCGGACAGGGCCCGGGACAGGACGAAGGCCCCGCCCATGCACAGCAGCGTCCGGCTGTCCGGCATGACCGCGCCGCACAGGGCGAAGCTCCCCACGAAATAGGCGCACGTCCGGATGACGGCAAAGGCGCCGCAGCGGGGGTCCTTCAGAATCTCGCGCCGCCGCTCCGGCGGCGCGAAGCTGGCCAGGGCGTCGCTGGTGTCCGCGTAGCCGTCCAGGTGGATGCCTCCCGTCACCGCCACCGGGAGCAGGCACAGTCCCGCCGCTTGCGGCAGCACCGGCAATTGCAGTGCGCCGCAGAGGGCGGTCCAGGCCCACCAGCCCAGTCCGTTGACCACTCCCACCAGGGGAAAGGCGCACAGGGCATAGCGCATATTCCGTTGGTCCCACGCCGGCTGCGGCACCGGAATGGCGGAAAACATGGCAAATGCCACGGCAATGGTCTCAAACACCAGCATCAGACCCGCTCTCCTCCCTTGTAGTATACCGGCACGCCGCACACCACCTCGCAGACGTTGTCCGCCATGGCGGCCAGGGCGCGGTTCACCCGGCCCAGCAGCTCCAGATAGCGCAGCGTGTCCCCTTGCCAGCGGCTCCCGCCGGAGAAGACCTCGTTGGACACCACCACCAGATCGCCGCACCGGCGGCGCAGACGCTCCGCGCCCTCCAGGATTGCCGTTTCCGCCCGCGCTCCGCCGCCCCGGGGGCTGTACAGCTCGTTGGCGCACAGGTTGCCCACGCACTCCAGCAGCGCCGCGCTGCCCTCCGGCACGGCCACGGACTGAAGGTCCGTGTAGCACTCCACCGTCTGAAAGCGCTTGTGGGCCCGCTGGCGGCGGTGCTTTTCAATGCGCTTACGGCACTCCTCGTCAAAGGGCTCCATGGTGGCGATGTAGAGTCTGGGCCGGCCCGGCGCGGCCAAGAGCACCCGCTCGGCGTATGCGCTCTTCCCGCTGGCGGCGCCGCCCACGACCAGCGTCATCATCGGGCGCCTCCCTGGGGCCGGTAGGCCTCAATGCCGCCCTCTTCAAAAGTGTATGCCTCCCGGTACACCGCGCGGGCCATGTCCAGCAGGGGGATGGCCGCCACGGCGCCGGTGCCCTCGCCCAGGTGCATCCCGGCGGTGATCAGTGGCGGCTTGCCCAGCGCCTCCAGGACCAGCCCGCCCCCGGGCTCCGCCGACACATGGCTGGCCAGCATGGCCTTCTCCGCCCGCGGGCAGAGCCGCGCCGCGCACAGCGCCGCCACGGCGCTGATGAAGCCGTCCATCAGCACCGGCACGCCGTACAGCGCGCCGCCCAGGAAGACCCCGCACAGCCCCGCGATGTCGAAGCCGCCCACCTTCGCCAGTACGTCCAGCGCGTCCGCCGGGTCCGGGCGGTTGACTGCCAGTGCCGTCTGGACGGCCCGTATCTTTCGCCGCAGCCCGTCGTCCGACAGGCCCGCGCCCCGGCCGGTCAGCTCCTCCGCCGGACGGCCCAGCAGCGCGCAGGCCACGGCGCTGGAGGTGGTGGTGTTGCCGATGCCCATCTCGCCGGTGGCCAGCAGGTTCATACCCCGCTTCTTTTGCTCCCGCGCCAGCTCGATGCCGGTCAGGACCGCCCGCTCCGCCTGGGCGCGGGTCATGGCGGGGCCCAAGGTGATGTCGGCGGTGCCGTTTCCGACGCGCCGGGAAAGGACCCCCACCGTCTCCGGGAAGTCCAGAATCCCCATGTCCACCGGGACCACCCGGCAGCGGGCCACATCCGCCATGCGGCAAACCGAGGTGCGCCCAGCGGCCAGGTGCCTCGCCACCACAGCTGTCACGGAGACGGGGGACTGGGTCACCCCCTGGGCCACCACGCCGTTGTCCGCGCACAGCACCAGCACCGCCCGGCGGCTGATGTCCACATCCGCGCCGCCGGTCAGAGCGGCGATGTCCTCCAGCGCTGTCTCCAGCAGGCCCAGACCGCCCAGGGGCTTGGCGCAGCTGTTCCAGCGCCGGCGGGCCTCCGTCCGGGCGGCTTTGTTTTCAGGGCCGATCCGGGCCAGCAGTTCGTTCAGTTCCATGTCCACCCTCCCGATTTTCCTGATACCGCCCCGCGGCCTCCACGAACCGCTCCGCCAGCCGGGGCCGCCCCGCGAAATAGAGGTGCGGAAACGCCGCGTACAGCGTCTTTGACACAAAGCCGCAGCGCCATGACCGCCCGGACACCGGCTTTTCCGCGGCCAGGGCCCCGCCGGGCTCCGTGCTGTCCCAATGGTGGAACTCATGGGCCGGAACCGTCTCCCCCGCCCGGAACAGCAGGCTGTCCTCCCCGGCCCGCAGGGCGGCGTAGCCGAACCGCACCAACCCTCCGGCGGGAAAGCCCTCTCCGGGGAGGACGCCCGCCATGGGCCAGCTGAAGCCGGTCTCGTCCCGCAGGGCCCGTCCCAGGTACAAAAAGCCGCCGCACTCCGCCACCGTGGGCAATCCGCGCTCCACGGCAAAGGCGATCTCCCGGCGCATGGTGCCGTTGGCGGACAGGCCCTTCGCGTAAAGCTCCGGATA
>CABSFC010000162.1 GCA_902476875.1 uncultured Oscillibacter sp. | reverse complement strand
CCACGTCCAGCCCCAGCCGGTGCTCCAGCTCCGCCTGGAGGAACAGCAGCGGCGTGCTCTCCAGGCAGTCGGCGCCCTTTGCGGCTTCGGTGATCTCCGCCCGGGCTTCGCCGTCCGGGGACAGGGCGGGCAGCAGGTGGAGGAACAGCCGCATGGCGGCGGCCTTCTGGGGGGCCTCGCCCCGGTCCAGCCACCAGGCGGCAAAGCGCACCAGCAGCGTCTGGTCCTCGGCGGACATCCGCTCCGTGGGCACGTTCAGTACGGTGTCCAGCAGGGCGAAGGCCGCGTCGGGGTCCACGGTTTTGGGGGCCCGGTAGTGGCGGAACAGCAGCTCCGCGAAGCGGGGCAGATCGTCGGCGGAGCAGCTCTCCAGCAGGGCGTCCGCCACGGTCTTGGCCTGGTAGCGGATCATACTGGTCTGCCGGGGCGTCAGGCGGCGGTCGGGGTGGATCAGCCGGTCCAGGTACTCCATCCACAGCTCGAAGGGCCGCTCCTCCTGAGGGCTGGGGGCGGTGTCCGCGGGCAGTTCCTTTTTGTAGCCGGACAGGAACCCGGCCAGGATGCGCCCCATCAGACTGGCGGCCTGGCGGCGAATGTCGCCGTCGGGCAGGAGCAGCAGCTCGTAGAGGAACTCCAGCGTCTGCTCCTTCTGGGCGACGCTCCAATAGGTGAAATACTCCTCGAAGATGGAGACATAGGCCCGGATACGGGCGGGGTCCTTCTCGCCCCGGGCGGCCTCCAGGATGCCCACGAACAGCCGCTCGTGGCCCAGGCGGTGCATCAGGCGGATGTTGTGGTCCACGGCGGTGTGGCGCAGGGCGTGGACCACCTCCCGGGAGGTCATCAGGGCCGGGTCCTTCCGGGGCAGGGGGGCTGTGCCGGGGGTTGCCAGCGTGGTGTCCACGCCGAAGAAGGCCAGGTACGCCTCAAAGTCCGCCAGCTTGGCGTAGACATACTGGTAGCGGCGGCGCTTGGCGTCGTCCACGTTGTCCAGCTTGCTCAAAATCACGTCAAAGGCGTCCGCCAGGGTGTAGAGGCACGCGGTCTCCCGCCCGTCCGCCCCCCGGGACTGCTTCACCCGGAAGTCGGCGTACACCAGCACCAGGGACTCCGACGACAGGTTCTCGATCTCCAGGTCCCACACGGAGTGGTTGGCGGCGATGCGGCCGATGGCCGTCAGCCCCCGCCAGGTGAACCACTGGTCGGTGTAGAAGTAGTGGAGGTAGGGCACCCGCTCCCCGGGCCTGCAGCCGAACTTGCCGATGTCGTGGCCCGCGGCGGCGCCGGACATCAGCCCCAGGTCGATGAGACCGCCGCCCCGCTTGAATGCCCGGCCCACGGCCATGGACACGTGGTGGACGCCGGCGATGTGCTCCAGGGTACGGAAGGGCGTCACCTCACGACCCAGCCGCAGCAGCTCGTAGACGTATTCCTCCCGCCAGCGCCGGAGGAACTGGCGGTATTCCTCCGCCACGCCGCTGTCGGCCAGCTCCTCCTCGGTGCAGAAGTCGAAGTCCAGCCAGAAGTCGAAGGGCACGGCCTGCCGCTCCGCGTCGAACAGCAGCCGCAGAAACTGCAGAAAGCACAGCGCCCCGTCCCGCTGGGCGGGAGTGTGGACGTGGTCCTCCCGGGGGTACAGCAGCGAGCAGGCGGTCCGGTAGCAGAAGGGCAGCCAGCCCTCGTCCGGCTCCGGGGCGATGGCGTCCAGCAGCGGGCGGAAGGCCGCCAGGGCCTGGGCGCAGGAGATTCGCGTCCGTACCGGCGTCAGGGGATAGAGGACCCGGTTCCAGTCCACGGCGCCGAAGCGGCGGTTTAGGTCGCTCCGGCTCATGGCCAGCTTCCGAAGAAAATTCTCCTCGCCGAAGCTCTCCGCCAGCCGCATACTCAGGGTGCTGTTCATAGGCAACTCCTCCGTTCAAGAACTTGATATTTCGTCATGATATAGTATACCGCACCCGGCGGCGAGAGGAAAGGAGGTGAATTTGCACAGGAAAATCGCCAATATTTAGCGATAACGCACATTGACTTCAAGAAGTTAAAGCCTTAAAGTGTTTAAGGTGTCCGCAGTAGCGTCAGGCGGCTCCACGATAGAAAAGGATAGAGGAGAACGATAGAGATGCCACAGATCACATTTTACAAACACGAGCCCATCCCCATGGAGATGCACAAGGTGAAGATCGTCCAGCAGCTAAAGCTGCTGCCCACGGCCCAGCGGCTGCAAAAGATGCGGGAGGCCGGCTTCAATACCTTCCAGCTCCACAACGGGGATATTTTCCTGGATATGCTGACGGACTCCGGCGTCAACGCCATGAGCGACAACATGCAGTCCGCCATGCTGCGGGCGGACGACGCCTATGCGGGCAGCGAGACCTTCTTCCGCATGAAGGAGAAGCTGACGGAGCTGTTCGGTATCGACTACTGCCTGCCCGCCCACCAGGGCCGCGCCTGCGAGAACATCCTGGCCACCCGCTTCGTCAAGCCCGGCAACTGCGTTATCATGAACTACCATTTCACCACCGCCAAGGCCCACATCACCCGTCTGGGCGGCCGCGTGGAGGAGCTGGTGAAGCGGGAGGGCCTGGTCAGTAAGAGCGACCTGCCCTTCAAGGGCGACATCGATCTGGAGGCTCTGGAGGCCTGCATCCGGAAGGAGACGCCGGAGAACGTGCCCTATGTCCGCCTGGAGGCCGGCACCAACCTGATCGGCGGTCAGCCCATTTCCTACGCCAACATGAAGGCCGCCACCGACATCTGCAAAAAGCACGGCATCCTGACGGTGCTGGACGCCTCCCTGCTTCAGGACAACCTGTACTTCATCAAGACCCGGGAGGCCGCCATGGCCGGCAAGTCCATCCGGGAGATCACACGCATGGTGGCGGACCTGTTCGATATCATCTACTTCTCCGCCCGGAAGTTTGGCTTCGCCCGGGGCGGCGCCATCCTGGTCCGGGACGAGGCGCTGTTCCACTCCATGGAGGACCTGGTCCCCATGTTCGAGGGCTTTTTGACCTATGGCGGCATGTCCGTCAAGGAAATGGAGGCCATGACCGTGGGCTTTGAGGAGAGCATGGACATGGACGTCATCTCCCAGGGCCCCCAGTTCATCGACTACTGTGTCCGCCGGCTGGACGAGTACGGGATTCCCGTCATCACCCCCGGCGGCGGCCTGGGGGCCCACCTGGACGCCAGCCAGTTCGTCAGCCACATCCCCCAGGAGCGATATCCCGCCGGCGCGCTGGCGTGCGCCCTGTACATCTGCGGCGGCATCCGGGGTATGGAGCGGGGCACGCTGTCCGAGGAGCGCAACGCCGACGGCAGCGAGCGCATGGCGTCCATGGAGCTGGTGCGCCTGGCCCTGCCCCGCCGGGTCTTCACCCTGTCCCAGACGGAGTATGTCATCGACCGCGTCAAGTGGGTCTACGACCACCGCCACCTTATCGGCGGATTGCGCTTCGTCCACGAGCCCAAGACCCTCCGGTTCTTCACCGGCATCCTGGAGCCTGTGAACGACTGGCCGGAGCGCCTGGCCGCCGCCTATGAGGCGGACTTCGGCCCGGAGCAGTAAGCTTTCCACATAGCAAAAGAGCCGCCC
>CABSFC010000161.1 GCA_902476875.1 uncultured Oscillibacter sp. | reverse complement strand
AGGCGCAGACTTTCAGAGCCGCCCCCACCCAACCGCGAACCCAGCGAAGCGGATCCCTGTTGGAAGCGAAGAAGAAGCCCGTCCGGCGTATGAAAAGGCCCTAAGGCCTTTTCATCGCCTTAGGGCTTTTTCTGAGCTGGAAAGAGCGAACGCTTTCGAACCCCCTTGATAACCCTCTGCAGCCCAAAGGATTCTGCTTCATTTGATTGTGTTAGCGCCCTATGGTCGCTGCCTTTCCTCGTGAGGCAGATCGAATCAGATTATACCGAAAGCCCTCAGCGTGATATTCCAACTACGAAATCAGATACAGAAGTATCAAAATGTCAATTTCTCAATTTGTTTGCCCTTGTTCGGCATCTGTTCGCCCCTCCAGCATTTCGATTCTGTGGTCTCCAAGCAGTGATTTCATCATTTGCTGGGCACTGGCGTTTAGTCGCAGCAGGCGTTCACTCTGCGGAACTCCCTGCCGGATCAATTCTGCATTGATGCTCTCCAGGTTTGCCAACACAATCAGCTGCTGGAGATTCGCCTCGTCGCGGATATTCCCTTTGCTATCGGGGTGTGCCTGTCGCCACTCTTTTGCGGTAATGCCGAACAAGGCTACATTCAGTACATCTGCCTCGTTCGCATAAGTAAAACTCTGACGCTGCGGAGTGATATCTGGAGGAAGCAGCATGTCCTTAATTGCATCGGTGTGGATGCGGTAATTTATTTTTGCCAATGTTCGGTTGAGATTCCAGCCAAGAGCAAGCCTGCTATTCTCATCGGATTTTAGCCTTTGGTAGTCTTTGATAATATATAGTTTGAACTCGGCAGAGATCCAGGAAGCAAATTCAAATGCAATATCTTTATGGGCAAATGTGCCGCCATATCTCCCTGCTTTGGAAAAAATCCCAATCGCACCAGTCGCATCAACCCACTTTTTGGGGGACAAGGTGAACGCATTGGAACCAGCTTGACTTCTAAACCCGTCGAATTCGACGGGTTTGAACTCCGGGTTATTTAGCTGCTCCCAGAGTCCAAGAAATTCAATTGTGTCCCGGTTCCGCATCCAATTCTTAATAACATCATCGGGAGCATCACTTTTATATCTTGCAATGTCCGTCAGGGAGATGTAGTCGTTCTCGTCGCCGCTGGAAACGACTGCAATATCTGTTCCTTTGGCGTGAATGTGGTCTTTCATAGGTTTCATTGACGCCATATTTCTACAGCCTCCCTTTGTTTTTTTGCATAACCTGAGTGAGCAATCCCTGACAGCCCTCCAGCACATCCCGCCAAGTTGCCTCGAAGTCGTCGGTGTACCACGGGTCAGCTACTTCGCCGGGGCGGTCGGTATAGTCCATCAGGAGGTGCATCTTGCTGAAAAAGTCCCCGCCGCATATACGGTACATATTGCGGAGGTTGGCCTGATCCATACCGATCAGCAGATCGTATTCCTCGTAATCGTCGTTTTGGAGCTGCCGGGCTGTTTTGCCGGAGCAGTCGATCCCATGCTC
Source organism: uncultured Oscillibacter sp. (assembly GCA_902476875.1). Classification (GTDB taxonomy): domain Bacteria; phylum Bacillota; class Clostridia; order Oscillospirales; family Oscillospiraceae; genus Oscillibacter. The sequence continues at coordinate 2,099 of CABSFC010000161.1, read as the reverse complement.
GGCCAGCTTCTGCCGCGCCGGTGGATAGACCGGATTGCCGATTTCCTCGGTGCTGGTTGCCGCCGATTCGATGTGGAACTGCTCCTCCAGCCCCGCTTTTTTCACCAGATCCTTCATGACAAACTCGGCCATCGGACTTCTGCAAATATTGCCGTGGCAGATAAAGAGTATCCTCGTCATTCCCGTTCTCCTGTGCTGTTTCGATAGGATCAGTATAGCACACAACCTCCTGACAGTCGAGAGCAATTTCCAAATGTGCGGCGGAATCGATCTGCCGTATCAGTTCCGCTTTCGACCATCCAAATCGCTCCGCCATGCGGAGATACCACGCCCGCGCCTCCATGGTCAGCTCCGTCTCCAGAATGACCACATTCTGTGTCCAGCCGATCTTTGTGGCCTGCCGCATCAGATCGGGTGTGCTTTCATAAATACGGTAAAACTCCCGCATACGGCGCAGGTTGCGCGGGGAGAAACCTGCGGCGTCAGGGTAAGCGGCTTGCAGGTATTCCGAGGCCGCGACCGCCGCACCCTTCTCGGGTCTGGCACTGACCAGCCGGCCAATTTCGCAATACAGCTCCATCTGCGGCAGGGCCGCTGTCACCAGCGCATCCAGCGCGGCGTACATGGGGCTGTAATCGACAGGTTTTCTGATATTTATGAGCTTCTCCTTTCTGGCCGTCACGCCTGATATAGTCGGCTCTATCACGAAGGACAGCGCGGCAGCAGATGCCGCGCTGTCCTTCGTGATAGATAAATTTTATAAGTTATCCTGAAATGCGTCCGGGAGCCATTCGCTTTCCATGCCGATGATATCGTCCAGAGGGATTCGTGAACCGTCCATCAGGACCATGACACGCTCAATGCCGTCCGTCTTTTTCAGGTTTCCTGTCGTAGTAACATAACAGCCGCCGTCTTTCCGCGCATCCGGCTGGAACCAGGTTACTGTGACCTCCGGCTGCTGATCCGCAATTGTCTCCAGAAATCTCTGCTTTTCATCCAGCACAGCCTTGCTGTCCTCGTCCAGCTCGATCCGCCTGTCGGTCAGCCGTGCCGTTTCCGCAATGGCCGCCCCGTGGCCGGTCAGGGCGGCGAAGGGGCTGAAGATCGCCGCCCGGTCGCTGACGGGCATCCTGGGATGCTTGGCGAAGGTCGGGTGCGGCAAGTGGAGGATGTCATCATATCGGTTCGTCATGCGTGATGGCCCCCTATCGTCTGATTCCGCTCCCTGGCGGTAGCGCCCTCCTCCAAATTCATGCCCTTCAGGATTGCATTTTTGCCGAACTTCTTCTTGATGTCCAGCATGGCTTTCTGCATTTTCTTCTCGCGTTCCAGCGCCGCGGATTCCGCCTCCCGCTGCTTCTCCTGGGCTGTGTAGTCTGTGAACAGGTCGAGTTGCTCTGCTGTGGGTTGCTTTGGCACATCCGCTTCGGAGATCAGGCGGTTGGCGGTGATGCTCAGACGGCGCACCAGCAGATTTTTGTCCATGATGCGCTCGTAAAGTTCCAGCGTGGCCCTGACGATCTCCTTGGTGGAGGAACTGTACCTATCCAGGTTTGCGGTGCCGTGGGCGTGTTTTGGTATTTTACGTCCATAGTGGTCTGTGGCGATCGGGCCTTTGTAGCCGGCCCTCCGTTTAGGGTCAGAGAGGTTTTCAATATCGTACCCCACCGTCAGAACGATTTGATTGGTGACCAGCCCCTTGTCCACCAGGTCGAGAGCAAGCGCATCTGCCATCTCCCGCACCACCAGCCTCGCTTTTTCAAATTCGTAGGGGCATTGGAGCACCTGCCCGGAGACGATGCTTTTGTTCTCCGGCTTGTACGCCTTGACGTCCGCAATGGTGCAGGGCTCCCAGCCCCAGGCGTGATCCACCAAAATCTCCGCATTGACCCCGAACAGCTTGTACAGCAGTTCCTCGTTGTAATAGTCTGTTTCCTTGCCGATGGAGCACCGGGCGATGTCGCCCATGGTGTAGAGGCCGTGAGCCTCCAGCTTCCGGGCATATCCCGTCCCCACCCGCCAGAAGTCCGTCAGGGGACGGTGATCCCACAGCAGGCGGCGATAGGTCATCTCGTCCAGCTTGGCGATCCGCACACCGT
>CABSFC010000160.1 GCA_902476875.1 uncultured Oscillibacter sp. | reverse complement strand
CGCGCTCCGGGTTCGCGCTGTCTTATTCCTCGATGCTGATGGCGCTGACAGGGCAGCCGTCCCGGGCCTCCTGGGCGGCGTCCAGCAGCTCCGGGCCGAACTCGCCGCCGTGAGCGAAGCCGTCGTCGCCCATGGAGAAGACCTCCGGGCAGGTGCCGGCGCACAGGCCGCAGCCGATACAGTTTTCGTTGACAGTCGCTTTCATAGTGGATTCCTCCGATTTACTCCAGAATATTTCCATCCCGGCCCAGTGTCACCACCTGCCAGGGGATGAACTTGCCGCTGCGCCGCAGGGCGGTCTCCGCCGCCCGCTGGATGCCGCCGCAGCAGGGGACCTCCATGCGGACGACGGTGACCTCCCGGACGTCGTTCCGCCGGAGGATCTCGGTCAGCTTTTCCGCGTAGTCGCCCTCGTCCAGCTTGGGACAGCCGATCATGGTGACGCGGCCCCGCATGAAGCGCTCGTGGAAATCGGCCCGGGAGAAGGCGGTGCAGTCCGCCGCGATCAGCAGTCTGGCACCGTTGTAGTAGGGGGCCTCGACGGGCAGCAGCTTGATCTGCACCGGCCACTGCATCAGCCGGGAGACGGAGCCGCCGGCGGGCGTGGAGGCGGCGGGGACGTCGTCATGCCGCAGGGCCTGTGTCATACTTCCGGGACATCCTGTGCGGGTCACCGGCGCGCTGCCTTTCAGCGCCTCCGCTTTTTTTGCCAGCACAGCGGTCGCGTCGTAGGCCGCCGCCTCCCGCTCCACAAAGGTGATGGCCCCGGTGGGGCAGGTGGGCAGGCAGTCCCCCAGGCCGTCGCAGTAGTCGTCCCGCAGCAGAACGGCCTTGCCGTCCGCCATGCCGATGGCGCCCTCGTGGCAGGCCGCGGCGCAGGCGCCGCAGCCGTTGCATTTCTCCCGGTCGATCTCAATGATCCTCCGAACCATAGTGTTTCTCCTTTTTTCGGTTTTCAACCGTTTTTTATTGATTTGCTGGGTACAGTATCGTATAATCATCCCGAAAAGTCTGTTGGATTTCCAACGAACGGAGGGAACCGCCCATGGAAATTTCGCCCATGCTGACCGCGTCGCCCCTGTTTCGCGGCATCCCGGCGGAGGCTCTGCCCGGCCTCCTGGCTCGGGCGGACGCCCGGGAGCGGCGGTACCGCAGGGGGGAGCTGCTGCTGCGCCCGGGAGAGAAGACGGGGCGGCTGGGGCTGGTGCTCTCCGGCACGGTCCACATTGTCCGGGAGGACTTCTGGGGCAGCCGGGAGATCGTGGGGCTGGCCGGGGCGGGGGACGTCTTCGCCGAATCCTACGCCCTCAGCGGCGAGCCCCTGGAGGTCTCCGTTCTGGCGGCCATGGATGTGGCGGCGCTGTTTCTGGAGGCCGGGGCCATCTCCGATGCGACGGAGGCGCGGCTGACGGCCAATCTGCTGTCCCTGCTGGCGGGGAAAAATTTACAGCTCACCCGCAAAATGCGCCATATGGCCCGGCGGACCACCCGGGAAAAGCTGCTGAGCTACCTGTCCGCCCAGGCCCTGCTGGCCGGCGGGCCGGTATTCGACATTCCCCTGGACCGCCAGCAGCTGGCGGATTTCTTGGCGGTGGACCGCAGCGCCATGTCCGCCGCCCTGGGGAAGCTCCGGGACGAGGGCGTGCTGGAATTCCGTAAAAACCACTTCCACCTGCTGCGGCGGGAGGAGCTTTGAGAGGAGGTCGCCGCCGTGCTGACCCGTGTGCCGGATTACTATGACGATTTCCGCTGTCTGGCGGGGGCGTGCCCCCACACCTGCTGCGAGAAGTGGGAGGTGGTCATCGACGAGGAGACCGCCTGCCGGTATTTTGACGTACCCGGCCCCCTGGGGGACAAGCTGCGCGCGTCCATACAGGCGGACGGAGAGGGGGATTTCTGCTTCCCCCTGGACGGCGGACGGTGCCCGTTCCTGGACGGGGAGAACCTGTGCGAGATCCACAGACAGCTTGGAGAGGCGGCCACCAGCGTCACCTGCCGGGAGCACCCCCGGTTCACCGAGGACTACGGCCCCTTCCGGGAGGTGACCCTGTCCGCCTCCTGCCCGGCGGCGGGCGCCCTGCTGCTGGGCAGCGAGAAGCCGCTGACGTTTTTGGAGCGGGAGACGGCGGAGCCGGGGGAGGACGGCGACGAATGGCTGGCGTATCTCCTGCCCCTGCGGACGCGGCTGCTGGCCCTGCTGGGGGACCGGAGCCGCCCGCTGCGCCGCCGCCTTGCGGACTTTCTGTCCCTGGCCTGGGAGGCCCAGCTGTGCCTGGAGGAGGAGCGGGAGGCGGAGCTTCCCGCGCTGGCGGAGGGCTGGCGGCCCACGGCGGAGGCCCCGGCGGGTGAGAGCGCGCTGTTCCCCCGTGGCCTGCGGTTTCTGGGGAGTTTGGAGATTTTGGACGGGGATTGGCCGGCGCTGCTGAAACAGGCGGAGACGGCGGACCCTGTCCCGCTGCCGGAGCCTCTTCTGGAGCGGATCGCCGTCTACTTCGCGTTTCGCTACCCGCTGAAGGCGATCAACGACGGGGACCTGCTGAGTCGGGCGCAACTGTGCGTGTTCGCGGTGCTGGTGATCCGGCGCCTGGCGGCGGTGTGCGGCCTGTCCGAGGCTCTGCGGCGGTTCAGCTGCGAGATCGAGCACAGCGATGAAAATCTGGACGCCCTGCTGCGGGGCTTTTGGCAGGAGGAAGCGCTGTCCTGCCGGGCGCTGCTGGGGGAGCTGGCCCGGTGAGACGGGGAAATTGTGCAGAACGACATGGGAAAACGATTTACATTTGTGCAAAGGGTAAAATTGCACAAATGCACTTGACAAAAACCAGAAAGTATTGTACATTATAGACACAGAAAGGAGTGAGTCCAATGGGCTAGGAAGCTCAAGAGATTCACAAATCTCTCCCCCCAAGACCGTTCGGAATCGAGATCATTTCAGCGACAACAGAAGATTCGGCAGAATCCCAAAGACGAAACACACCTCACTATGATGAGCCACACGAGCATGTTTTAGCAGCAGCTGGAGCAGACGTCTGCGTGTCCCGATGTTTTAGGTATTGGAAGAAAACCGAGTTTCCAGTTTCCCCACGAGACCCCGGCATCCGAACGGCAAACCAGGAAAAGTAAGAGGTACAGACCAATGGACAGTCCAATCAATGGGTAAGCCCCCCATTCGCCGATGGAGCGGATGGGGGGAATGTTTTTTGCGCGAAAAGGACTGTTTGCCGTTAAAAGGGATATAAAAATGCACCAGCCTGGGCTTTGGCCCAGGCTGGTGCTGCACTATAAAACAAATATCCTGTGGAATGGATTATTTGTTGTCCACGGAGTACATATAGGCGATGAGCTCCACCATCTTGTTGGAGTAGCCGCACTCGTTGTCGTACCAGGAGACGACCTTCACGAAGGTGTCGGTCAGGGACAGACCGGCCTTCTTGTCGAAGATGGAGGTGCGGGAGTCGCCCAGGAAGTCGGAGGAGACAACATCCTCGTCGGTGTAGCCCAGAACGCCCTTCAGCTCGCCCTCGGAGGCCTCCTTCATGGCCTTGCAGATGTCCTCGTAGGAGGCGGGCTTGGCCAGCTTGGCGGTCAGGTCCACCACGGACACGTCCAGGGTGGGGACGCGCATGGAGATGCCGGTCAGCTTGCCGTTCAGCTCGGGGATGACCTTGCCCACGGCCTTGGCGGCGCCAGTGGAGGAGGGGATGATGTTGCCGGTGGCGGCACGGCCGCCGCGCCAATCCTTCAGGGAAGCGCCGTCCAGCAGCTTCTGGGTGG
>CABSFC010000159.1 GCA_902476875.1 uncultured Oscillibacter sp. | reverse complement strand
CACCGGCACCATCTGCGCCCACCGCTGCCAGACCAAGTGCACCCGGAACTACTACGACGAGTCCGTCCAGATCCGGGCCACCAAGCTGGTAGCCGCGGAAAAGGGCTACGCCGCCTACATGGCGAAGATCAAGGCCCCCGTCCCCGTCACCGACGGCCACAAGGTCGCCGTTATCGGCGGCGGCCCCACCGGCATGTCCGCCGCCTACTTTGTGGGCCGGGCCGGTATCCCCGTCACCATCTTTGAAAAGTCCAACAACCTGGGCGGCATCGTCCGGCAGGTCATCCCCTCCTTCCGCATCTCCGACGAGGCCATCGACAAGGACGTGGCCCTGATGTTCAAGATGGGCGTGGAAGTACGCCTGAACACCCCCGCCCCCTCTGTCGCCGAGCTGAAAGCCCAGGGCTATACCCACATCTTCTTCGCCGTGGGCGCCTGGAAGGCGGGCAGGCTGGACATTCCCGGCAACGTGGTGCCCGTCATCGGCTGGCTGAAGGATCTGAAGGCCGGGAAGGAAGTCTCCCTGGGCCATGTGGCCGTGGTGGGCGGCGGCAACACCGCCATGGACGCCGCCCGTGTCGCCCTCCGGAGTGGGGCGCAGTCCTCCACCCTGGTCTACCGCCGCACTAAGAAGTACATGCCCGCCGACGCCGAGGAACTGGAGCTGGCCATCGCCGACGGCGTGCAGTTCCTGGAGCTGGTCGCTCCCGTGGAGCAGAAGGACGGCGTGCTGCGGTGCGAGAAGATGCGCCTGGGCGATCCCGACGAGAAGGGCCGCCGCAAGCCCGTCCCCACCGGCGAATTTGTGGAGATCCCCTGCGACACCGTCATCTCCGCCGTGGGCGAAAAGGTGGAGAGCGAGCTCTTCACCGCCAACGGCATCGAGGTGGATGACAGGGGTATCCCCGCCTTCAAGACCAATCTCGATGGCGTCTACGCCGGCGGCGACGCCATGCGGGGCCCCGCCACCGTGGTGGAGGGCATCGCCGACGCCCAGTGGTTCGCCAACGCCGTCATCGGCGAGGCCTACCAGGTCAATATTCCCTCTCACGCCAAGGCCACCCGGGCCGAGGCCATCGCCAAGAAGGGCATCCTGTGTGAGTCCGCCAAGTGCGAGGGCGACCGCTGCCTGACCTGCAACGTGGTGTGCCAGGTCTGCGCCGATGTGTGCCCCAACCGGGCCAACGTGGTCATCGAGCTGCCCGACGGCCGCCACCAGATCCTCCACGTGGACCGGATGTGCAACGAGTGCGGCAACTGCGCCATCTTCTGCCCCTATGACTCCGCCCCCTACCGCGACAAGTTCACCCTGTTCATGACCCGGGAGGGCTTCGACGAGAGCGTCAACAACCAGGGCTTCCTGCCTCTGGGCGGCAAAAAGGTGCTGGTGCGGCTGAACGGCAAGGTCTTCGAGGCCGATCTGGATGCCGCCAACGATCTGCCCGCCGATATCGAGGTGTTCATCCTGACTGTGCTGACCAAGTACAACTATCTGATCGGATAAGATACCGGCAAAAAATTGGGGAGCCTGATCGGCTCCCCAATTTTTTATGGAATGGCATCCAGCTCTCAGCGGAGCAGCGGGATCCCCGTTCCGCTCACCTCCGCTTCTTTTCCTTCCGGTCCCTCCACAGTCCCCTCAGCCAGGGGAAACACACCAGGGCGGTGCCGGCGGCCGCCGTCACCATCAGCAGGATGAACAGCCATTCCAGATCATTGATCCGCAAAAATGTCTTCATGCTGCTGTATTCATGCCCAAAGGCCCGGGACGCCGCCGGAAACAGCACCAGCACAAACAGCCCCAGCAGGGACGCGCCCAGAATGATGCCGCCCGCCAGGACCGCCCCCTGCCCCCTTTTCACCGGGGCGGTCTCCGCCGCGGCGCGGAGGTCCTCCTCATATTCGTCGTACAGCAGATAGTCCGCCGACACCCTGAACAGGCGGCTGAGCTTCAGCAGATTGGGGCTGTCCGGCATAGCGGTGCCCATCTCCCACCGGGAAATGGCCTGCCGGGAAACGCCCAGCTTACCTGCCAGTTCCTCCTGGGACAGGCCCTCCCGCTTCCGCAGCCGCGCCAGCTTTTCCGCGAATGTCACCCGCATCACGCTCCTTATCTGCTCCCATCATAGCAAATCCCGCCGGAAAAGTCCACCGCGCGGTCCTAACATCCCCGCAACCAAACGCAACATTGCCGCCCGGCCAAAATAATTTCCGTTCTTTTGCAGCAATTTCGCTCCTTCCCAAGTATTTCTTACAGAAGGATGTGATCACATGCTCCAACCAGACACCGCGGACGCGGTCAGCCGATACGGCCCCATGGTCTACCGCCTGGCCTATGCCATTCTGCGTTCCCGCCACGACGCTGACGACGTCTTTCAGGAGACCTTTCTCCGCTACCATCGTGCCGCTCCGGCTTTTGAGACAGAGGCGCACGAAAAAGCGTGGCTGCTGAAGGTCACCGCCAACTGCGCCAAAAGCCTGCGGACCGCCCCCTGGCGGCAGCGGACGGTGCCTTTGGAGGACGTCTACGCCTACATGGATCCGGCGGAGTCGGCGGTAGATGCCGCCCTGGCATGGCTGCCCGCCAAGTACCGGGCCGTCGTCCACCTGTTCTACTACGAGGGATATCAGACGGAGGAGATCGCCCACATCCTGGGCCGCTCCCCCTCCACTGTCCGGTCGCAGCTGACCCGCGCCCGCCAGAAACTGAAGGAATTGCTGAAGGAGGACCTATGAACTTTTCGGAAACCTACCGCAATATGAACGCCGCTATCGCACCCTCCCCCGCCCTGGCGGCGGAGACTGTGGCAAAGACCCGCCGGAGCGCTCGACGGCTCCGGCCGCGCCGTCCGGCGCTCATCGCCGCCGTGCTGGCGCTGGCCCTGTGCGCCACGCCCGCCCTGGCGGCCCGGACAGAGCTGGGCTATCAGGCGCTGTACCTGGTGTCTCCCGCCGCCGCCCAGTTCTTTCAGCCAGTACAGCGCTCCTGTACCCACGGCGACGTCACCATGGAGGTCGTCGCCGTCCGTGTGGAGGGCAGCGCCGCCCAGGCGTATATCACCCTGACGGGGGACGCCGTGGATGAAACCACCGACCTGTACGACAGCTATAGCTTCCACCTTCCCTTTGACCAGACCGGTCGTTGTGAGCGGGTGGGCTACGACGAAGCCACCCATACCGCCACCTTCCTCTGCACTGTAGAAACCATGGACGGCTCCCCCATCCCCACCGGCGGGAAGATGACCTTCTCCGTGGGCTGCTTCCTCTCCGATAAAGAAGAGGCTGAAAACATGGTGGTTGATTTGAACCTGGCGGACTATGCCGCCGAGGCTGTTACCGCCCCCGTTTGGAGGCCGGGGGAGGCAGAAGACCCTGACGCATATTTCTGTTCCGGCGGCAGCGGCACAGGCGGGCTGGAGCTGGATAGCACCCCCATGCTGCTGCCGGGCGATTCCCTGGCGGACCCCATTGCCGATGTCTCCGTCACAGCCGCCGGATATTCGGACGGCCTGTTCCATATCCAGACGGAACTGAAAAATCACCTCAAAACCGACGCCCATTGCCAGCTGTGGCTGGAGGATGCTGCGGGGAACCGCCTGAACGCCCTCAAGCGTGTATATTTCACCAGAAGCACAGGCATAGGCCGGAAGGACTATTCAGAAACAGTGTTCGACATCTCCCCCGCCGCTCTGTCCAACTGCACCCTCCACGGCGATTTCCACGCCAGCGGACAATACACCGAAGGCCGCTGGCAGGTCACCTTTCCGCTGGAGGACGCAGGGACACTCTGATAATCCCGCAAGTGGCGAGTGCCCG
>CABSFC010000158.1 GCA_902476875.1 uncultured Oscillibacter sp. | reverse complement strand
CGGAGACAGCGGAAGCGGCGGGACCGCCGGAGGGCCGCCCCGCCGGGACCGCCGCGACGCGGGCGGGAAGACGCGGCCGCGCGGGAGGTCCCGGGGTGACGCTGTGGAGCGCGGCGGGTGACGGCGGCGCGGTCGGAGACGGCGGCGTCCCGATCTCCAGGGGCGCCGGGCCGTGGACGGCGGACGTCTCGGAGCGCGGCGCCGCCGATGCCCGGGCGCTGTCCCTGGTCTTCCAGCGGGACGCCCGGCGGTATGACGGGGGATTTTCCCTGTATTGAAAGGAGGCGTGGGTGTGCATCTGACGCCTATGCGATATAAGGACTACACCTGGCCCCACAACCCAGAGGTCTACACCGTGGAGTACCGGCGGCGGATGGCGGCCCATCCGGTGCCCTTCGGGCGGTGCGTGCTGCAGGACCTGGGCGGCGCTTACCGGGTGCTGCGGGGCGAGGGCGTCTTCGCGGGGAGGGACGCCTACGACCAGTTCCGGGCGCTGGCGGCGGTGTTCCGGGAGACGGGGCCGGGGCTGCTGGTCCACCCGGTGTGGCGGGCGGAGCGGGCCTACTTCGTGGCTCTGACGGTGACGGAGGAGCCGCTGCCGGACTATGTGCGGTACAGCTTCGAGTTCTGGGAGGACTGGGGCGGCTACGACGGCGGCCTGACGGAGGGCGACGACGGGCGGGGCCCGTCTCAGGCGTCCCTCCAGACAGGGGCCGGGGCGGACGGAGACGGCCGCGGGGCCTACACTGTGCGGAAAGGAGATACCCTGTGGGGCATCGCGAGGCGGTATCAGGTGGACCTGACGGCGCTGATCGCGGCAAATCCCCAGATCAAAAACCCCAATCTGATCTATCCGGGGGACAGGGTGAACATGCCATGACGGGACGGATCTTTACAAGCGACCACCACGTCTACGACCTGCCGGAGCCGCTGGCGTGGAACGTGACCCACACGGGGACGGTGCCCTGCGACAGCTATTCCATGACCTTTGTGTACCAGCCGGACATGGCGCCGGCGCTGCGTCTGGCGGCCGGATTCGCCGCCATCGCCGGCGGCGAGACCATGCTGCGGGGCACCGTGGACGAGTACACGGTGGACCTGGGCTCCGGCGGGCTGACGGCCACCGTCAGCGGACGGGGCTACGCCGCCCGACTGCTGGACAACGAGTCCCGGCCCGTCACCTATCAGGACGCCACGCTGGCGGAGATCGTGCGGCGCCATGTGACGCCCTACGGCATCTCCTGCCGGGAGGTGGCGGACGTGCGGGCGGGGAGCGTGTACACCGTGGCGGCGGGCGTCAGCCAGTGGAAGGCGCTGGAGGGGTTCTGCCGGACCTACGGCGGCTTTTCGCCCCGGTTTGCCCGGGACGGGAAGCTGATCGCGGCGCCGGAGCGGGACGGCGGGACGTACCGGACCATCGGGGAGAGCGACCCGGTGCTTGCCTGCACCCTGCGGGAGGACCACTACGGCGTGCTGACCGAGGCGCTGGTCATCGACAAGACCCGCAATGTGTCGTACCTGGTGAAGAACCGGGACATGATCGACCGGGGCGGCCAGTGCCGCCGGGTCATCTACACGCCGGGACAGAGCACCTGGGCGGCCATGCGGTACACGGGGGAGTATCAGATCGAGAAGTCCCGGGAGGACGAGAAAGCGGTGACCGTGACGCTGCCGGGGAGCTTCCTGGCGTTTCCCGGGGACCGCGTGGCGCTGGAGCTGGGGCGGATGGGGCTCTCCGGGGCGTTCCGCGTGGCGGAGGCGGAGAACGTGTTCTCAACCCGGAGCGGCGCCACGGCGACTTTGACGTTGAAGGAGCGTGAATGAGATGTGGCTTTCCAGGCAGATGAGGCCGGCGGCGCCCACGGCGGACGCCGATCTGGGCGTGACCACCATCGCGGGGGACCGCGTGGGCGTCGTCACCCGGGGAGAGGTCCGGGCGCTGCCGGTGTATGGGCCGGGCGGCTATGTGTGGCTGCCGGAAAACGGCGCGGAGGTGCTGGTCATCAAGGGCGGGCCCGGCGGCGAGGAGCAGTGCGTGGCGGGTATGAAGCAGCGGGAGACGCCCAGGGGCATGGAGCCCGGGGAGGTCTTTCTGTACGGCCCCGGCGGCAGCTCCGTCTATTTGAAGCGGGACGGCACCCTGGAGCTGCGGGGGAAGGTGGATATCCGGGGGAGCCTGCTGGTGAACGGCGTGATCTACACCCCCTGCGAGTGCGGAATGGAGGGCGGCTGATGGCGCTGGAGCTGCGAAACGGCGATTACGTGCCAAACGGCGTGGGAGGCCTGCGCCGGGTCGGCGGCCGGGAGGCCCTGCTGCAGCGGGTGCTGTTCCGCCTGACCGCCCGGCGGGGGACCTTCCCCTTTTGGGAGGACCTGGGCAGCCGCCTGTGGCAGCTGGGACAGGTCCCGCCGGCCGGACGGCAGGCGGCGGCAAAGCAGTATGTGACGGAGGCGCTGGCGGACGAGCGGGGCGTGACGGTGGAGAACGTGGAGCTGGCGCCCGACGCGGAGGGCGCGGCGGCGCTGACGGCGGAGCTGCGCTATGGGGGCGAGACGCTGTCCGTGGCGCTGGATATCCAGGTGTGAGAGGAGACGACAGGTGAGGAGCATCGAGGAGATTTATCAGAGTATGCTGGGGGCCTTCGCGGAGCGGGCGGGGTTCGTGCCGGAGGGGGACTGCGACCTGGCGGTGCGGCTGTGGGCCGCGGCGGCGGAGCTCCAGGCCCTGGGCATCCAGGCGGACTGGGTGCTGGACCAGAGCTTTCCCCAGACGGCCCAGGGGGTCTATCTGGACTATCACGGGGCCATGCGGGGGCTGGCGCGGACCCCGGCGGCCAGGGCGGCGGGGTCGCTGCGGTTCACCGTGGAGACGGCTCCGGCGGTGGACCAGACCATCCCGGCGGGCACGGTGTGCATGACGGCGGAGGAGACCCGCTTCCAGACCACCCGGAGCGTGACGCTGGCGGCGGGAACGCTGTTCGCGGAGGCTCCGGCGGAGGCGCTGGAGGGCGGCGGCAGCGGCAACGCAGCGCCGGGGGCGGTGCGCGTCCTGACCGCCTGTCCGGTGGCGGTGACCGGCTGCACGAATCCGGAGGCCTTCTCCGGCGGCAGGGACGAGGAGGACGACGTGTCGTTCCGCGCCCGCATTTTGGAGAGCTACCGGCGGCTGCCCAACGGGGCCAACGCCGCCTGGTACGAGCAGACGGCCATGGGCTATCCCGGCGTGGCGGCGGCCAGGGCGGTGGGCCGGGCCAGGGGCATCGGCACCGTGGACGTCTATGTGGCGGCGGAGGGGGGCCTGCCCCCGGCGGAGCTGCTGGCGGGGCTGCGGGCGGAGCTGCAGGAGAAGCGGGAGATCGCGGTGGACGTGGAGGTGAAGGCCCCCACGGCGGCGGTCGTGGACGTGGAAGTCGCGGTGGCCGCCGGGGAGGGCGTGGACTTCGACGCCCTCCGGGCGGAGGTGGAGCGGGCGCTGACGGGCTTTTTCACCGGGCGGCTGCTGGGCAGGCCCGTGCGTCTGGCGGAGCTGGGCAGCCGCCTGTACGCCCTGGAGGGGCTGGAGAACTACCGCTTTTCCGCGCCGGCGGCGGATCTGGCGGCGGGCGACACCGTGCTGCCGGTGCTGGGGACGCTGCGCGTGACGGAGATGGAGGGATAGCATGTACGAGCAGTATCTGCGGGCGCTGCTGGCGCCGCTGGGGGTCTACGATCTGACGGAGGGCGCTCTGGGCGGCGCGGAGCTCCACGCGCTGGGGGCCGGACTGGACGCGGCGGCGGACGGTCTGGACACCGCGGAGCGGGAGGCCCTCACCGCCACGGCGGAGGGCGCGGGGCTTCGCCGCCGGGAG
>CABSFC010000157.1 GCA_902476875.1 uncultured Oscillibacter sp. | reverse complement strand
CCAGATGCTCAAGATGCCCCCAAAAACCGTGTTGCCCTTTGTTCACTGAGGGTATTTTCAGCCGAGAAAGAAAGGGGCGTTTACCTTGCGGAACGAACACCTGAGAAACGTCGCCATCATCGCCCACGCCGACCTCGTCGGTGCAATCCCCCAGGGGAGCTTCTCTTGCCCCTGCGGGGCAATTCACCTTCAGTCCGCTCTGCTCCGCTTCCACCCGCGGTGAAAACTCCGCCCGCTTCCTTCGCCCCTCCTCTCCCCAAAAAGCCGCGTGGCTTTTCGGGGACCCCGATTTGTAATTTATCTTGTACGCGCCATGCGGCGCGCCCCGCTGCGCGGGGCCCCGCGTGGTCTTGCCGTACGGTAAGGAGATAGAAACTATGCAGAACGAACACCTGAGAAACGTCGCCATCATCGCCCACGTCGACCACGGCAAGACCACGCTGGTGGACGAAATGCTCAAGCAGGGCGGCGTGTACCGCGAGAACCAGGAGACCGTGGAGCGCGTCATGGACTCCGGCGATCTGGAGCGGGAGCGCGGCATCACCATCCTGGCCAAGAACACCGCCATCCAGTACAAGGACACCAAGATCAACATCGTGGACACCCCGGGCCACGCCGACTTCGGCGGCGAGGTGGAGCGCATCTTGAAGATGGTCAACGGCGTCATTTTGCTGGTGGACGCCGCAGAGGGCCCCATGCCCCAGACCCGCTTCGTGCTCTCCAAGGCCCTGGAGCTGGGCCACCGGGTCATCGTGGTGGTCAACAAGATCGACCGCCCCGACCAGCGCATCCATGAGGTCATCGACGAGGTGCTGGAGCTGCTGATGGACCTGGACGCCACGCCCGAGCAGCTGGACAGCCCCATGCTGTTCTGTTCCGGCCGCCAGGGCACCGCCTCCTACTCCCCCGACGCGGTGGGCACCGACCTGACCCCCCTGTTCGAGACCATCCTGGAGTATATCCCCGCCCCCGAGGCGGACGTGGACCAGCCCTTCCAGATGCTGGTCAGCTCCATCGACTACAACGAGTTCGTGGGCCGCATCGCCATCGGCCGCATCGAGCGGGGCACGCTGAAGCAGAATCAGGAGATTGCCGTGTGCAACTACCACGACCCCGAGGCCGTGCTCCGCAAGGCCAAGGCCACCGCCATCTATGAGTTCGACGGCCTGGCCCGGAAGCCGGTCGCCGAGTCCTCCGCCGGCAACATCATCGCCATGAGCGGCATCCCCGACATCACCATCGGCGACACCATCTGCGCCCCCGACGCCGTGGAGGCCCTGCCCTTCGTGCAGATCAGCGCCCCCACCCTGGAGATGACCTTCTCCGTCAACGACTCCCCCTTCGCCGGTAAGGAGGGCAAGTTCGTCACCTCCCGCCAGATTCGGGAGCGGCTGTACCGGGAGACGCTGAAGGACGTGTCCCTGCGGGTCAGCGACACCGACAAGGAGACCGCCTTCAACGTGGCGGGCCGGGGCGAGATGTCCCTCAGCATCCTGATCGAGACCATGCGCCGGGAGGGCTACGAGTTCCAGGTCTCCCCCGCTCGCGTGCTGTACCAGGAGATCGACGGCAAGAAGTGCGAGCCCATCGAGCGGCTGGTGGTGGACGTGCCCGGCGACTGCGTGGGCGCCGTCATCGAGAAGCTGGGCCAGCGCAAGGCCGACATGCTGGAGATGACCCCCGTGGGCGAGCGCATGAAGATCGAGTTCCTGATCCCCGCCCGGGGCCTCTTCGGCTACCGCAACGATTTTTTGACCGACACCAAGGGCGAGGGCATCATGGCCTCCGTGTTCGACTCCTACGCCCCCTATAAGGGCGACATCTCCCGCCGGGGCAACGGCTCCATGATCTCCTTCGAGACCGGCGAGTCCATCACCTACGGATTGTTCAACGCCCAGGAGCGGGGCACCCTGTTCATCGGCGCGGGCGTGCCGGTGTACGGCGGCATGATCATCGGCGTCAGCCCCCGCAGCGAGGACATAACGGTGAACGTCTGCAAGAAGAAGCAGCTGACCAACACCCGGGCCTCCGGCTCCGACGAGGCCCTGCGCCTGGTGCCCCCCAAGCAGATGAGCCTGGAGCAGTGCCTGGAGTTCCTGGCGGACGACGAGCTGCTGGAGGTCACCCCCAAGAGCCTGCGGATGCGCAAGAGCATCCTGGACCACGAGAAGCGCATGAAGGCGCTGCACGGGAAAAAGTGACTTCATAGGAATGAAAAAGGACGGCTTTTCAGCCGTCCTTTTTTTCATACTTTTTCAGCAAATCCTCAATCGCCTCATCCAAAAGCCGGGTTTTTGTGATACGGGTCTTCTTAGAGAGTTCGTTGAACGGCTCCACCAGCTCGTTGGCCAGGGAGGAGACAAATTTTTTTCGATTGACTAAAGTATATTCTCCCATATAGCGTCCTCCTATGCACCATGTGGTCACCACATAGTTACTATGTATGTACTATAACATTTACAATTCTACTTGACAAGTGGTACTCACTAGGTGCATACTAGGTGCATAGGAGGTGACGTACATGAAAAGCGACACGATGCGCACATTGGAAGAACTGGCCTGCCGGCGTCAGCGGATGTATCTGGCCCGTGACCCGGAGTGGCAGCTTCTGCATCAGCGGCAAACCGATCTGCAAAACGCGGTTTCGCGGGCCCACCGGCGAAACCGCGTCCTGCGCCGCCAGGTCAACGACCTGTTGGACGCCCAGGGGGCCCTGTCCGAATGTGAAAATGATTTCAGCTTTTCCCTGGGCCTGCAGATGGGCCTGGAGCTGGGGAGTCTGGACCTGCTTCGAAAAATCTGGTAGTATTGATCTGGGAACATTTTCCCGTTTTGACCGTCTAAAGGGACAAACACCATGAAAGGATGGAACCCCGCATGAAAAACCTGCTCTGCCGCGTCCTCTCCCTGGCCCTGTGCGCCGCCCTGGCGTGCGCCCTGCCCGCCTTTGCCGCCGAAGCGGAGGCGCCCGCCGCCGACGCTCCCGCCCACATGGCCCCCGTCCGGGTCTGGGGCAGGGTCACCCGCCAGGAGGACGGCAGCCTCCTGCTGCGAAACTCCGATCAAAACGACCCCAACCGGGAGATCGTCGTCCACCTGGCCGAGGCCACGCCTGTGGTGGACGCCGTCACCGGCCTGCCTCTGGACGCCGCCAAAATCCGGGACGGCGACACGGTCTATGCCTGGGTGGGCCCCGCCATGACCATGAGCCTGCCGCCCCAGGCCAGCGCCGTGGTTGTGGTCGGAAACCTTCCGGCGGACGGCGCCGCGCCCCAGTATTATGAGATCACCGGGCTGGACCAGACGGCTACCATCGCCATCTATCCCCCTCCCCCCAGAACGGCGGTGAACCTGCCGGTGGCCGGCGGCGAGGTCCTGACCATCCCCGTCTCCGCCCAGGTGACCCCCTGGCTGACGAAAAACATTGTGACGCTGGACGACCTGACGCCCGGGACCCGGGTGCTGGTTTGGCGAGACAGCGCGAAGACAGTGAGCCGCGTGCTGGTGCTGGGGAACAATTACCGGGGGTATATGTCCTGGTATCCAGGGGGAGCGGTATTTGTCAATGGCAGCGCACTTTCTGCGTCATGTAAAGTTGTGGACGGGGAGACGTTGCTGCCCATCCGGGCCGTGGCGGAAGCCGTGGGGCTGGATGTGGAGTGGAGGCCCGGGACAGGGGCCGTGGTGTCTCAAAATGGCGAGTCCGTGCTTGAGGCGATGCCCGGCGGCAGAGTCGCCTTCAGCTCCGGCGGCAGCAGTGCGTATGCCTGTGTGCTGGAAAACGGCATCACCTATGTCTCACCAGAGGCGCTGATCCTGCCCTTGCATCTCTTTCCCGTCTGTGACGCATAACCGTCCCTGCTTCGGCACACAATAGCGCCGAGGTGAGATGGATGGAAACCAATGAACTGCCCCTGGGCTTTGGCATGGCCCTGGCCCAGCATCCGGAGGCCATGGAGCGCTTCGCCGCCCTGCCGGAGGCGGAACAGCGGGCGATCGTCGACGGCGCCCACGCCGTCCGCTCCAAACAGGAGATGCGGGCCTATGTGGAACGGCTGATGCAATAAAAAGAGAGCGGCTT
>CABSFC010000156.1 GCA_902476875.1 uncultured Oscillibacter sp. | reverse complement strand
CCGGCGGGCAGGCCCGCCAGCAGGGAGCCCACCAGCAGCAGCGACAGCGGCACGGTGATGCCGCCGACAAAGTCCAGCATCTCCCCCACCAGCGCGGGCGGCCGCAGGCCGCTCAGGGCCACAACCAGCGCCACCAGCGACGCCACCACACAGGGCGAGAACACCTGCCGGAGTCCGAAGCGTTTGGCGCCCACCAGCAGCAGCGGCCCCAGGGCAAAGGACATCAGATGGAAGGGCAGCGCCAGCACCACGGCATAAAACAGCGCCTCCGGCCCGAACAGCGCCACCGCCACCGGATAGCCGATAAAGCCCACGTTGGGAAACGCCAGCGTATACCGCCAGACGCCCTTCTGGGCCGGGGTGCCGCCCAGGAAGCGGGGTGCCACCAGCAGGAACACCGCCTCCGTCAGATAGAATATCACCGCCACCTTCAGGATGGACAGCACCTCTGAAAAGCCCGACAGCGCGTCGCCGGTGATGACCGCCGCCAGGATCGTGGCGGGCATGGTAAAGGTCATGAGCAGTTTGCTGACCTTCTGGTCCATCTCCCCGCCCAGGATGCCCATGCGGTTGGCCCCGTAGCCCAGAACGATGGCAAACAGAAGGACCAGCATTTCACAAAGCATATCAAAAAAACTCATAACCGTCTCTTCTCCACGGTAGAATTAGCCCACCATGGTCCAGACGCTCAGGGCGTTTGCCACGGCGTGGAGGCTGATGGAGGTCCACAGCGTGCCGCTGTGCTCATAGGCCCAGGCCAGCACCAGCCCCGGCACCAGATATTGGACCATCAGCAAAAAGTAGGTGATATCCTGGTTTACCACCGCGAACTGCCACACGTGCAGCAGGGCGAACAGCAGGCAGGAGACCAGATAGGCCACCGCCCGGCTCTTGTGCTTCAGATTGCCGAACACCAGTCCCCGGAACAGCACCTCCTCCACAAAGGGCGCCAGAAGGATGACAATCAGCAGCGTCATGTGGGGCGCGTCGTCGATTTGGGCGGAGATGGTGGTGTCGTTCAGGTTGGTGTGGTTGGTAAAGACCAGGTTCGTCAGCCGGTAGACCAGCTCGTTCAGGCCGTACAGGCCGATGAGCCCGATGACCAGCGTCTTGCAGGCCCCGCCCAGATTCTCCGCCAGATACCGGGAGGTCCGGGCCAGAAAGCCGTGGAAAATGATGACGGTCACGGCGAAGAGAACATAGTAGTAGATAATATTCTGCATGGCGGCGGAGATGGTCACGCCCAGCAGCCCGCCCGCCAGGCGGAACAGCGGCGCCGCGGCGAAGGGCAGCACCAGCAGGTAGATGACGAAAAAGATGACGCCCGCGATCTGCTCTCCCGCCGTCATGTACGTGGCGGCTTTGCGTTTGGCCATATGGTTTCTACCCCCGCCTCACTGCAATTTCTTTTTGAGCTCGTACAGCAAGCTCATGGCCTCGATGGGCGTCAGGGTGTCCGGCTGGCAGCGGCGCAGCGCGTCCAGCGCCTCGCTCTCGCCAATGGCGCCCAGGGACACCTGGTCCGCCTCCTTGCGGGCGGCCACATACTGGACGCCGTTCTCCGCCTCCAGCTCTTTGAGGACCGCCCTGGCCCGCTGGACCACCTTGTCCGGCAGACCCGCCAGCTTGGCGACCTCGATGCCGTAGCTGCGGTCAGCGCCGCCGGGGATGATCTTCCGCAGGAAGATGATGTCCTCCCCCCGGGTCTTGACAGCGATGTTGTAGTTCACGGTGCCGGGGAGGGTGTTCTCCAGCTCCGTCAGCTCGTGGTAGTGGGTGGCGAACAGGGTCTTGGCCCCCAGCAGCTTTTTATCCGCGCAGTACTCCAGCACCGCCCGGGCGATGGACATGCCGTCAAAGGTGGAGGTGCCCCGGCCGATTTCATCCAAAATCAGCAGGGAGTTTTTCGTGGCGTGGTGCAGGATGTCGGACACCTCCGTCATCTCCACCATAAAGGTGGACTGCCCGGCGCTGAGGTCGTCCGACGCGCCGATGCGGGTGAAAATGCGGTCCACCACGCCGATATGGGCGTGGGCCGCCGGGACGAAGCCGCCCATCTGGGCCATCAGGACGATCAGCGCCACCTGGCGCATGTAGGTGGACTTGCCCGCCATGTTGGGGCCGGTGATGATGGCTACCCGCTCTTCCTTTTCGCCCATGAAGGTGTCGTTGGGGACGAACAGGGTATCCTTCAGCACCCGCTCCACCACGGGGTGGCGGCCCTCCCGGATCTCGATGACGCCGGACTCGTCCACGTCGGGACGGCAGTAGTTGTTCCGCACGGCAACCGCCGCGAAGGACGCCAGGGCGTCGGTCTCCGCAATCGCGGCGGCCGTTTTCTGGATGCGCTGGGCCTGGGCGGAGACCTCCTCCCGCAGCTTGGTGAACAGCTCGTATTCCAGAGCAACCACCCGCTCGGAGGCGGTCACGATCTCGTGCTCCAGGTCCTTCAGCTCCTGGGTGATGAAGCGCTCGCCGTTTACCAGGGTCTGCTTGCGGATGTAGGTGTCGGGCACCTGGTTTTTAAAGGAGTTGCTAACTTCGATGTAGTAGCCGAAGACCTTGTTGTAGCCGATCTTCAGCGTCCGGATGCCGGTGCGCTCCTTTTCCCTGGCCTCCATCTCCGCGATGACGCTCTTGCCGCCCTTGAGGATGTGCCGCAGGCGGTCCACCTCCTCGTCAAAGCCGTCCCGGATGAAGCCGCCCTCCCGGACGGAGAACGGCGGCTCGTCGCAGATGGCGGCGGCGATACCGGCGCCGATGTCGTCCAGCGTGTCCAGCTCCGACGTCAGCTCGTTCAGGCGGCGATCGGAAAAGGCGGCGAGCTGCGTTTTCACAGCGGGCAGCTTTTCAATGGCCGCCCGTAGGGACGCCATGTCCCGTCCGCCGGCGGTGCCGTAGACGATGCGGCCGATGAGCCGCTCCATGTCCCCCAGACCCGTCATGGCGGCGATCAGCTCTTCCCGGGCGATGGTGTTGTCCACCAGCGCCGCCACGGCGGAGTTGCGCTTGCAGATGGCGGTGACGGACAGCAGGGGCCGCTCCAGCCAGCTCCGCAGGCACCGGGCGCCCATGGGGGTCTTCGTCTTGTCCAGGACCCACAGCAGGCTCCCCTTTTTCTCCTTGTTCCGCAGGGTCTCCGTCAGCTCCAAATTCCGCCGGGCCGTCAGGTCCAGCTCCATGAACCGGCCCTGCTCGTAGTAGTCCAGGTCGTTGATATGGGAGAGGTCCGTTTTCTGGGTCTCGTATAAGTAATTCAGCAGGCCGCCCAGGGCCATGGCAGCCGCCGGGTTGCCGGCGGGCAGGTTTTTCAGGGCGTCGTCCCCGAACTGCCGGCGGATGTTCTTCTCCGCCTCGTTCAGCAAAAAGCGGCGCTCGCCGCCGTTTTCCACCCGGCAGCGGAATTTCTCCGTCAGAGCGGCGGTCAAAGCCTTTTCGGCATAGGCCCCGTCGTTCAAAATGGCCTCCGCCGGGGAAAAGCGGCCCAGCTCGTTGACCACGTGCTCCACCCGGTCTTTCCCGGCGAAAGCGGTCAGATGGGCCTTGCCGGTGGTGATGTCGCAGAAAGCCACGCCGGCGGCGCGGGAGTCCATGTAGATGCCGCAGAGGAAGTTGCTGGACTTGTCGTCGAGACACGCGGCGTCGATGACGGTGCCGGGGGTGACCACCCGGATGATATCCCGCTTCACCAGCCCCTTGGCGGTGGCCGGGTCCTCCATCTGCTCGCAGATGGCGACCTTGTAGCCCTTGGCGATGAGTCGGGCGATATACGCCTCGCTGGCGTGGTACGGGATGCCGCACATGGGGATCTGGTCCTCCGCCGGCTTGGCGTGCTTGCCGTGGTCCCGGGAGGTCAATGTCAGGTCCAGCTCCCTGGACGCAAGGCGGGCGTCGTCATCGAACATCTCGTAGAAATCGCCCAACCGGAAGAACAGGATGGAGTCCGGGTTGTCCTTCTTGATTTCCAGATACTGCTTCATCATGGGGGTCAGTTCCGCCATGGGGTCACCTCATTATCTTTCTGTCTGTGGGGAGCAATGTTGTTCTTGGGATGGGGATATCCGCCCTCCGGGCGGGGGTG
>CABSFC010000155.1 GCA_902476875.1 uncultured Oscillibacter sp. | reverse complement strand
CAAGTCCTGTTTTTTCAAAAAACGCCTCCTTCGTAAAAGTAGTAATATCCCGGAACCTGGGAACATCCGGCCATCGTGCGGAGAGGACGGAGTGCGGAAAATCCGCCCACTCACACTGGCAGACGGTTTCAAACCCGGCAGCCTCCGCCGCCAGGTCCAGACCGCCAATGCCGGAAAACAGGCTCACATGGGTCAGTTTATTCATGGTTCTTCGGCGCACGGAACGGTTCGATCTCACTTTCCAGCTCCGCAAGGACCGCCTCCATATCCGCCGTAACCGCCTTGCTTCTGGCAATCAGCCGGTTCATCACATCAAAGAAGGTTTCGCCCTCCTGTTTTTCTTCCGTATGCAAATAGCGGGGATCATTCATGTTCGTTTTCTCCTTTCCCGGTTTCACCAAGTTTTGTTGTCATAATGCTGTAAAGCTCGTTGTCCTTCGGGAAGTCATCCACAAAAGGCAGGATCACATTGCCGAAGAAGATCAGCCCCTCGCCGGGGCCTGCGTTGCTGATATGCGCCGCCTGCTGGTTGGAGATATTCAGGCGCTCGCAGAGGATTTTCCTGTCTCCGCTGGCCTGGTTCAGAAGGTACACAAAATCGCTGTTTTCAAAGATGTTCTCGATCTCCGGGGAGGAAAGCAGGTCCTTAATGTTCTGCGTGATCCCCGTGGGGATACCGCCCCATTTGCGAAAGCGTTTCCAAATCTCCACGCTCCAGGAACCAACCTCGCCCCGCAGCAGAAGGTGGAACTCGTCTACGAAGTACCAGGTGGATTTGCCCTGATCCCGGTTTTGGGAAACACGGTTCCATACCTGGTCCTGGATCACCAGCATACCCAGGCTTTTGAGCTGCTTTCCCAGCTCCTTGATATCGAAGCAGACAATGCGGTTGTTGATATCCACATTGGTACGGTGGTTAAAAACATTCAGGCTGCCATGCACATACAGTTCCAGTGCCGCCGCGATCCGCTGCGCCTCCGGCTCCGGCTGCCGTTTGATCTCGTCATACAAATCTTCCAGCAGCGGCATATTCTCCGGGCGGGGGTCTGCGATATAGGGGCGGTACACAATTCGCACAGCACGGTCAATGACCGTCTTTTCCACCGGCTCCAGACCGTTCCGTCCGCCTGCCGCCAGTTCACAGAATGACAGGATAAAATCGGATTTCAGCGCCAGCGGGTTATCGTCCTCGCTGTAATTGAGGTTGATATCCATAGGGTTCACATACTGCGTACTGGTTGGAGAGATTTTGATGACCTGACCTTCCAAACGGTTCACCAGCGGAAAATATTCCGCCTCCGGGTCGCAGATCAGGATATCGTCCTTTGTGTTCAGGAACACACCCACGATGGAACGCTTTGCGGAAAAGCTCTTACCGCTGCCGGGTGTGCCTAAGATCATGCCATTGGGCGTTTTCAGCTTTTTGCGGTCAGCAAGGATCATATTGCCGGAAGTAGCATTAAGCCCGTAGTAAAGAGCCTCGCCGCCGTGGAAAATCTCCTGTGTGGTGAAGGGAACAAACACCGCCACCGCCGAAGTGGTAAGCCCGCGCTGTATCTTAATGCGGTTGACACCCAGGGGCAGAGCCGACACGAAGCCGTCCTCCTGCTGAAAGTCCAGCCGCACCAGGGAGCAGTTATATTTCTGCGCCACGCTTGCCGCACGGAGAAGGTCATTCTCCAGCTTTTGCTTGCTGTCCGCAAAGTTCACCACCAGGAAGGTCATCAGGAACATTCGCTCATTTCTGCTTTGCAGATCACGGAGGATATTCTTTGCCTCGCCTGCGTAGGTGGCAAGGTCGGTGGGGATGATATCCATATCGAAACCTTCCCGCACCGCCTTTTTCTGCGCGTCGATCTTCATACTGTCAATGTCGGTGATCTTCCGCTTGACCGTTTTGATCGCCTCGTTCTGGTCCATGCTGCGGATATGGAGGCTGACAAGCAGCCCGTTGTCCGTATCCAGCAGTTCGGTGAGCATACGGTCATCCATTTCCGGTGCGCTGATCTGCAGAAAGGACACGGCACAGAATTTATCCGCCATCGTGAACTTCCTTGCTTCACCGAAGCGGAAAGAAGAAGGTGCGATAAAATCCTGGACCGACAGGCCGGAAGGGGCAAGCCAGCTCCATTCAAAGGCAAACCGTTCCCCGTCCGGGTGCAGGATGCCGTGGAGCATTTCCAGCCACTCCTTGCCGCCAAGCTCCTTTGCCAAAGCACCCATGACCTTGAAATGGTTAAGGGCGTCCATGACGATCCGGGAAAATCGTGCCCGTGCGGTTTTACTGTCCCGTGCCTCGATGGTGAGGGTCAGGTACTTTGTCTTGATAAGACCGTTGTTGCCCCGTTCAAGCTGCTTGCGGAGCATTTGCGTGTAAAGCTCACGGATATGGTCGAAGTGATCTCCCTGCGCCGCGATCTCGATACGCTTCACAAAATCCTCCCGGTTCATGCGGCGGCTCACAAGGGAGAGCTGCATCCCGATAGAAGCGTCATGGGCGTTATACATATCGCAGAGGGCTTCAAAGATCGCCGTCTGGTCGTCAGGCTTTGCAAGCTGATAATTCACATCCTCGAACTCGATACACTTCGACCAGGTGTGGTCGTCCAGCTTGCACAGACCGTCCGGGTACATCTGGCGGAAAGGTAAGGTATCCTGTGCGGAATGTACCTTGCCGTCGCCTCTGGCAGTTTCCAGGATACGGCTAATCTCACGCTTTTCCGCGGCGGTGGGCTTTACCGTGGGTTTTGCCACCTGCCGTGCCTGCGGCTCTGGCTTTCGCTTTCTGAACAATGGCTTTCACCTCCTTTTCCGCCTGGGCCTGCCGCTCCAGGGCTGCGTAGAAATTGTTTGTCTGGTAAGGCCGCTCTTTCGTCCGCAGGAACATACAGCGGATGACCTGTCCGGCCACCACCTCCAGGGGTTGACCATGCCGCTCATACATGGCAAGTAGAAAGAACGGGAGCATGACGATAATCATGCAGAACGCGGCGGCACTGTTGCTGGCCGTGCGTCTGAGCAAAAAGAAAAGCGGTACTCCGATGAGTGCCGCCGCTCCGAAACATATAAGCTGCCGTTTGGTAAGCCCAAACAGCACTTTGGATTTTACTTTCGTCAAATCCTTTGGAATGGTTACATACGCCAATTTATCAAGCCTCCTTAATGCGCTCCGAACAGGCTCTTAGAGAGGCTGCCGGTCTTGAACAGGGCGAAGCACAGCAGGACCGTGTAGCCCATGCAGGCCCATATCGCGCCTGAGATATTTCCGTCCGTGGCGATACTCTGTACCAAAACAGAGTAGATTCCCACGCACACCATGATTAGAAATGCCTGGAACGCCAATGCAAACAGGGATTTCAAGTAGTTCTGTCCTGTATGGCTCCAATCCCGGTTTGTCATAGTGGCAAGCGGGATCGGTCCAACGGAAGTTGTCAAATACACCTCGATCATGCGGCCGTAGATGACAAGCATGATACAGATGGAAAGGGCGTTCATGGTAAGTCC
This sequence comes from uncultured Oscillibacter sp., assembly GCA_902476875.1. GTDB lineage: Bacteria > Bacillota > Clostridia > Oscillospirales > Oscillospiraceae > Oscillibacter. Next base: position 608 of record CABSFC010000155.1, on the reverse strand, counting down.
CACAAAAAGGGACTGGAACCACAGCCCGAACAGTTCTCCCGTGCCCAGGGCTTCAAGCTGCGCCTCCATATCCGTGATGACGCTGCTGATATCAATGGAGGTATTCCCGATGATGACGCCTGCGCTGCTGTTCACAACGCTTTGCCCCACATCGAAGATACCCATGACGATATTCCATGTGTTCGTCACAATGAGAACGGCACAGAAGGTCTTGAAAATCCACTTGAAGAACATCCAGGTATCTACATCGTGCAGATTGTTTTTCTCTGTCACAAGCTGGATCAGCTCATAACACATTACGAATGTCAGGATAACCCCGGCGATTGGAACGATCACCGTTTCAGAGAGGTTTCGGATCATAGAAAAGACGCCGCTGTTCCATGCCAGCGGCGTCTGTCCCACTTCACCGGCGATCTCGCCTACTTTGGTATTGACCGTATCGAACATGCCCGACAGGTTTCCCGTGATCCCCTCGATGAGCAGCCCTCGGAGCCATTCATCGAGTTTGTCGAGTATGCCGCCCATAAGCGATCACCGCCGGACGATCAACCGAACAGGCCGGAGAGCAGAGGTACAAGGGTGATGCCGATGAGGGCGACACCGCCGCC
>CABSFC010000154.1 GCA_902476875.1 uncultured Oscillibacter sp. | reverse complement strand
GGAGCCACGCCGGGGGCGGGCTTCTCCTCCAGAGACAGGTGGGTGACATCGTCCACGATGCCGATGGTGAACTGGCGCTTCATTTCGTCCTTGCTCAGCTCGTCATAGACAGCGAACACGGAGGCGGGAGGCGTGTCCTTGGAGCCCAGACCGTAGCGGCCGCCGATGACCTTGATGTCGGTCTTGCCAGCGTTGGCCAGGGCGGTGACCACGTCCATGTACAGGGGCTCGCCCAGGGAGCCGGGCTCCTTGGTGCGGTCCAGGACGGCGATCTTCTTGCAGGTGGCGGGGATGGCGGCGATCAGCTTGTCCGCCTTGAAGGGGCGATACAGGTGGACCTTGACCATACCGACCTTCTCGCCCTTGGCGGTCATGTAGTCGATGACCTCCTCGGCGACGTTGCAGATGGAGCCCATGGCGATGATGACGCGCTCGGCGTCGGGAGCGCCATAGTAGTTGAACAGCTGGTAGTTGGTGCCCAGCTTCTCGTTGATCTTGCCCATGTACTTCTCGACCACATCGGGCAGGGCGTCGTAGTAGGGGTTGCAGGCCTCACGGTGCTGGAAAAAGATATCGCCGTTCTCGTGAGAGCCGCGCATGTTGGGACGCTCGGGGTTCAGGGCGTGCTTGCGGAAAGCGGCCACGGCGTCCATGTTAGTCATTTCCTTCAGGTCCTCGTAATCCCAGCAGGCGACCTTCTGGATCTCGTGGGAAGTACGGAAGCCGTCGAAGAAATTGATGAAGGGAACACGGCCCTCGATAGCGGCCAGATGGGCCACGGGAGCCAGGTCCATGATCTCCTGGGGATCGTTCTCGCACAGCATGGCGAAGCCGGTCTGGCGGCAGGCCATGACGTCGGAGTGATCGCCGAAGATGTTCAGGGCGTGGGTGGAAACGGTACGGGCGGACACGTGGAACACGCAGGGCAGCAGCTCGCCGGCGATCTTGTACATGTTGGGGATCATCAGCAGCAGGCCCTGGGAAGCCGTGTAGGTGGTGGTCATCGCGCCGGCGGCCAGGGAGCCGTGGACGGTACCGGAAGCGCCCGCCTCGGACTGCATCTCGCACACCTTGACGGTGGTGCCGAAGATGTTCTTCTGACCAGCGGCGGCCCACTGGTCGACCAAGTCTGCCATGGGAGAGGACGGGGTGATCGGATAGATACCCGCCACTTCGGTAAACGCGTAGCTGACATATGCGGCTGCGTTGTTACCGTCCATGGACTTGAACTTTCTTGCCATAAACTCTTACCTCCTATAAATGCGCTGCCCCGCGGCAGCAATCTTGCCAAAACACGAAACTCGGTCTCTCTCCCCCGAATTCTCATGCGTTCTCATTATATCACGCGGATTTCCACCTGTAAACCGGAGGTTTGTTATTTTTTGCACAAAATTTTTCCTTTTCTGCGGATGAAACAAAACCACATTGTTTTTTTGGTCAATTTTTCAAACCCCGCTTCCATCCTCCGCCGTTTTATGGTAGACTTTTCATGAAAATACAGCGGATATTGTATTCCGCGGAGGGCGGCGTTTTTTATGGTGGTCACGGTGCGGTCTTTGGGGCTGAACGGCATCAGCGGATACGAGGTGCGGGCCGAGTGCTTTTTGTCCGGCGGTCTGCCCGCCTTCGACGTGGTGGGCCTGCCCGACGCCGCCGTGCGGGAGGCCCGGGAGCGGGTCCGGGCGGCGGTGAAGAACTGCGGGGCCAAATTCCCCGTCAGCCGCATCACCGTCAACCTGGCCCCCGCCGGGCAGAAAAAGGCGGGCACGGTCTACGACCTGCCCATCTTCGTGGGGATCCTGGCGGCAAACGGCGACCTGCCGCCCCTGCCGCCGGACGCGGCGTTTTTGGGGGAGCTGTCCCTCACCGGCGCCCTGCGGGGCGTGACGGGCGTGCTGCCCATGGCCATGGCCGCCCGGGAGGCGGGCGTCCGCCGGCTGTTCGTCCCGGCGGAAAACGCCGCCGAGGCCACCCTGGCGGAGGGACTGACGGTGTACGGCGTGCCTGACGTCAGGGCCCTGGCGGCCCATCTGCGGGGCGAGGCGCCCCTCTCCCCCGCCCCGGTCTGGACGCCGGAGGCGGAGAGCGGGGGCCTCCCCGACCTGCGGGACGTCATGGGCCAGGAAAACGTCAAGCGCGCCCTGGAGGTGGCCGCCGCCGGCGGCCACAACCTGCTGCTCATCGGCTCCCCCGGCGCGGGCAAGTCCATGCTGGCCAAGCGTCTGCCCTCCATCCTGCCGGACATGAGCCGGACGGAGGCCCTGGCGGTCTCCGCCATCTGGTCCGTGGCGGGGCTTTCAGACCCCCGGCACCCCCTGCTGACCCGAAGACCCTTCCGCAGCCCTCACCACACCACCTCCGCCGCGGCGCTGGCGGGCGGCGGGCCCGCCATGCGGCCCGGGGAGATTTCCCTGGCCCACAACGGCGTGCTGTTCCTGGACGAGCTGCCGGAGTTTCACCGGGACGTGCTGGAGGCCATGCGCCAGCCCCTGGAGGACGGCGAGGTCACCGTGGCCCGGGCCGGGGGCACGCTGCGCCTCCCAGCCCGGTTCCAGCTGGTGTGCGCCATGAACCCCTGCCGCTGCGGCTGGCGGGGTCATCCCTCCGGGAAGTGCACCTGCTCCGACCGGGAGGTGGAGAAGTATGTGGAGAAGATCTCCGGCCCCCTGCTGGACCGCATCGACCTCCATGTCAGCGTCCCGTCGGTGGAGTACGAGGCCATGCGCCGGAGAGAGACGCCGGAGTCCTCCGCCGACGTGAAACGGCGGGTGGACACGGCCCGGGCCATCCAGGCCAGGCGTTTTCAGGGGACGGGCGTCGCCTGCAACGCCCACATGGCCCCGGCCCAGATCGCGGACTTCTGCCGTCTTGACGGTGCCGGGGAGGCGCTGATGAAGAGCGCCTTCGACCGCATGGGCCTGACGGCCCGGTCCCACGACCGCATCCTGCGGGTGGCCCGGACCATCGCGGACCTGGACGGCGACGCGGACATCGGCGCGGCGCACCTGGCGGAGGCCATTCAATACCGGAATACGGATATTTTAAAGGGATAACCAGCGAAAAGCTGCCGCGAACGCGGCAGCTTTTTACGCGGTCCCGGCCGGAGCGAAGCGCCTCAGCGGATAAAGTTCGTCATGGGCCGGGGGCAGGGCGCGGGGACGGGGACCTTGCTCTCCGCCAGCACCTTCACCATCCAGGCCATGTTGCGGCCAAGCTTTTCGGCCACCTCCATGCCCTCGTCGTCCCGCAGCACCTCGCCGGGCTCCGCGCCGTGGACCACGCCCCAGTAGTCGGAGGTGACGATCAGCATCTCCATGCAGTCCATGGCGGCCAGGAGCTGGTGGTAGGTCTCCGTGCCGCCGGAGCGGCGGAGGGTGCACAGCGCGCCGCCCACCTTGTGGCGGAACTGGTTTTCGCCGCAGCCGGCGGCGAGCATCAGGCGGTCGATGACGCACTTCATGCCGCCGGCGATACCGGCGTGGTAGACCGGGGAGGCCAGCAGGATGCCGTCGGCCTCGACGCAGGCGGCGATGATGTCGTTGACGCCGTCGTCGCCGCGGACGCAGCGGAGGCTGCCAGTGTTCAGGCAGTGGTAGCAGGCCATGCAGGGGCGGACGTTGGGACCGGGCTGGAAGACTTCAAACTCCACGCCCGCGGCCTCCACCTCCCTGCGCGCCGCGTCCAGCAGCAGGGCGGTGTTGCCGTTCTTCCGGGGACTTCCGTTAATGGCGACGATCTTCATAAGGGTGATCCTCCTTATATGTATGTGGGTCTATTATACAGGAAGATCAGATCGTTGGCAATTTCCTGTTGGAGATTTGTGCCGCGGCTCTTTTCACCGGGAAAAGAGCCGCGAGCGTGAAAAAGGGCTTTTCCTTCCGAAAATTTTGGGATATAATGCCCCTGTCAAATGATTTTCAAATGTCGGAGGAGTTTCCCATGATGAACAACAACGAGATGCTGCTGCTGAAGCTGGGCGAGGTGGTTTTGAAGGGCCTGAACCGCAAGGCCTTTGAGGACAGGCTGGTGTCCAACGTCCGGCGGCGGCTGAAGGGCTGCGGCAGCTTCCAGGTCTATATCCGTCAGAGCACCATCTACGTGGAGCCCACCGCGGACAACTGCGACATGGAGGCGGCCCACGCCGCC
>CABSFC010000153.1 GCA_902476875.1 uncultured Oscillibacter sp. | reverse complement strand
ACGACAGCTTCATCATCCTGGACGAGGCCCAGAACACCAGCCGGGAGCAGATGAAGATGTTCCTGACCCGGCTGGGCTTTGGCTCCAAGATCGTCATCACCGGCGACGTGACCCAGATCGACCTGCCGGACGGCAAGGCGTCCGGTCTGAAGGAGGCCATGCGGGTGCTGAAGCATGTGGAGGGCATCGGTATCTGCGAGCTGAGCAACGCCGATGTGGTGCGCCATGTGATGGTGCAGCGCATCGTGAAGGCCTACGAGGACTACGAGACCGCGAGAGGCGGCGGAAAGGGGCGGAAGTGATGGCGAAACGGCACTATATCCCCGTCACCGCCGACGTGCCGGGGGCGGCCAATGAGCGCAACTGCGCCTTGATCCGCAAGGTGATCCGCACGGCCCTTGCGGCGGAGGGCATGGAGCTTCCCTGCGAGGTGGACGTGCTGCTGACCGGCGACGCGGGCATCCACCAAATCAACCGGGATATGCGGCAGGTGGACCGGCCCACCGACGTGCTGAGCTTTCCAGAGTTCGACCTGCGCCCCGGCCAGCTGCCCGCGGAAGAGGACGCCGACCCCGGCACGGGTCTGATCCCCCTGGGGGACATGGTAATCTCCATGGAACACGTGGCGGCTCAGGCCAAGGAGTACGGGCACTCCAACCGCCGGGAGCTGGCGTACTTAGTGACCCATTCCGTGCTGCACCTGCTGGGCTACGACCACCTGGACGAGGGGCCGATGAAGGCCCGGATGCGGGCGCGGGAGGAGGCCATTCTGGCGGAGCTGGGGATCACGCGGTAAAATTTACATTTGGGACAGGCCCTGTCCGGTGCGCAGGCCCAGGAGGAAAGCTTGGATGGCGGTGAACTCCAGGTTTTTTCATAGCTCTCCAGGGCGTGAGGGCCTAATTCGTTATGAATCAGATCAAAGTGGAAGCTGTAATCGCCTTGCGGGGCGGCGTCCAGCTGGGGCTTGATATACTGGGCGTAAAGCCATATCATAAAATCGGACATTTGATGACCACCTTTCAAAAAACAGTGATTTCACTGTGACTTGATGATAGAATATCACACTGAAAATGGTGTGTCAATGGGAGAAATTATGATTTTGAAAGAAAGACTTCGAGCATTGCGGAAAGAAAAAGGCGAGACACAGGTTCAAGTGGCTGCCGCTGTAGGAATTGTGGAACAGCACTATCAGAAGTTTGAGAGTGGAATAAACCTCCCCAATCTGGAAAACGCATGGAAGCTGGCGGACCACTTTGGTGTTTCCATCGACTATCTGGTGGGGCGCACGGACGTGCGGTGAGGAGGCCCGCCAGGGCGGATATCCCACCCCCTCACCTCGGACAAATCCCCCGGCATACACTGTCCCGAGGTGATTTGGAATGGTATTGCTACAGGACGGCGTGATCGCGTTTCTCTCCGCCGTGGGGCTGACCACGGTGGTCTGGTTTCTGGCGGGGGCGTTTTTCCACACCGGACGGCCCACGGTGCCGGGACTGCTGCTGGTGCTGCCCCTGCGGGGGGAGGCCCTGGCCATGGAGGCCGACGTGCGGGAGCTGCGGCGCTTACAGGGGCGGCTGCCGGGGGCGAAGATCGTCCTGGCGGACTGCGGCCTGACCGGGGACGCCCGTGGCCTGGCCCAGTACCTAGCCGACCGGGAGAAAAACGCGGATCTGGTGAACGCAGAGGAATTTCGTGTGAGATAGAGGAAAGAAGAGGACATGGAAGAGCTGACGGCCTGCGAGGGCACCGTACATAGCATCATTTTTCAAAACGCCGAGAACGGCTACACCGTCCTCCGTCTGCTGACGGAGGAGGGGGAGGTGGTCACCGTGGTGGGCTGCATCCCCTGCGTGGCGCCGGGCGAAGGCCTTGCGGTCAGCGGCGTGTGGGAGCAGCATCCCCAGCACGGGGAGCAGCTGCGGGCCGTGGAGCTGGAGCGGACGCTGCCGGAGGACGAGGAGGAGATCTACAGCTACCTCGCCTCCGGCGTCTGCAAGGGCGTGGGGCCCGCCACGGCCCGGCGCATCGTGGACCGCTTCGGCGTGGAGACGCTGGACATTCTGGAGCGGGAGCCGGAGCGGCTGAACCTGATCAAGGGCATCACGGCGAAAAAGGCCCAGGAGATCGCCGCCAGTTTCCGTCAGCACATGGGCCTGCGGCGGCTGATGGCCTTCCTGGCCCAGTATCAGCTGCCGCCGGTGCTTGCCATGCAGCTGCGCCAGCAGTACGGCGACGCGGCGCTGGAGATGGTGCGGGAGAACCCCTATCTGCTGTCCACCGACGCCTGCGGCGTGGCGTTTTCCGTCACCGACGAGATCGCCATGAGCATGGGCGTCGCCATGGACAGCGACGAGCGGCTCCAGGCGGCGGTGACCTTTGAGCTGAGCCACAACGAGAACAACGGTCATGTGTTCCTGCCCCGGAACAAGCTGGTGGCCGCCACCTGCCGGCTCCTGGACTGTGGGCCGGAGCTGGTGGAGCAGGCCGTCGATGGTCTGATCGACCGGCGGGCGGTGGTGCAGGAGCGCGTCGCCAATGAGGATGCCTGCTACCTCTGGCGGCTGTGGGAGGCGGAGACGACCGCCTGCGCGCGGCTGAACAATCTGCTGGCGGTGGACGCCGACGAGAGCCGGCAGGCAGAGCGGACCGTGGCGGAGATCAAGGCGGAGCAGGGCATCACTTACGCGCCCCAGCAGCGTCAGGCGGTGCAGCTGGCGGCCCGGACAGGCGTGCTGATCCTGACCGGCGGCCCCGGCACCGGTAAGACCACCACGGTGCGGGGCATCGTGGCGCTGTTTCGGAAGATGGGGCTGGACATCGTGCTGTCGGCCCCCACCGGCCGGGCGGCCAAGCGCATGAGCGAGCTGACGGGTATGGAGGCCCAGACCGTCCACCGCCTGCTGGGGATGAGCTGGAACGAGGCCACCCACCAGGTGACCTTTACCAAAACGGAAAAGGAGCCGCTGGAGGCGGACGCGGTCATCGTGGACGAGATGAGCATGGTGGACCTGCCGCTGTTCTCCGCCCTGCTGCGGGCGCTGCGGCCCGGCACCCGGCTGGTGCTGGTGGGGGACGCGGACCAGCTGCCTTCCGTGGGCGCGGGGAACGTGTTCTCCGATCTGATCCGCAGCGGGCGGGTGGAGACCGTCTTTTTGCGGGAGGTGTTCCGGCAGGCGGAGCAATCCGCCATCATCCGCAACGCCCACGCGGTGAACCGGGGCGAGGCGCCCAGGCTGGTCAACGACCAGGGGGACTTCTTCTTCATGTGCCGCCGGGACGGGGAGCGGACGCTCTCCACGGTGGTGGAGCTGTGCAAAACGCGGCTGCCGGACAAGATGGGCATCCCGGCGGACCAGATCCAGGTGCTGTCGCCCACCCGCAAGGGCCCCAGCGGCACCATCAATCTGAACCGCTGTTTGCAGGAGGCGCTGAACCCCAAGGCCCCGGACAAGCGGGAGCTCCAGTGGGGCGAGCGGCTGTTCCGGGAGGGCGACCGCATCATGCAGACCCGGAACGACTACGACGTGGTGTGGGACAGGGCCGACGGAAGCGTGGGCACCGGCATTTTCAACGGCGACGTGGGGAAGATCGTGCAGATCGATCCCTCCGGGGAGTGGCTGGCGGTGGATTTCGATGGGCGGTCCGCCGTCTACGGCGTGGAGATGCTGAACGAGGTGGACCTGGCCTACGCCATGACCGTCCACAAGGCCCAGGGCAGCGAGTACCGCTGCGTGGTGATGGCGGCGATGCCGTCCGCGCCGTCTCTGATGGTGCGGGGGGTGTTGTACACGGCGCTGACCCGGGCGCGGGAGCTGCTGATCGTCGTGGGAGACGACGCGGCGGTCCGGGCTATGGCGGAGAATGACCGGCAGCAGAGGCGGTATTCCGGGCTCAGGTGGCGGCTGGCCCACAGTGGGGCGTGATTTTGCATCTGTGATGCCTTGCGGCCCCCATTTCTCTTTTTCTTGAAAAGAGAAACGGGCCGTGCACGGTCCAAGAGAAAAAACGCCGGCGGCCAGAAATTTCCCCTTGCGGGAAAATTTGGCCGAAATATTGGGGCCGTGCGAATGGGGACGGCGCGGACTTGCCGGGCTTTATCCGGCTGCGCTGTACGCCGGCGTTCGGCAGGGCGTTCAAGCCGCAAGTGGGGCGTTGGGTGCTGATTCGGGGTTCTCATCGCAAGGGCTTTATCAACCCACCCGTTCATTCCGCTTCGCTATGAACTCCGTG
>CABSFC010000152.1 GCA_902476875.1 uncultured Oscillibacter sp. | reverse complement strand
CCGGCGGGGACGCGCTCCTCAGAAACGGCGCTGTCGTAACTCGGGCCATAGATCGCGTTATCGTATTGCGCCCAGGTCAGCAGCCGCTCCCGGTCGATCAGGCCCAGCTCCTCCAGACAGGCCAGGGTGTTGGCCATCTCCGGCCGCACGGTGATGGAGATGTAGTCGCGGCTGGTGCCCGCTCCGTCGGGCAATTTCTGGTCAAAGTTCAGGGAGAGCTCCAGGGCGTAGGCGTCATTCCTGCGCGCATCGAACCAGTCCACCTGCCCCCAGGCGCCCGCCGCGGCGTCCTTGCCCGCGGCCTCCAGCACGGCGGCGGCCTCCCGGCTGCTCAGATCCAGATATTCGGTGGAATTGTCTCTGGTATACTGGTATATGTCCCCGCCGGTGACGGTATAGCTGGGATCGTCCAGATGTAGGCGCTTGGCCTTCATGGCCTCGCTGTTCACCAGCAGGTCCAGCAGATAGTCGTAGGTGCCCGCCTGGGCCATGCGCTCCCCGGTCAGGGGGACGTTGTAATAGCGTTTAACGGTCAGGCCGTTGGACAGGGTATAGGTCAGGCGGAGATATGTGGATGTGTACGAGGCGTTCACGGTCCGCGTATAGCGCCAGTTTTCCTGCCAGTCCTTCACGTAGTCCGCGTCCGCCGCGATGGCTTTGTGGACCGCCCGCACCTGCTCCAGCAGGTCGTCCTCCTCGCCTGGGTAGAAGGTATAGTTGTTGTCGGCCACATACAGGTGGACGGATTCCACCTCGCTGATCTCCGGCACCCGGGCGGCGATGCCCAGGACGTCGAACCGCAGCCCGCAGCACACCGCCACGCAGCCCGCGGCCACCAGGGCCAGCCCCTTCCAGCTGCCCTTGAACACCCGCGGGGACTTGGCCAGCAGCATGGAGGCGATGTAGTACCCGATGGCGCCCGCCACGATCATGCAGATCGCCATGGGCAGCGCGCTGTAATAGTCTCCGTTCTGGAACTGATCCCAGAACAGGGCGTACAGCGCCCGCCCCCCCAGCAGGGCCGCCAGAGCCGCCAGACCGAAGCGGAACAGGGGCCTCATCCAGCCCACGGCCACCACGTCGCCGGCGGACTCGCTCCTGCGCCGGCGGTACAGGGCGTAGGCCAGGGCCAGGAGCACCACGCCCGCCAGGGCGTAGACGCCGATGCCCCAGGCGTTTTCCAGGCGGACCTCCGATAGGACCGTGTCCGTGTAGCCGCCGTACATCGAGGAGTCATTCCGGACGAAGACCTCTTCATAGGTGTAGTCCACCCACAGCGTTTCGGTCAGATACACCGTGGGGGACAGCCACGCCACCGCGCCGGAGTAGCCGCCGCTCAGGCCGAAGATAAAGCTCGAGGCAAAGGTGGACAGCAGCCAGTCCAGCAGCACCGCCAGAAAGTGCAGTAGGAAGTACAGCGCCGGCAGGGCGAAGATATTGCCCACGATGAAGGCCACGAAGGTGGCGCTGGCGAAGTAGAAGAAGCTCTCGCCCAGCACGCCAAGGATGGTCACCAGCAGTCCCACCGGCTCCAGGCGGCCGTAGGCCAGGGAGATCAGCACGCACAGCCCGCCGGTGATGGCGTAGGGGATCAGCAGCATGGCCATGCCGGAGAGGAAGCTGGTCAGAAACAGCCCCTCCCGCCGGATGGGCAGGGTGTGCATCAGCCCCACGCTGCGGGCGTTGTACAGATAGCTCCACACCAGCATGGCGCAGAGGATGGCGTACAGCAGAGAGATGATGGGCACCGCGTAGACCAGGACGCTGTAATAGGCGGCGGTCGCCTCCAGCGGCTGGATGTTCCACTGGCCGTGGACCAGCTGCAGCAGGGCGGCCAGCGGCACCAGGCAGCCCAGGAAGGACGCCATGCCCCACAACGGCCAGAACCGGGTCAGGTTTTTGCGGAACAGTGTCCCGTTAAAGTACGATGTCTTTGACCGCATAGTCCGCGCCTCCCAATTCGTAAATAAAGATCTCCTCCAGGGTCAGGGGCACCGCGTCCACCAGCATGGGGTCGTAGGTGGAGAGCCTCGCCGCGGCCTCCTCCGCGTTCATCCGCATGATCAGGGTGTGGATGCGCCCCACCCGGCTTGCGTGCAGCACCGGCAGCTCAGGCGGCACCTCGTCCGCGCCGTCCCGGAACACCACCTGCAGCTTCACCATGTTGTCCTGCAGCTGGGCCAGGGACCGCTCCAGCAGCACCTTTCCGCGGTCCATGATGCCCACGTGGTCGCACACGTCCTCCAGCTCCCGCAGGTTGTGGGAGCTGACCAGCACCGTGGTGCCCCGCTGGGCCACGTCGCCCATCACCAGGGACCACACCTGCCGCCGCATCACTGGGTCCAGGCCGTCCACCGGCTCGTCCAGGATCAGGTAGTCCGGCATACAGCTCAGCGCCAGCCAGAAGGCCACCTGCTTCTGCATCCCCTTGCTGAGACGGCGGATGGTCCTTTTCTCGTCAATGCTGAAAACTTCCTTCAGCTTTTCATAGCGCTCCATGGAGAAGGAGGGATAAAATCCCCGGTAAAAGCGCATCATATCCCGGACGGTGGACTGGAGAAAATAGTACCAGTCGTCCGGAATGGCGGCGATGCGGGCCTTGAGCGCCGCGTTTTCCCACACGTCCTGGCCGCCCACCCGGACCGTGCCCTCGTCCTGGCGGTAAATGCCCGTCAGATGGCGGATCAAGGTGGATTTGCCCGCGCCGTTGGGGCCCACCAGGCCGTACACACTGCCCGCCGGAACGGACAGCGTGGCCCCGTCCAGGGCCGCGAAGCCGTCGAATCTCTTGACGGCGTTCTTCACTTCGATCATGTCTGTTCCTCCTTTTTGCTCGCCGGCGCCTCCGCCACCAGCGCCGCCAGCTCCTCGTCGCTGACGCCCAGGTACCGCAGCTCCGACAAAAGCTCCCGCACCTTTGCCAGCAGCTCCTTCCGCCGGGATTCGTCCGCGCTGGCGCTGCCGCTGGCAAAGCTGCCCTTGCCGGGGACGGAGTAGATATACCCCTCGCCCTCTAGCTCGTTGTAGGCCCGCTGGATGGTGTTGGGGTTGATGCTCAACTGCATGGCCAGCGCCCGCACCGACGGCAGCTTTTCGTCCGGCGCCATGGCTCCGGTGACGATCAGCTTTCGCAGGCCGTCCTTGACCTGTTCATAGATGGGCCGGGAGTCCCGGTAGTTCAGGCTGATCATCGCTTCACCTTCCCTTCTGCGGCACGGATGTGTGCCGCAAACTGTACTAACTGTTCTAGTACAGTTAGGATAACACGGGAAAACACCGCTGTCAACCCCTGTTCGCGGGGAAAATTTCTTGATTTTCCTGAAAAAATGGGGCAAAATCCTCTTTACAAGCGAAAATCCGTGTGATATATTTCTAAAGTACGCAATCGTATAAAACCCGCCCCAGAGCTTCGTTTCGCGGACTTTCACCGATCCCAAGACGCAGCCCTGCGGGGAATTCAATTGAAAGGTGGAAATTTCCATGCTGCGCAAAGAACAGAAGACCGCTATCATCGACGCCAACCGCACCCACGAGACCGACACCGGCTCTCCCGAGGTCCAGATCGCCATCCTCACCGAGCGCATCAACGTGCTGACCGAGCACATGCGCAAGAACCCCCAGGACAAGCACTCCAACCGGGGTCTTTTGAAGATGGTCGGTAAGCGCCGTAGCCTGCTGGACTACCTGCAGAAGAAGGACATCGAGCGCTATCGTGCCCTGATCGCCAAGCTGGGTATCCGTAAGTAAGACGCAAATCGGGTGACGGAGGCCGTCACCCGTTTCTGCCATTTTCCCGTATTTTCGCCGGGAGCCGCTGCCTTTTTGTGTTTGAAACTGTGGTCCCCCACGCGGCAGGCCGCGCGGGGGACCCGGATTGGACGCAAATGGTCAGGCGGAGCCCGACCATTTCAAGGTTTTGCCTGCCGGCAAAACGCTTGGACGCCGCACCCGCGGCGAACCCAGCGGGCTATGCCCGCCGGGTCCCTGTGTATTCCCGCCGGGAGCCGCTGTCTTTTTGTGTTTGAAACTGTGCCCGATTTTTCGGACATGCTTTCAAATACGAAAAGAGCCGCTCCCGAGCTTTTGATGTAAAGGAGCAGATTCATGTCAACCATTATCACCCACAGACAGTTCCCCAACTACCGCAAGTACGAGATGGAGCTGGCCGGCCGCCCCCTGACCCTGGAGGTGGGCAAGCTGGCCGAGCTGGCCAATGCCGCCGTCATGGTGGGCTACG
>CABSFC010000151.1 GCA_902476875.1 uncultured Oscillibacter sp. | reverse complement strand
CCACGGAGTTCATAGCGAAGCGGAATGAACGGGTGGGTTGATAAAGCCCTTGCGATAAGCACCCCGAATCACCACCCAGCGTCTCAAATTGCGGCATAAACGTTCTATCGGACGCCGGCGTATAGCGCAGCCGGATAAAACCCGGCAAGTCCGCGCCGACCCGATTCGCACGGCCCCCGCACTTCGGCCAAATTTTCCCGTCAGGGGAAATTTCTGGCCGTCAGGCGTTTTTCTTTTGGACCGTGCACGGCCCGCCAAGGTGAGCCGCGAAGCGGCGAGAAAGCCCTCTGGAGAGTTTTCTTTGGCAAGACCAAAGAAAATGGGGGGCATTTCCCACGTACCTGTCAGATACGACTGTCAGACCGTCCCAACAGGTAATCCGTGGTCACGCCAAAATAGTCCGCCAGCGCCACCAGTCCCTCGTAATCCGGCCGGCGGTCCCCACCCTCATAGTTTTGATAGGAGCGGAGCTTGATTCCCAGAATATCAGCCATCTCCCGCTGTTTTATGCCCTTCTCCTGCCGTAATTCCCGTATTCTCTCAGAAAATTTTATCATAAAAACTCCCAAGTCTCTTGACATGCACCCGTTTTGAGCGTATTATGGATATGTACAAATCGAGTGTAAAGAGGTTTTCTTATGACCGAACTCATGCAGCTCTTATACGACTACACCCTGGACACCGGCTTCACAGCCCTCCTGAACAGCGACGAATACCGCGCCCTGGACGCCCTGCTCTCCCGCCTGTCCGACAGGCTCCGCCAGGAGCTGGCCGCCGACGTCTGGGACACCCTGGAAAAATACCAGAACGCCCTGTTGGAGCGGCGGGACGCGGAGCTCTCGGCCATGTTCCGGGCCACATACGCTCTGTGCCGGGAGCTGCGTTAAGCCTCCCACTTCTCCAGCAGCTGCCGCAGCTGGTCCGCGAACCGCGCCAGGGACTTGTTGTCCCGGCCCTTGCTGCGCTTGATGGACGCCATGAGCATCTCGCCCACGGCCACCAGCCGCTCGTAGGCCGAGCTGGTCCTGGCGCCGCTGGCCGTCTTGGCCTTGCGCTCCGGCAGATAGCCCGGGGCCAGCTGGGTATTGGCCGCCAGGTCGTAGACCTCCGTGTACTGGGGCGCGTGGGCCTCGAAGCCCATGCCCATCAGCGTCTGGGCGAAGAAGGGCGCCACCTCCCGGTCGCCGTGGACCACGAAGACATGCTGGGGCTTTGGATTCTGGAAATCGGAGATCCATCTGATGAGATGATCCCGGTCCGCGTGGGAGCTCAGGCCCTTGAAATTCACGATCCTGGCGTTGACGGCGATGTCCTCGCCGAAGAGCTTGACGCTCCTGGCGCCCTCCAGCAGGCTGCGGCCCAGGGTGCCCTCGCCCTGGTAGCCCACGAACACCACGGTGCACTCCGGCCGCCAGAGGTTGTGCTTCAGATGGTGGCGGATGCGGCCCGCGTCGCACATGCCGGAGGCGGAGATGATGACCTTGGGCGTCCGGTCCTCGTTCAGAAGCTTGGACTCCTCGCTGGTCTCCGTCATCCGCAGATTGGTGAAGTTGAACATGTGGGTACCGTCTTTCACCAGCTTCATGGCGTCGTCGTCCAAATAGCCGTGGAGGTCGCCGGTGAAGATGGTGGTGGCCCGCTTGGCCAGGGGGGAGTCGATGTACACCGGGAAGTCCGGGTTGGACTTCACCAGCCCCGCGTCCTTGATCTCCCGGATGAAGTACAGCAGCTCCTGGGTGCGGCCCACGGCGAAGGAGGGGATGATGATATTGCCGCCTTTGGCGATGGTCTCGTCGATGATCTTCGCCAGATCGTCGGTGTAGCTCCAGACCTCGGTGTGGTTGCGGTCGCCGTAGGTGGACTCCATGACCACGTAGTCCGCGCCGTGGATGTGGACGGGGTCCCGGATGATGGGCTGCTTGATGTTGCCAAGGTCCCCGGAGAAGACGACGCGCTTTTTCACATCCCCCTCCGTCAGCTCCATGGCGACGCAGGCCGAGCCCAGCAGGTGGCCCGCGTCCACGAACTCCACATCCACGCCCGGGCACAGGTCGATGACCTGACCGTACTCACAGGTGGTCAAAAACTCCTTCACCCGCAGGGCGTCCTCCACGGTGTACAGCGGCTCCACATGGGGCGCGCCGGAGCGCTCGCCCTTGCGGTTTTTCCACTCGGCGTCGGACTCCTGGATGTGGGCGGAGTCCTGAAGCATGATGTCCAGCAGCTCCGCCGTCAGGCGGGTGGTGAGGATGCGGCCCTGGAAGCCCTGCTTTACCAGCATGGGGATGCGGCCGGAGTGGTCGATGTGGGCGTGGGTCACCAGGACGTAGTCGATGGTATTGGCGGCGAAGGGAAACTCGCCGTTGGAGACCTCGTCCCGCCCCTGCTGCAGGCCGCAGTCCACCAGGATGCGCTTGCCGTTCACCTCCAGACAGTGACAGCTGCCGGTGACGCATTGGTCGGCGCCGAAAAAGCTGAGCTTCATAATGGAATCCTCCTTGTCAGATATAGAATGGGTGTTTTTTCAGGTTTATTGTACCATGATATCCGGGAAAGCACAATCAACGATTTCGGGCAAATGTCTGGTTTTTGTCACAACGTGAAAAAAGACGCCCCGGCAGCTGTGCTGCCGGGGCGCTGTCTTTTGTATGGACGCCCGCTCACACCTTGTCCAGGCCCTCCAGATAGTGGACGAACTGCTGGGCGGCGCGGCCGGAGAAGCCGCCGTGGCGGACCTCCCAGGTGTTGGCCATGGCCAGGAGCTGCTTTTCGTCCATGTCGATGCCCTGCCGTTGGGCCAGGGCCCGGACGATGTTCTGGTACTCCTTGGGCGTGGGGGCGTTGTAGTTGATGGAGACGCCGAAGCGGCTGGCCAGGGAGAGCTTTTCCTCCATGGTGTCGGAGCGGTGGATGTCGCCGTTGTGCTCCATGTCCGTGCGGTCGTTCCAGGTCTCCCGGATCAGGTGGCGGCGGTTGGAGGTAGCGTAGATCAGCACGTTGTCGGGCCGGGTCTCCACGCCGCCCTCAATGACGGCCTTCAGGAACTTGTACTCCACCTCGTTCTCCTCAAAGGACAGGTCGTCGATGAAGATGATGAAGCGGTAGTTCCGGTTCTTGATCTGCCCCAGCACGGCGGACAGGTCCCCGAACTGGTGCTTGTAGATCTCGATCATCCGCAGGCCACGGTCGTAGTACTCGTTGATCAGTGCCTTGACGCTGGTCGACTTGCCGGTGCCCGCGTCGCCGTACAGCAGCACGTTGTTGGCCCGCTTACCGTTCAGGAACGCCTCGGTGTTCTGGCGCAGCTGCCGCTTCTGGAGCTCATAGCCCAGCAGGTCGTCCAGCACAACGCCGTCGATGTTGCTGATGGGCAGGAACTCCAGCCCCTCCGCGCTCCGCTGGATACGGAAGGCCCGGTTCATGGCGAACACGCCGAAGCCGTACTGGCGGTAGTAGTCCGTCAGCAGGCGGAACATCTCCTCCCCGTCCGCCGCGGCCGCCAGGTCCCGGCGCAGTCCCCGCACCTGGCGGCTGACGTCGTGGTTGTAGGTCCGTTCCCGCTTGGGGATGGCCCGGTAATGGCAGATGGTGGTGAAGCAGTCAATCCCCAGGTCCTGCTCCAGCCTGGAGAAATCGTAGTGGAACAGGCGGCGGAACACCTCGAAGTCGCTCTTGGCGAAGGTGTTGACGCTGCCCTCGCTGGCCCCCACCCGCTCGCAGGTCAGGGTGAAGGAGTTCCGGTTGGTCATCAGCACCCAGGTCAGGTAGCACTGCCACAGGTTTTCGTCGAAGCCGCAGGCGGTGCTCAGGTCCAGGATACGCTTGATCTCGGCGTAGACGCGCCGGACCAGAGCGTCCTTGTCCCAGCTTCCCTGCTCCCAATCCCGGAGGATATCCGCCAGGCGGACCAGGATGCTGTCCTCCCCCAGGTCGCTGTACAGCAGCAAATGGGCGATCTCACGGTACATAAAACTCAGTCCTTCCCTGACGTATCAGTCCAGCACGGCGCCTCTGTCGGCGGAGGAGACCAGCTTGGCGTAGCGGGCCAGGTAGCCGGTCTTGATCTTGGGCTCGGGGCAGACCCAGCGGGCGCGGCGCTCCGCCAGCTCCTCGTCGCTGACCCGGACCTGGATGGCATGGTTGGGGATGTCGATGGCGATGATGTCGCCCTCCTCCACCAGACCGATGTTGCCGCCGGAGGCCGCCTCGGGGCTGACGTGGCCGATGGACGCGCCGCGCG
>CABSFC010000150.1 GCA_902476875.1 uncultured Oscillibacter sp. | reverse complement strand
GGTTGTTGCGGTTGATGACCCGGCGGTACAGGTCGTTCAGGTCGCTGGTGGCGAACCGGCCGCCGTCCAGCTGCACCATGGGGCGCAGCTCGGGGGGGATGACGGGCAGGATGTCGATGACCATCCACTCGGGCTTGTTGCCGGAGAGGCGGAAAGCGTCCACCACCTCCAGCCGCTTGACGATCCGGGCCTTCTTCTGGCCGGAGGACTCCTTCAGCTCCTTGTGCAGCTGCTCGGACAGGGCCTCCAGGTCCACGTCGGCAAGCAGCTTCTTCACAGCCTCGGCGCCCATGCCGGCCTGGAAGTCGTCCTCATACTTCTCGCGGTAGTCGCGGTACTCCTTTTCGGACAGGATCTGGTTCTTCGTCAGCGGGGTCTCGCCGGGGTCGGTGACGATATAGTTGGCAAAGTACAGCACCTTCTCCAGGATGCGGGGGCTGATGTCCAGCAGCAGGCCCATCCGGGAGGGGATGCCCTTGAAATACCAGATGTGGGAGACGGGGGTGGCCAGCTCGATGTGGCCCATGCGCTCGCGGCGGACCTTGGCCCGGGTGACCTCCACGCCGCAGCGGTCGCAGACCTTGCCCTTATAGCGGATCTTCTTGTACTTGCCGCAGTGGCACTCCCAGTCCTTGGTGGGTCCGAAGATGCGCTCGCAGAACAATCCGTCCCGCTCGGGCTTCAGCGTGCGGTAGTTGATGGTCTCGGGCTTTTTCACCTCGCCGTAGGACCAGGCGAGGATCTGCTCCGGGGAGGCCATGCCGATCTTGATCGCGTCAAAGGCAATGTTGTTGCCGGTGTTGTTATCCATCATGTTGCGATATCCTCCTTCAATGATCCAGAATTGTTAGTCTGACGAATGGCGTGTTCTGGATCATTCGTCGTCGAAGCCGGCGTCGATGTCCGCGCCGGCGTCCTCCGGGGCGTCCTCGATGTCGAAGCCGGACTCCTGGAAGTCCGCGTCCTCAGCGTAGGAGCGGTGGCGGTCGTCGTCGGCGTCCATCCGGGCCAGGTTGAAGGTATCCATGGCGTCCTCGTCCTCCTTCAGCTCGATGGTGTTGCCGTCCTTATCCAGCACCTGGATGTCCAGGCACAGGGACTGCAGCTCCTTCACCAAAACCTTGAAGGACTCGGGCACGCCGGGCTGGGGCACGTTGTGGCCCTTGACGATGGCCTCGTAGGTGCGGACACGGCCCGTCACGTCGTCGGACTTGACGGTCAGGATCTCCTGCAGGGTGTAAGCCGCGCCGTAGGCCTCCAGAGCCCAGACCTCCATCTCGCCGAAGCGCTGGCCGCCGAACTGGGCCTTGCCGCCCAGAGGCTGCTGGGTGACCAGGGAGTAGGGGCCGGTGGAGCGGGCGTGGATCTTATCGTCCACCAGGTGATGCAGCTTCAGGAAGTACACATAGCCCACGGTGACCTTGTTGTCAAAGGGCTCGCCGGTGCGGCCGTCGTACAGCACGCTCTTGCCCTCGGGGTCCAGGCCGGCCTCCTCCAGCATGGCGGAGATGTCCTCCTCCCGGGCGCCGTCGAAGATGGGGGTTGCCACCTTGCAGCCCAGAGCGTGGGCGGCGTAGCCCAGATGGACCTCCAGCACCTGGCCGATGTTCATACGGGAGGGCACGCCCAGAGGGTTCAGCACGATGTCCAGCGGGGTGCCGTCGGGCAGGAAGGGCATATCCTCCTGGGGCAGGACCCGGGAGACGACGCCCTTGTTGCCGTGGCGGCCGGCCATCTTGTCGCCCACCTGGATCTTGCGGCGCTGGGCGATATAGACCCGGACCACCATGTTCACGCCGGGGCCCAGCTCGTCGCCGCCCTCGCGGGTGAACACCT
Organism: uncultured Oscillibacter sp.; assembly: GCA_902476875.1. GTDB lineage: Bacteria > Bacillota > Clostridia > Oscillospirales > Oscillospiraceae > Oscillibacter. Next base: position 2,431 of record CABSFC010000150.1, on the reverse strand, counting down.
TGGTGTCCAGCACGATGCCGCTCTCGCCGTGGGGGACCTTCAGGGAGGTATCCCGGACCTCCCGGGCCTTCTCGCCGAAAATGGCCCGCAGCAATCGCTCCTCGGCGGTCAGATCGGTCTCGCCCTTGGGGGTGACCTTGCCCACCAGGATGTCGCCGGACTTGACCTCGGCGCCCACGCGGATGATACCGTTCTCGTCCAGGTCCTTCAGGGCGTCCTCACCCACGTTGGGGATGTCCCGGGTGATCTCCTCGGGGCCCAGCTTGGTGTCCCGGGCGTCGATCTCAAACTCCTCGATGTGGATGGAGGTGTACAGGTCCTCCCGGACCAGGCGCTCGTTCAGCAGGACCGCGTCCTCGTAGTTGTAGCCCTCCCAGGTCATGAAGCCCACCAGGATGTTGCGGCCCAGGGCGATCTCGCCCTGATCGGTGGCGGGGCCGTCCGCCAGGACGGTGGGGTCCTCCCACTCGCCCTTCTCGTTGAGGCGCTTGCCGTGGACCCGCTCGCCCACGTCCACGATGGGGTGCTGGTTGATGCAGGTGGTGTGGTTGGAGCGCAGGAACTTGGTCAGCTTATACTCCTTGGTCTCGCCGCTGTCGTACTTGACGGTGACGTGGCGGGCGTCCACGGAGGTGACCACGCCGTCGCCCTCGGCCAGGACGACGATCTCGGAGTCGATGCAGATCTTGTGCTCCATGCCGGTGCCCACGATGGGGGCCTCGGGCCGGAGCAGAGGCACCGCCTGACGCTGCATGTTGGCGCCCATCAGGGCGCGGTTGGCGTCGTCGTTGGGCAGGAAGGGGATCATGGCGGTGGCGATGGAGACCATCATGCGGGGGGAAACGTCGATATAGTCCACCCGCTCCCGGTCCACCTCCACGATCTCGTCCCGATGGCGGGCGGTGATACGGGCGTTGATCAGGCAGCCGTTCTCGTCCACGGGCTCGGCGGCCTGGCCGACGATGTAGTTGTCCTCCTCGTCGGCGGTCATATAGGTGATCTCGCCCGCGACCTTGCCGGTGGTCTTGTCCACGGCGCGGTAGGGGGCCTCGATGAAACCGTACTCGTTGATACGGGCGTAGGTCGCCAGATAGGAGATCAGGCCGATGTTGGGACCTTCGGGGGTCTCGATGGGGCACATGCGGCCGTAGTGGCTGTAGTGGACGTCGCGGACCTCCATGTTGGCGCGCTCGCGGCTCAGACCGCCGGGGCCCAGGGCGCTGAGACGGCGCTTGTGGGTCAGCTCCGCCAGGGGGTTGGTCTGGTCCATGAACTGGCTCAGGGGGCTGGAGCCGAAGAACTCCTTGATGGCGGCGGTGACGGGCCGGATGTTGATCAGGCTCTGGGGGGTGACGATGTCCAGGTCCTGGATGGTCATGCGCTCCCGGATGACCCGCTCCATGCGGGAAAAGCCGATGCGGAACTGGTTTTGCAGCAGCTCGCCCACGCAGCGCAGGCGGCGGTTGCCCAGGTGGTCGATGTCGTCCTTGACGGAGATGCCCCGGGCCAGGCCGTTCATATAGTTGATGGAGGTCAGGATGTCGTCGATGATGATGTGCTTGGGCACCAGGTCGTCCCTGTGGAGGCGGATCTGGTCGATCAGCTCCTCGCCGGAATACTGGCCCAGCAGCTCCTGGAGCACCTCGAAGCGGACCCGCTCCTTGATGCCACATTCGGCCAGGGGGTCGAAGTCCACATAGTGCTTCATATCGCACATGCGGTTGCTCATCACCCGCAGGGGCTCGCCCTCCACGTCGATGGTGACCTCGCTGACGCCCACCTCGTCCAGCGCCCGGGCGTCCTCCTTGCTCAGCAGGCGGCCGTCCTCAAACAGGATCTCGCCGGTGGCGGGGTCCGCCACGGGGTAGACCAGCTTGTAGCCGGTGACCCGCTGCCACAGGGACAGCTTCTTGTTGAACTTGTAGCGGCCCACGACGGACAGGTCGTAGCGCCGGGGGTCGAAGAACAGGTTGTGCATCAGGGTCTCGGCGGCCTCCACCGTGGGGGGCTCGCCCGGACGCAGCTTGCGGTAGATCTCCAGCATGGCGTCCTCGTAGTTCTTGCAGGGGTCCTTCTCCAGCGTCGCCACGATGCGGGGGTCGTCGCCGAAGCGGTCCAGAATCTCCGCGTCGGTCCGCAGGCCCAGGGCGCGGATCAGGCAGGTGATGGGGATCTTCCGGTTCTTATCGATACGGACCCAGAAGACCTCGTTGGCGTCGGTCTCATACTCCAGCCAGGCGCCGCGGTAGGGAATGACGGTGGCGGTCAGGATGGGCAGGTCGGTCTTGATGTCCAGCTCCTTGCCGTAGTACACGCCGGGGGAGCGGACGATCTGGGAGACCACGACGCGCTCCGCGCCGTTGATGACAAAGGTGCCGGAGTGGGTCATCAGGGGGAAGTCGCCCATGAAGATCTCCTGCTCCTTGATCTC
>CABSFC010000149.1 GCA_902476875.1 uncultured Oscillibacter sp. | reverse complement strand
AAGCTGCCCCAGACCCTGACCTCCTACTCCCCCTGCTTCCGCAAGGAGAAGGGCGCCCACGGCATCGAGGAGCGGGGCGTGTACCGCATCCACCAGTTCGAGAAACAGGAGATGATCGTGGTCTGCAAGCCCGAGGAGTCCAAGGACTGGTACGAGAAGCTGTGGCAGTTCTCCGTGGAGCTGTTCCGCTCCCTGGACATCCCCGTCCGCCAGCTGGAGTGCTGCTCCGGCGACCTGGCGGATCTGAAGGTCAAGAGCTGCGACATCGAGGCCTGGTCTCCCCGCCAGCAGAAGTACTTTGAGGTCTGCTCCTGCTCCAACCTGGGCGACGCCCAGGCCCGCCGCCTGCGCATCCGCTACAAGGACGAAAACGGCAGGATGCAGCTGTGCCACACCCTGAACAACACCTGCGTGGCCCCGCCCCGGATGCTGATCGCTTTCCTGGAGAACAACCTCCAGGCCGACGGCACCGTCCTGATCCCCGAGGTGCTTCAGCCCTACATGGGCGGCACCAAGGTGCTGGTCCCCAAAAAGTAAGCGGGGGCCGTCGCGGTATGGACCTGAAAATGACCGCCCGGCGCAAAAGCGGGAACCATGACCGCCAGAAAAGGAGCGCCTGTTCCGCATCCGGCGGTTTGGTTTACATAACAAATTAACAAGGAGTGGTTTCGATGGCAAACAAACCTTCCGGCTTCATCGCCGAATTCAAGACCTTCATCGCCCGGGGCAATGTGATGGACATGGCTGTCGGCGTCATCATCGGCGGCGCCTTCGGCAAGATCTCCACCTCCCTGGTCAACGACATCATCATGCCCCTGATCTCCATGCTCACCGGCGGCATCTCCTTTGACGACTGGAAGATCGTGCTGCGGGAGGCCGTGCTGGACGCCAGCGGCGCCGAAGTCGCCGCCGCCGTCTCCGTCAACTACGGCACCTTCCTGGCCACCATCCTGGACTTCCTCATCATCGCCTTCGCCGTGTTCTGCATGATCAAGGCCGTCAACGCCTTCCACCGCAAGAAGGAGGAGGCCCCCGCCGCGCCGCCCGCTCCCCCCGAGCCCTCCGCCGAGGAGAAGCTGCTGACCGAGATCCGGGACCTGCTGAAAAACAAGTGATGGAACGCCTGCTGCGGGAGGGTCTGTCCGCCCTGGGGATCCCGGCGGACGGCGTCCCCGCCCTGCTGCGCTACGCCGAACTGCTGGTGGAGAAAAACAAGGTCATGAACCTGACCGCCATCACCGAGCCCGCGGATATCGCCACGCTCCACTTTCTGGACAGCGCCGCATTGCTGACCCTGGCGGACTTCCGGGGCAAGCGCGTGGCGGACGTGGGCACCGGCGCGGGCTTCCCCGGCCTGCCGCTGCGCATCCTGGAGCCGTCCATCGACCTGACGCTGCTGGACTCCCTGAACAAGCGCGTCGACTTTTTGAAGGAGGTCTGCCGGGCCCTGGACCTGGGGGATGTCGCGTGCGTCCATGGCCGGGCCGAGGAGTTCGCCGCCGCCCACCGGGAGGCGTTCGACATCGTGACCTCCCGGGCCGTGGCCGGCCTGCCGGTGCTGTCGGAGCTGTGCCTGCCCCTGGTGAAGCGGGGCGGATGCTTCCTGGCCATGAAGTCCGTGGACTCCGGCGCGGAGCTGGAGAGCGCCGCCCACGCCATCGAAACGCTGGGAGGCGCCGTGGAGCGGACCGTGGATTATGACATTCCGGGGACAGATGTCCGCCACCGGCTGATTTTCATAAAAAAAGTGCGGGAAACTCCAAAAAAATACCCCAGAACATTTGCAAAAATCAAAAAGAATCCGTTATAATGTACGCGGGCGCCGTATGCGCGCATCCATGCCTTCGGGCGGAAAGGAGACCCCATGGGTACGCTTGGACAATGCATCGCCGTCGTCTCCGGAAAGGGCGGCACGGGCAAGACATCCTTTGCCGCCGGCGTGGGCGCCGCCCTGGCGCTGTCGGGCCAGCGGGTGCTGTGTCTGGACTGCGACGTGGGCCTGCGGAACCTGGACCTGGCCCTGGGGCTCTCCGACCGGGCGCTGATGGATTTCTCCGACGTGGCCCAGGGCCGCTGCGCCCTGGACGGCGCCGTGGTGGAGCACCCCCGGCTGCCGGGGCTGTATCTGCTGACGGCCCCCGTCCGCAGCCGGGGCCGGCCGGTGACGGAGGCCCAGATGCGGGCGCTTCTGGCGGAGGTCCGCAAGCGATATGACTACTGCCTGCTGGACGCGCCGGCGGGGCTGGGCAGCGGCTTTCTGCTGGCGACCCGCGGCGCGGACCGGGCCGTGGTGGTCACCACGGCGGACCCCTCCTCCCTGCGGGACGCCCAGCACACGGTCATGGAGCTGGACCGCTTCGGCAGCGGCTCCCTGCACCTGGTGGTGAACCGGGTGCGGAAGAAAATGCTCCGCCAGCTGCACGCGACCATCGACGATGCCATCGACAAGGCGGGCCTGCCCCTCATCGGCGTTGTGCCGGAGGACGACGCCCTCCTCCTCTGCCTGAACCAGGGCGTTCCGTTATTGCTGGCGGACAGCATGAGCCCCGCCGCCGCCGCTTACCGTAACATCTCCAAACGCATCCAGGGCGACCGCGTTCCCCTGCTGCGTATCAAATAGAAGAGAAAGGAGTCTCATTCCATGAATATCGCGCTCATGTCTCATGACAACAAAAAGGAATTGATGGTCCAGTTCTGCACAGCCTACGCGGGAATTCTGTCCCAGCACCACCTTTACGCCACCAACGCCACCGGCCACATGGTGTCGGACGCCACGGGCCTGACCGTCCACTGCTTCCTGTCCTACGCCCATGGCGGCAGCCAGCAGATCGGCGCCCGCATCGCCTACAACGAATTCGACCTGGTGCTGTTCTTCAACGACCCCACCAACGAGAGCATGGCGGGCGATGTCTCCTATATCTCCCGCCTGTGCGACCAGAGCAACATCCCCTTCGCCAGCAACATCGCCACGGCGGAAATGCTGGTGCTGGGTCTGGCCCGGGGCGATCTGGACTGGCGCTATATCGTCAACCCCTCCACCCGGCCCATCGCTTGACATTTCCCCCAAAAACGCATATATTGATGACAAATACCGCGAGGATGCCGCAGCAGTACTCCGCAAGCCGATCCCCAGAGAGGGGCGCAGCGCTGAAAGCGCCCCGTTCGGCCCGGACGAAGGACAGCGGCGGAGCGGGGGCGGAAACGCCCACGGCACCCTCCCCGTACAAGGAGGCCAAAGGGGGCGTTGCGCCCCGAATTTGGGTGGCACCACGAAGCGTTTGTTCGCTCTCGTCCCAAAGCAGTGGGGCGGGAGCGTTTATTTTTCCCGGAGAGCCGCCAAAGGCGGGCTTTTGAAAGGCTCCGCGACACCCACAAAATGACCCGCTGGATGGTGGGAACAAGGATAAAGGAGAGCAGTTTGCTATGGCTAAAATGACCCCCCGGACGCTGTCCGGCTTTATGGAGCTTCTCCCCGCGCCCCAACAGCAGATGGAGCGCATCATGGAGGTCCTCCGCCGTACCTATTCCCTGTACGGCTTCACCCCCCTGGACACCCCCGTTATCGAGTCCAGCGAGGTCCTGCTGGCCAAGGGCGGCGGCGAGACGGAAAAGCAGATCTACCGCTTCCAGAAGGGCGACGCGGACCTGAGCCTGCGGTTCGACCTGACGGTCCCCCTGGCCAAATACGTGGCCCTGCACTACAACGACCTCAGCTTCCCCTTCCGCCGGTACCAGATCGGCAAGGTCTACCGGGGCGAGCGGGCCCAGCGGGGCCGGTTCCGGGAGTTCTACCAGGCGGACATCGACATCATCGGCGACGGTAAGCTCTCTATCATCAACGAGGCGGAGATTCCCGCCATCATCTACAAGACCTTCTCCACCCTGGGATTGAAGCGGTTCCAGATCCGGGTCAACAACCGGAAAATTCTCAACGGCTTTTACGCCATGCTGGGCCTCAGTGAGAAGTCCGGCGACGTGATGCGCACCGTGGACAAGCTGGACAAGATCGGCCCTGAAAAGGTCAAGGCCATTCTGGTGGAGGACTTCGCCGTTTCCCAGAGCGACGCCGGCGAGATTTTGAAGTTCATCGCCATCGGCGGCGGCAACGACGCCGTGCTGGCGGCGCTGGAGGGCTACCAGGGCCGCAATGAGACGTTCGACCAGGGCCTTGCCGAGCTGAAGACCGTGGTGCGGTATCTGGGGGACTTCGGCGTGCCCGCGGAGAACTTTGCCGTCGATCTCACCATCGCCCGGGGCCTGGACTACTACACCGGCACCGTCTACGAGACCACCCTGCTGGACCACCCGGAGATCGGCTCCGTCTGCTCCGGCGGCCGGTATGA
>CABSFC010000148.1 GCA_902476875.1 uncultured Oscillibacter sp. | reverse complement strand
GGCTTTCGCCGCGCGCCCGATCACTGCCCGCGCTTTTTGGCCAGGATGTCCACGCGGAGCCGCACCCATATTGAAAGACGCACGGCCAGCGCCGTGCGTCTTTTTCCGGCGTCAATCGCTCTGTGTCTCCGGGACATGGCCGGTCGGGACCCGGCTCCTGACGAGCTCCATTTGAAGGGGATCTCCGGCCTCCAGCTCTGGCAGCCGCGGCTGTCGGGTGTTGAAAGCGTCATACTCCATATAAACCCCGCGCTCGTTCCCGGTGATGGAGCCGTCGCAGTACTGGCCGTGCTCCGGCCAGTACCAGGCCATGTACCACGCCGCCGCGCACATGCACAGCGCCGCCCCCGTCAGCACGAAGCAGAGGAGCATCCCCAGCCAGTCGTACTTGATCTTCCCGCCGCCTCTGGCGGCCAGCAGCGTCTCCACGCCCAGAAGAATCAGGATGACGGGGGCGCATTTCAGCGCCCAGCGCAGGTCCAGGTCCGGGAAGAACATGGCGATCAGCATCGCCACGCCTGACGCCACCAGCGTCACGCCCAGGGTGAAGGTACCCACCCGGCGCTGCCGGGGCTGGGGCGCCGTCTCCGGCGCGGTGCGGTCAGTCGTCTCCATGGGGGGCCTCCTCTTCCGGCGCTTCGCCGTCCGGCGCGGTGTCCGCCTCCGGGGCGGCGGTCTCCTGGACCGGAGCTTCCGGTTCCGCCGCGGGCGGCACAAAGGCGGGAATCTCCTCGGCGGGCTTGCGCTTGGGCCCCCGGATGAACCAGATGCCCAGGGCAATGATGAGGACTGTCACCGCCAGCCTGGGAACGCCGTACTGAAGGGAGTAGTAGAAGCCCCACTCGGCTCCTAAGACATAGACGAAGAGATCGCCCAGCAGTCTGGCCACCATCTGCCACAGCAGATAGACGCCCAGCAGCACCAGTGTCCAGCCAATGAGGCTGTGCCGCTTGTGCAGCAGCACCCCCATTTTCTCCGCGTCCAGTTCGCTGAGACCGAACAGGTATGTGTCCGGATTGGCGGCGGCCTCCTCGTCGCTCTGGGCATGGAGGTTGTAGCTGTCAAAAAAGGCATACAGCCACAGCGGCAGCATCAGCACCGCCAGAGCGCCAATCTCCAGAAAGACCGCCAGAAAAAACACCCCGCAGAAGGCGGTCAGAATGGACACGCCCCGCTTCATATAGCCTTGATACATCTCGCCGCAGCCGGGAATACAGGATGCGATAAAAAGCAAGATTCCGTGTTTGCGTCTCATGAGTTCGTTCCTCCTTGCACCGGCCGGGAGTGCCCCAGCCCGTTAAAAAATTCATTCAGCCCCGAAACAGCGCCGTCCAGGGAATCGCTCCATTTCGCCGTCCACTCCCGCAGTCCCTGGGAGACCGAGGGGCGGTCCTCCGCCGGCGCGGGGGCGCGGACAAAGTCGATCCGGCCGCTGCCCCAGACCACCGTCAGAGCCAGGGCCACCGCGGCGGCCGCCGTGGCGTATCGGCTGGTCAGCAGATGGAGCGTCCGCTGCCGGACCCGCCGCCACAGGCTTTCTCGGCAGCTCCGCTCCGGCGCCAGCAGCTCCGTGCCCTCCAGCGCCTCCGTGTAGCGCTGGAGACAGTGGTCGCAGAACGCCAGATGCTCCGCCGCTTCCAGACGGCTCAGCTCGTCCAGCTCCCGGCCCAGGGCCAGGGCCGCCAGGGTCTCGTCGGTCAAATGTCCGTCATCGCGGAATCGGTTCATGCGCTCCACTCCTTTCCAATCGCTCCCGCAGCAGCCGCTTGCCCCGCGACAGCTGGGTGTGTATCGTCTTTACCGGCCTGCCCAGGGCCAGGGCCGCCTCCTCCGGGGACTTCTCCTCCAGCAGGCACAGCCGGCACACCGGGCGGTAGGGCTCCTTCAGCTCCTCGATGGCCGCCGCGATCTCCGCCGCCCCGGCGCGCTGAAGGACCGTCTCCTCGGCGGGCGGGGACAGGCCCGGGGGCATCCCCTCGTCGCCGGACAGCACCGCGTGGCGGCTCCAGGCGCTTTGCAGATGGTCCTTGGCCTTGTTGGCGGCGATGCGCCCCAGCCACTGCCGCTCGTAGCCCTCCGGCATCGTGTCCCGGTGGAGGTAGGCGGCGAGGAAGGTCTCCTGGGTCAGGTCCTCCGCCGCGGCGGCGTCCCGGACCAGCTGGAAGCAGATGGTGTACACCAGCCGCTCGTATTGGACCACCAGCGATGAAAACTGTTCCTTTGTCATGCTCGCCACGCCGCGCCGCCACCTCCCTTCGTCGTCCGACAACCATATTACGACGCGGCGGAGCGGATTTCTTCACAGATCCGTAAATTTTTTCCCGGGACGCCGCTCCGGCTTCCCCAAAGGCCGGACCTGTGGTACAATAGAGGGGAAATCACGGAGGAGGCGTGCCATTATGCGGGAATTTATCAGGGAGATCGTCCACAGCCTGGAGAGCGGACACAGCGTGGAGCTGGTCAGCGTGGTGGCCTCCGGCGGCTCCACGCCCCGGGGAGCGGGGGCCATGCTGGCGGTGTTCTCCGGCGGAGGGACGGCGGGCACCATCGGCGGCGGCAACGTGGAGTACCAGGCCACGCTACTGGCGCGGGACCTGCTGAAAACGGGGGAGGACGCTCTGCGGCACTTCCGCTTCGTCCAGGGGGACGCGGCCAGCCTGGGGATGGTCTGCGGCGGCGACGTGTCGGTGCAGTTCCAGTACCTTCCCGCCGGGGACGGGCATGTCATCGGCATCCTGCGGGACCTGATGGAGGCCACCGGGAAGAACGCCGACACCTGGCTGGTGCGGCGGCTGGAGGGCGAAAAAATCACCGCCATGGGCCTTGCGGACCGGGACGGCGCGCGGTATCTGGAGGCCATCCCGGAGGGCCTGCTGCAAAACAGGGCGCTGTTCCGGGACGGCTGGTTCGCCGTCCCGGCGGTGAAGGCGGGCCGGGTGTATATCTTCGGCGGCGGCCATGTCTCCCAGGCGCTGGTGCCCGCCATCGCGGCGGTGGGCTTCCGTCCGGTGGTGTACGACGACCGGCCGGAGTTCGCGGACAAAGCCCTGTTTCCCCAGGCGGAGGAGGTCCTGTGCGGCGGCTTTGAGGACCTGTCCCGGCAGGTGCGGGTGACGCCGGACGACTACGTGGTCATCATGACCCGGGGCCACCAGGCGGACTACGAGGTGCTGACCCAGACTCTGCGCAGCGGGGCGAAGTACCTGGGCTGCATCGGCTCCAGGCGGAAGCTGGCCCTGTGCCGGGACCGCCTGCTGGCGGCGGGCTTTACGGCGGAGGAGTACGCCGGAGTCCACGCCCCCATCGGCCTTGCCATCGGCGCGGAGACGCCGGAGGAGATCGCCGTCTCTGTCACGGCGGAGCTGATCGCCGTCCGGGCGGGGGTCTGAAGCGCCGCCCCGCGCCTCCGGTCCCTGCCAAAACCGCCAGAGACTGCACTTGCAAGACCTCTGCTCCCATGCTACAATAAATCATTACAGATATAGAAATGGAGGGCTGCCCATGGACCGCATCAGCAAAGAGAACTACTATCTGGACATCGCCGAGACCGTTTTGGAGCGGGCCACCTGCCTGCGCCGGATCTACGGCGCCATCATCGTGAAAAACGACGAGATCATCTCCACGGGCTATAACGGCGCTCCCCGGGGCCGGGCCAACTGCGTGGACATGGGCTACTGCTCCCGGGAGGCCATGAAGGTCCCCCGGGGCGAGCGGTACGAGCTGTGCCGCAGCGTCCACGCCGAGGCCAACGCCATCATCTCCGCCTCCCGGCGGGACATGGTGGGCGGCACCATCTACCTGGTGGGCCGGGACGCCCGCACCGGCGAGCTGCTCCCCGACGCCACCTCCTGCCTGATGTGCCGCCGTATGGTCATCAACGCGGGGCTGGAGAAGGTGGTCATCCGCCGCACGGAGACCGAGTTCGAGGTGGTGCCCGTGTCCGACTGGGTGGCGGAGGACGACCTTTTGACGCCCCAGAACGTGGTCATGGACCTGAAATGAGAAAGGGAGTCTCTTTTTGAAGACAGGACTTGTCACTTTTTACCATATCCACCACTATGGGGCCCTGCTTCAGGCCGCGGCCACGGAGAGGGCGGTGGAGTCCCTGGGCGCCGGGTGCGAGATCATCGACTACTTCGTTAACCAGGACAACAACCTGTTCCGCAAGCCCACGGGCCTTGGCAGCGCCGCCGCCGACGCCCACACCGCTCTGCACTATCAGAAGCTGAAAGCCCGGTATCAGCGGTTTGAGCAGTTCAAAAAGGACCACCTGTGTATCTCCGGCCACCGGTTTGAGAGCCTGGAGGAGCTGCGGGCCGCCGAGCTGCCCTATGACCTGATCCTCTCCGGCAGCGACCAGATCTGGAACCCCAAGATCTT
>CABSFC010000147.1 GCA_902476875.1 uncultured Oscillibacter sp. | reverse complement strand
CGCATACTGCGCCGCCGTTGGCTGCCTCGTCATGTTTTGCAATTTCCCCGAGAAACTGGAATTGTGCATTTGACTTTTCATTAAAATGCTTCAGAAAAATGTACATATCCACGCAATCACAGCACAAATAGGGATATATATAACAAAATGTATAATATGTGTCTTCTTGTTATATCCAAACATATGCGGTCCCACGATACCTTTCAGCTCCGGATAAAAATGGGGAAAGAAGTTTGAGTGACAGAGCAGCACCCAATCAAAGAAGACTATATCATAAATTTCCACAACATAAAGCATTGCAAGAAAGCGTACAAAGAATTTCAAGAAACTGAAATCATTTCTTACGCCATCCCATACACCAAGAACAACCGCTCCTATAACGATCAAAAATGCGATGACGATTATAACCCAGCCGATAATATGAGCACCACGAAATCGCTCTTTCCTTTCGGGAATCGCAGCCAGATTTTCTTTTGGTGCAGAAGAGAAAAATCTTTTATCCTGAATAAAACCAACTGCACCGTACAAAAGAAGAAAATATGCCACCATAATCATAATCGTTGCAATAATTGTTATTATCATTTTATTCTTGCCCTCCTGCAAACCTCGATTTGTTGTGCTGCTTCATTCTAACGCCCGGAGCGGCTTGATCTGTGCCTTCGTCAGTTTCTTGAGAGGGGTATTGATCCCTTTTGGTAGCATCACGGAGAAGCCGACCGGTTCCAGCAGCCAGACGAAGGCGACCACTCCGTTAAAAGCGATGCAGATGATTACGCCGTCCAATATGGTCCTTAACCAGTTCACAGCAATGCTCCCTTTCCTGATATCAATTTCTGACACCTATATGTTAGCCAAAACTAACCACGCTGTCAACATATAAATTCTCCTGACCAAACGGGACCGAACCGGCCTGACGGGGTAGAAACACAAAAGCATGTCAGGTATAGTGAACGCAGTTAGCTTTGACTAATGCATTGCGTTTCAGAAAGGAGTGTTTTGCTTGGAGCAAACAAAGAAGGGCTGGTTTGCCTGCTTGCTCAGCTATGCCGGGGGCAGCAGAAAACGGCTGATCGGCTCTGTTATTTTGTCGGTTATCAGCGTGGCCTCCGGGCTTGTGCCTTACTACTGCGTGTTCCGCATGATCGAAGCCTTTGCCGCTGGACGGCTGACCGTGCCGGTCATCGGCCTGTGGTGCGCTTACGCCCTGCTGGCCTATCTGGTGAAGGTGGTCTGTTTCGGTTTCTCCACCATGCTGTCCCACTATGCGGCCTATCACATCCTGGAGGGCCTGCGGCTGCGGGTGGCGGACCGCTTCCTCCACGCGCCGCTTGGAGAAGTTACTGTCCATTCCATCGGCGAAATCAAAAATCTGGTGGTGGACAAGATCGAGAACATCGAGCCGCCGCTGGCTCACATGATCCCCGAGGGGATGGGACACCTGGTCCTACCGGTGGTGAGCCTCATCGCCCTGGTATGCATCGACTGGAGGGTGGCGCTGGCCTCCCTGGTTACGGTACCCTTTTCCCTGATCTGTATGGTGCTGACCTTTCAGATCAGCGGTAAAAATTTCAATAAGTACAACGATTCCAACGCCGCCATGAACAGCACCATCGTGGAGTACATTGAGGGCATCGAGGTCATCAAGGCCTTTGGCCGTACTGGCGCATCCTATGATAAATACGCCAAATCCATCACGGATTACAAAACCTTTGTGGTGAAGTGGCTGTCCTCCACCTGGGTGACGTTCAAGCTGGCTTTCGCCCTGTTTCCCTCCACGCTGCTGGGGACGCTACCCATGTGCCTGTGGCTGGGAACCGGCGGGGCCATCACAGCGGCAGAGGCGGCCCTGGGGGTGATGCTGTCCATGTCCATGGTCACGTCCCTTGCCAAGCTGGAGGTGTTCTCCAACGAGATCAGGGGGATGCAGATGACGGTGGAGGAGCTGCAGCGGTACCTGGACATGCCCGAGCTGCCGGAGCCGGAGGGCCGGGCGGAGCTGCCCGGGCACAGCGTCCAGCTGAAGCAGGTCCGCTTTTCCTACACGGGAAAGGCGGAGGACGAGGTACTCCACAGTGTCGATTTGGACCTCCCCCAGGGCAGCTTCACCGCGCTGGTGGGGCCCTCCGGCGGGGGAAAATCCACCGTCGCCAAGCTGATTGCACGGTTCTGGGATGTCACCAGCGGGGCCATTACCATCGGCGGCGTGGATGTCAGGGACATGCCCCTGTCCCAGCTGGCGGATACGGTCAGCTTTGTCACCCAGGACAATTTCCTGTTCCGCTGCTCATTGAAAGAGAATATCCGTTTGGGAAATCCCAGAGCCAGCGACGAGGAGGTGTTCGCGGCGGCCCGGGCTGCCCAGTGCGAGGAGTTCATCGCCAAGCTCCCCCAGGGCTACGACACCCCGGCGGGGGAGGCGGGCAAGCGGCTGTCCGGCGGCGAGAAGCAGCGGATCGCCATTGCCCGGATGATTTTGAAGAACGCTCCGGTGGTGATCCTGGACGAGGCCACCGCCTTCACCGACCCAGAGAACGAGGATAAAATCCAGCAGAGCATCGCGGCCCTGACGAAAGGGAAGACCCTGCTGGTCATCGCCCACCGACTGTCCACCATCCGCAGCGCGGACAACATCGTGGTGCTGAAAAACGGCGAAATCATTGCCCAGGGGAGGCAGGAGCAGCTTCTGGAGCACTGTCCTCTCTACCGGCAGATGTGGCAGGCCCATATCGGCGCCAAGGACTGGGCGGTTTCAGGAAAGGAGGCGGCGCAGTATGTTTAAGACAGTCCGACGCATCATCCGCTGGTGCGGGGAGTTCAAGGGGAAGCTGTATATCGGATTCGTGTTTTCCTTTTTCTCCACCTGGTTTGCCGCCATGCCGGTCATGGTGGCAGCCTACACGGTGGGGCTGCTGATCCAAGGGGAGTTGGAGCGGGAATGGGCGCTCCGGAGCCTGCTGATTATCGCGGGCCTGGTCCTCCTGCGGTTCCTGTTCAGCTACTTGCAGGCGCGGTTCCAGGAGGGCATCAGCTACGAGCTGGCGGCCCGGGACCGGCTGGCCATCGGCGAGGCGCTGAAACGGGTGTCTCTGGGCTACTTCCAGCAGGTGGACACCGGCAATATCCTCAATTCCGTCACCACTGGCCTGCACACGCTGGAGAACATGGGGATGCGGATGGTGGATACCTTCATCGGCGGGTACTTAAACTTTCTGGTGATCTTCCTCTGCCTGCTGGTTATCAGCCCATTGGTGTCCCTGATCGCTCTGGCGGGGGCGGCGGTGTCCCTCCTGTTTCTGCTGCGGGTATCCCGCCACAGTACGGACAACGCCCCAATATCGGCCCAGGCGGAGCGGGACCTGACGGCGGCGACGCTGGAATACGCCCGTGGATTGCCGGTGGTGAAGTCCTTCGGCCAGGGCGGCGCATCCATGGCCGCTATGCGGCGGGCCTGCCGGGACAGCCGGGATATCCGGCTGAAGATCGAGTGGGGGTTCATTCCATCCAACTGCCTGCACCTGCTGGCGCTGAAGCTGGCGTCCGTGGCCCTGGCAGGTGCTGCCTGCTGGCTGGGGCTGACAGGAGAACTGGAACTGCCCATGATGCTGATGTTCTGCTTCTTCTCCTTCGGCATCTTCGCCGGAGTGGAGCCCATCAGCGACAGCGCCCATGTCCTCAGCGTTATCAACAACGCCATGGACCAGCTGGACGCCCTGCGGGAGGGACACTATATCGACCAGGACGGACGGGACATCCCGCTGGAGCGGTACGATATCGAGTTCCGCCACGTGGATTTCGGCTACGACAGCCGGCAGGTATTGAAGGATGTGAGCTTCACCATCCCGCAGAACACCTCAACCGCCATCATCGGCCCCTCCGGCAGCGGCAAGACCACCATCTGCAATCTGATCGCCCGGTTCTATGATGTCCAGGGCGGGCGTGTTTCAGTGGGCGGCCACGATGTGCGGGAGCTGACCTGCGACAGTCTGCTGAAGAATATTTCCATGGTCTTCCAGAACGTCTATCTCTTCCACGACACCATCCGAAACAATATCCAATTCGGCAGGCCGGACGCCACGGAGGAGGAGATCATCGCCGCGGCCCGGGCGGCCCGGTGCCACGACTTTATCATGGCCCTGCCCGACGGCTACGACACCATGGTGGGGGAGGGTGGCGGCACCCTGTCCGGCGGCGAGAAGCAGCGCATTTCCATCGCCCGTGCCATGCTGAAGGACGCGCCCATCATCATTCTGGACGAGGCCACCGCCAGCGTGGACCCGGAGAATGAACACCTGATCCAGGAGGCCATCAGCGCCCTGACCCATGGAAAGACCATCATCACCATCGCCCACCGCCTGGCGACCATTCAGAACGCCGACCAGATCCTGGTGGTGGAGGACGGGCGGATCGTCCAGCGGGGGACCCATGAGGAGCTGATCCGGGAGCAAGGCGTCTATCAGAAATTCATCCGCATCCGCCAGCAGGCGGAGGGCTGGCAGCTGTCATAAAAATGGAATGGCATTCCATGCCTTTGCGAAACGCAAGTACAGACAAAAAGGCGCGGACGATT
>CABSFC010000146.1 GCA_902476875.1 uncultured Oscillibacter sp. | reverse complement strand
ATCCCCGGCGGCTTCTCCGGCGGCGACGAGCCCGACGGCTCCGGCAAGTTCATCACGGCCTTCTTCCGGAACCCCCGGATCAAGGACGGCGTCCATGAACTTCTGAAAGACCGGGACGGCCTGATGCTGGGCATCTGCAACGGCTTCCAGGCCCTGATCAAGCTGGGTCTGGTGCCCTACGGCGAGATCATCGACACCGACGAGACCTGCCCCACCCTGAGCTATAACGTCATCGGCCGCCACCAGTCCAAGATCGTCCGCACCCGCATCGCCTCCAACCGCTCCCCCTGGCTGTCCCGCGTGAACGTGGGCGACATCGTCAGCGTGCCCATCTCCCACGGCGAGGGCCGGTTCCTGTGCTCTGACGAGCTGCTGGCGAAGCTGGCGGAAAACGGCCAGATCGCCACCCAGTACGTGGACCTGGACGGCGCGCCCACCATGGACGTGGACTTCAACCCCAACGGCTCCGCCTGGGCGGTGGAGGGCATCCTCTCCCCCGACGGCCGGGTGCTGGGCAAGATGGGCCACGCCGAGCGCACCGGTCCGGCTCTGTACCGGAACGTCCCCGGGGACTACGACCTGCATCTGTTTGAATCCGCCCGGGATTATTTCGGAATTTGAGTTGATTTTCCCAAAAACTGTGATATCCTAGTAAAAATACTTTGAAACGAGGTGGCCGCATGGCATATTATTTTACGGAACCCTCCCATACCTTCAGCGAGTACCTGCTGGTGCCGGGCTATTCCGACGAAAACTGCATCCCCGCCAATGTCTCCCTCAAAACCCCGGTGGTGAAGTACCGGCGGGGCGAGGAGTGTCCCCTGACCATGAATGTCCCCATGGTCTCCGCCGTCATGCAGGCCGTGTCCGGCGAAAAAATGGGCATTGGTCTTGCCAAGGAGGGCGGCATCGCCTTCATCTACGTCTCCCAGCCCATTGACCAGCAGGCGGAGATGGTCCGCCGGGTCAAGAACTACAAGGCGGGCTTCGTGTTCAGCGACTCCAACCTGCGCGTTGGCGACACGCTGGCGGACGTGCTGGCGTTGAAGGCGCGCACCGGCCACTCCACCATGGCTGTCACCGAGGACGGCACCGGCACCGGCAAACTGCTGGGCCTGGTGACCAGCCGGGACTACCGCGTCAGCCGCATGGACCCCGCCACCCCTGTCACGGCGTTCATGACCCCCTTTGACAAGCTGATCTACGCCCCCGAGGGCACCAGCCTGAAGGAGGCCAACGACATCATCTGGGACCGCAAGCTCAACGCCCTGCCCATTGTCTCCAAGGATGGCCGGCTGGTGAGCTTCGTGTTCCGTAAGGACTACGACTCCCACAAGGGCAACCCCCTGGAGCTGCTGGATTCCCAGAAGCGCTACGTGGTGGGCGCGGGCATCAACACCCGGGACTACGCCGAGCGGGTCCCCGCCCTGGTGGAGGCCGGCGCGGACGTGCTGGTGATGGACTCCTCCGAGGGCTACTCCGTGTGGCAGAAGCGCTGCCTGGAGTGGGTCCGGGAGCACTACGGCGACACTGTGAAGGTGGGCGCGGGCAACGTGGTGGACGGCGAGGGCTTCCGCTTCCTGGCGGACGCGGGGGCCGACTTCGTAAAGATCGGCATCGGCGGCGGCTCCATCTGCATCACCCGGGAGACCAAGGGCATCGGCCGCGGCCAGGCCACCGCCGTCATCGACGTGGCGGCGGAGCGGGACAAGTACTTTGAAGAGACCGGCATCTACGTCCCCATCTGCGCCGACGGCGGCATCGTACAGGATTACCACATCACCCTGGCCCTGGCCATGGGCGCGGACTTCTGCATGCTGGGCCGCTACTTCTCCCGGTTCGACGAGAGCCCCACGGACAAGCTCCTCATCGGCGGCAGCTATATGAAGGAGTACTGGGGCGAGGGCAGCGCCCGGGCCCGGAACTGGCAGCGCTACGACTTGGGCGGCGCGGCGAAGCTGAGCTTCGAGGAGGGTGTGGACTCCTACGTCCCCTACGCCGGCTCCCTGTCCGACGGCATGGCCACCACCCTGGCGAAGGTGCGCTCCACCATGTGCAACTGCGGCGCGCTGACCATCCCCGAGCTGCGGGAGAAGGCCAAGCTGACGCTGGTGTCCGCCGTCTCCATCGTGGAGGGCGGCGCTCACGATGTACTGCTGAAGGACACCACCAGCGGCGGTAACCAGAGAAGCTGACGGGTCTGCATCCAGCCCGCCGCCCTCCACATCGCGCAGCGGCGCGTCCAAGCGTTCTGCCGTCAGGCAGAACCTTGAAATGGGCGGGCTCCGCCCGCCCATTTGCGTCCCATGCGGGGTCCCCGCGGGACCTGGCTCACGATGTACTGCTGAAAAACACCACCAGCGGCGGTAACCAGAGAAGCTGACCGCTTCCGGCAACAAATGTACAAAAAGCAAGCCTGCCGCTGTGGCGGGCTTGCTTTTGTCAATATTGCAGCGGGGGCTGCCAAAAGCCGGGGCCTCAAAACACGCACAGCGCCGTGAAGCAGGTGCCCTCCGGGCCCAGGCCCTCCATGCGGTAGTCCTCTCCCTCCCGGAAGCCCTCCAGCCGCAGCTCTTCGCCCAGGGTGGCCTCCTTGCTGTAGTTGATATAGAACTCCTGGGGCGTCCGCTCCTGGAGATCGGCGGGCAGGTGGTCCCAGACGATGTCGCCGTAGTTGCCGCTGTACAGGTGGCCGTTGCCGTCCAGATCCGACCACGCCACCCGGTAGGCGCCCAGGTCCTCCAGCCCCTCCTTCGGCAGGACGATCTTTCTGGGCTCCGGACAGTCGATCTCTTTGCCGCAGACCGTCAGGGGCTTGGCGGTGAAGGAGCTGGGCCGCAGGATCTTCCGGGTCAGCGGGTCCACCAGAATCCAGTCGCTCTTGGCGGAGACACGCAGCCGTCCCGCCCGGTCCGCCATCTCGTACACCCGCTGCATGTGGGCGCCCCGGGCGCCATTTTCCATGGTGGTGATGTCCAGCACCTCCCCCGCCCGGGGGCAGGCGTGGATGCGCATGGCAATGCGGGAGAGCAGGAAGACCTCCCGCATCTCATACAGCTTGTCGTGGGTCAGGCCCCGGGCGTCGTAATCATAGCCCGCGAAGACCGCCATCTTGCTCAAAAGCGCCGCCACCCGAGCCCTCTGGTCCCGGTCGCAGTCCCAAAACGTCACTTCCTCCTGGCGGGAGTAGCTGTTCTCCGTCAGGCTCTGCTTGAAATCCGTCATGCTTGATACTCCTCTGAATTGTATTTATGAAAGGCAGTATACCACCTTTTTCCGGATTTCACAACAGGACGGTTGACTTTTTAGGCTGTCTGTGATACGCTCTGATATGCAAAAAAATACAGCAAAGCAAACAAATTTTAAGGAGGACTCTCAACTATGGAGAAGAAAGTCATTGCCACCACCAACGCCCCCGGCGCCATCGGCCCCTATTCCCAGGCCCGCGCCGTGGGCGATCTGCTGATCACCTCCGGCCAGCTGCCCCTGGACCCCGCCACCGGCGCTTTCCCCGAGGGCATCGAGGCCCAGACCCGCCAGTCTCTGACCAATGTCAAGGCCATCGTGGAGGCCGCCGGGCTGACCATGGGCGACGTGGTCAAGACCACCGTGTTCCTCAGCGACATGAACAACTTCGGCGCCATGAACGGCGTGTACGCCGAGTTCTTCGCCGAGGGCAGCTACCCCGCTCGCTCCGCTGTGGAGGTCGCCCGTCTGCCCAAGGACGCCCTGGTGGAGATCGAGGTCATCGCCGCGAAGTAACCCCCCGCCCTCAATAAAGCCGCGCCCTTGAAACCGGATTTCAAGGGCGCGGCCCTCTTTTGCCGGCGACGGTATTTCATGGGATTCGCACTCCCGGATTGCATTTTTTTCTCCGCTGTGCTACACTATTAGCCGTTCAAACGATCCCGCCCCAAGGCGCGGGAGAATCCATGCTGTCGAGAAGGTCTCTGTTATGATCGAATCCTGGACCCTCACCATCCCGGAGCTGACCGGCGATGTGCCCCGCCGGGCCTACGTTTATCTTCCGGACACCTGGAAGGAGGACCCGTCCCGGCGCTATCCGGTTTTGTATATGTTCGACGGGCACAACGTGTTCTTTGACGAGGACGCCACCTATGGAAAAAGCTGGGGTATGCTGGACTATATGGACTACACCCAGACCCAGATGATCATCGCCGCTGTGGAGTGCAACCACGATCCTGACAACGGCCGCCTGTCCGAGTACGCCCCCTTCTCCTTCCGCACGCAGGAGACCGGCCGCGTCAGGGGCCGGGGCAAGACCACCATGGACTGGTTCGTCAATACCTTCAAGCCGGAGATCGACCGGAACCTGCCCACCCTGCCGGACCGGGCCCACACCTTCATCGCGGGCAGCTCCATGGGCGGGCTGATGAGCCTGTACGCCGTCATGCGGTACAACCGCTTCTTCTCCCGTTGCGCGGCCCTGTCCCCTTCCATCTGGTTTGGCGGGGAACAGCTGGACAGCCTGCTGCGTACCGCCCGCATCAGGCCCGACACCGTCGTCTATATGGACTACGGCTCCCGGGAGCTTTCCAACCACGGCCCCATGGCCGCCCGGTTTCAGGAGGTCACCTCTCTGCTGCTGGAGCGGCGGG
>CABSFC010000145.1 GCA_902476875.1 uncultured Oscillibacter sp. | reverse complement strand
GCCGGTAAGGGTGGAAAGGTGCGGTAAGAGCGCACCCGACGGCAGGGAACTGTCCGTCGCTGTAAACTCTATCCGGAGCAACACCGGTATGGGAGCAGGAGGCGACTCCAAGGCTGGCCCGGCCGCTCCCGGGGTGGCTTGAGCGTGTTGGCAACAGCACGTCTAGATAGATGACTGTCGAATACAGAACCCGGCTTACAGTTTTGCTCGCCATGATACGGCCCCGGTCTCGGAACACGAGACCGGGGCTATCCTTTTTGGGTAAAGATAAGAGATAAAAGATAACAGATATTTCTGCGCCGCAGGATGATCTCCTATCTCTGATCCAGCCGCGAAGCGGCGCTTCTCTGTTATCTCTTATCTACATTTCTGACCTCTCTCATATGTTCACTGCTCCCAGATGCAGACCAGCTTTTCCCGGACCTCCTCCGGCACGGTGTCCGGCCAGGTTTCCACGATCTCCCCGTCCACCATGTCATAGACGGTGTAGGGCTTCTCCGGCCAGCGGGTGCGGACCACCGCCTCGTTCTCTCCGTCGCCATCCCAGTCATAGATGACGGCGTTCATGCAGTCCTCCACCAGCAGAATGGTCTCCTTGATTACCTCCGGATAGGGGGAGCCGCCCTCCTGCACCTCATTCAGCATCCCCGTGTCCAGCGTCTGGCCGTTCTTCTCGATCCAGAAGCGGGCGTCGCAGAGGTATCCCCTGCCCCGGGGCTCACTGTAAGGATCCGGGTAGTAGTTCTCGGTGGTGTGAAACACCTGGGGATACCCGAACAGCGGTTCGCACTCTGCCTCGTAAGTCACATCCATCAGGCTTCCCAGGGAAAAGACGTAAAATTCGCAGGCGGTCAGGGTCCCCTCCCGTGTCCAGCGGTTCCAGCGGTAGGACATCTTGTAGATGCCCTCCTCCCCATATTCGTTGGCCGTCTGGATGGCGTCGAAGTCCACGCCGTTGCCGCACTTCAGCTGCAGCAAATGCCCCGGGTCGCTCTCATCTTTGATATAGATGTAATCCACCCCGTCCACAGTCTCCTTGAGCTGGATCGTGCTTTCATTCTGGTTGGAACGGAACGTCATGGCGTAAAAGATCCCCAGCGCCGCTGCCAGCAAAAGCAGCAGCACCGCCGCGAGACGGCCCCAGCCCCGCCGTTTCTCGGCTCTCACGCTGTCGCTGGAAATGTCCAGCAGTGCCTTCATGGTCTCATCCTCCTTCTCCTCCCGCACCGTCTGTCGGCGGCAGGCCATCAATTCCTCCACGCCCAGGTCCAGCGCCGCCGCCAGGGGCTCCAGCAGCGTCACGTCGGGGTAGCTCAGACCCCGCTCCCACTTGCTGACCGCCTTGTCCGTCACGTGGAGCTTCGCCGCCAGGTCCCTCTGGGTCAGGCCCAGGGCCTTGCGCTCCTCGCCGATGAAATTGCCCAGTCTCTCTTTGTTCATGGTATCACCTCGCCTCCAATGTAGCTGACTTCCCGCCAAAAGGCAACCGACCAGCGGTAGAATCCGCATCAAATCCCCTCCGCTCCGTCCTTTGACGCCCCCGCCAGCCGCTGGACATATTGCGCCATGCCGCCCTTTTCCGCCCGGGCCTCCTCATGGCGCCGCAGAGCCGCCTGCTGGTAGCGGACATGCTTGTCCCGCCACTTCTCCGTGTCCCGCTGAATGTTCTGCGCCATGAAGGAAAAGGCCATCCTGGTGTCCGTGGACATGGCGGGGTGACCGCTCAAAACGGCGCTCTGCTCCGTGGGCTTCTCCGCCTCCGCCCGGGCGTACTCGCACAGCGCGGAGAACAGCTCCCCCCTCTGCTCCGGCGGCAGATTGGAAACCAGGGGATACGCGTCAAAATAGATCAAAAAGCTCTTCTTTGTCTCTGCCATTCAAAATCGCCTCCTGTTATATACCGGTACGTCTCCGGAAGTTTTGCATGCGGGAGGGCAACAGACAGAAAAATTTTGCAAAATTTTCCGGCTACAGCAAGCGTTACAGTAAAAGTAAAAGCAAAAGTTAATGTCACTGCTAAAGTCAAAGCAAGAGCAACAGCGCGCTCCAGTCGCGATTTTTAAACAAAACAAAACTTTTGTTTATTTTTAGGGGATGAAAAAGAGGAACGGCTCTCGCCGCTCCCCTTTGCGTTTTGTCGTCAGTCGTTGTCCCAGTTGTGCCAGACGTTCTGCACGTCGTCAGAATCCTCCAGCATGTCGATGAGCTTTTCCATGTTCTTCACGTCGCCCTCGGCGCTGAGCGTGATGTAGTTCTGGGGCACCATCTCGATCTCCGCGCTGACGAAGCTGTACCCCTTCCCCTCCAGGGCCTTCACCACGTCGTTGAAAGCGTCGGGGTCGCAGGTGATCTGCAGGGCGGGGCCGTCGGCCTCGAAGTCCTCCGCGCCGGCGTCCAGCGCGTCCATCATAACGGCGTCCTCGTCCAGCTCGCCCTCCTCGTTGTCGATGACGACAACGCCCTTCTTGTCGAAGGACCAGCTGACGCAGCCCTGGGCGCCCAGGTTGCCGTTGCACTTGTCAAAGGCGTGGCGGACCTCCGGCGCGGTGCGCTGGCGGTTGTCGGTCAGGGCCTCCACGATGACGGCCACGCCGCCGGGGCCGTAGCCCTCGTAGGTGACGGCCTCGAAGTTCTCGGTACTGCCGGCCCCCAAGGCCTTGTCGATGGTGCGCTTGATGTTCTCGTTGGGCATGTTCACGGCCTTGGCCTTGGCGATGACGGTGGCCAGGCGGGAGTTGTTATTGGGGTCGCCGGAGCCGCCGCCCTCTTTCACGGCCACGATAATCTCCTTGGCGATCTTGGTGAAGGCGGCGGAGCGCTTGGCGTCCTGCGCGCCCTTGGTCTTTTGAATGTTATGCCACTTGGAATGTCCGGACATATATGTTACTCTCCTTCAACGTAATACTGAATGACCTCTCTGTGAGAGGCGGATTTCGTGACGGCCAGTTCGGGGAACTGCGCCGTGATGAACGATACGAGTTTCGCGCAGACCGGGTCCTCTGTTGGGAAATGGCCCGCGTCGATCAGGTTGATGCCCCTTCCCCTCGCGTCCAGGAAGGTGTGGTACGCCAGATCCGAGGTGACGAAGGTGTCGCAACCGGCATCGATGGCGAATTGCTCATAGTCCTCGCAGGCACCGCCGCCCACCGCCACCCGGCGGACGGGCTTCCCGGCGTCGGCATAGCGGACGCCGTTGCTGCCCAGGGCCTTGCAGACGAACGCGGCGAAGTCCTGTAAAGGTATATCACTTTTCAACGTTCCCATCCGGCACAGGCCCTCCGGGTCCCCCAGGGGCCCAGGGTCGATCAGCCGCAGCGTCTCCGCCAGGCAATCGTTGACTCCCCCTTTGGCAACGTCCAGATTGGTATGCATACAGATGGCGGCGACGCCATTTGTCAGCAGCTTCATCAGCAGATGGCCCTGGGGCCTGTCGCTGCGCACCGACTGCACCGGCAGCCATTTGCAGTTCATCACCGGGTGGTGGCTGACGATCAGCTGGCACCCGGCGGCGACGGCCTCGTCGGCCACGTCCTCCGTGATGTCCAGGGCCACCAGGACCCGGGACACCTCCCGCTCCGGGTCGCCCAGCAGCTGGCCCACGTTGTCCCAGCTCATGGCGCCCTCCCGCGGCGCCAGCTGGAAGAGCCTCTGTTCAATTTCCCGGACAGTTGGCATGACGCCACTCCTCTCTCATGGACAGCAGCGCGGTGAGGATGTCCCGCAGCGCGTCCGCTTTATCCCGGTCCTCGGGCGCCGACGAGCGGTTCAGGCCCGCCACGGCCCCCTGCAGCCGGAGGATCTTTTCAATGATGTACCGCTCCCCCAGCGGGTCATGGAGCAGCTTCGCCCCGCCGTGGAGCTGGCCCAGGGTCAGCGTCATCGCCCCCGCTGTGACCTCCATCACGGGATAGAGGATGCCCCGGTCGTAAACCAGCGCCTCCCGGGTAATGGCGCAGCCGTGGTCCATCAGGAAGCGGCGCAGCTCCTCCGCCCGGCTCTGGGGCTGGAGCAGCAGCGTGTGGTTTCCATCCGCCGTCCAGGGCGCGGCGGCCAGGATGGCGGCGATGTTCTCGCCACCCATGCCCGCGATGACAATGGTGTCCGCCTCGTCAGGGCGGATAAAGGCCAGGCCGTCGCCCAGGCGGAAGTCGATGTTCTCCGCGCCGTAGGTCCGGCCGGTCTCCCTCGCCCGCTCCAGAGGCCCTTTCCGCAGGTCGCTGGCAATGGCAGAGGTCACGCGCCCGTGGAGCGTCAGCCACACGGGCAGATAGGCGTGGTCCGTGCCAACATCAGCGAGCTTCGCCCCCTGGGGGACCCAGGCGGCGATCAGGGCCAGACGCGGGGGAAGGTCCAGACGTTTTGGCATGATAACACCCTTTTTTCAGACAAAAGATAAGAGATATCGGAAAACCGGGGATCTCTTTTATCTCTTATCCGTTTGCTATGATCTGTTTCAAAGCCCCGGAGGAACGCATGCGGGGTCCGCATGCGTTCCCGGGAGCGCTTGGTCACTGGGCCTTGTTGGCCTCCTCGTTCACCAGGGCCAGCAGCTTGTCCACATCCACGCCGTGGACCATGCAGGCCTCCTCCACGGTCTCGCCGCGGGAGGACGGGCAGCCCAGGCAGTGCATACCGATGGACAGGAAGATGGGCGCGGTCTGGGGGGCGATATCCAGAATATCACCGATGATGGTGTCTTTTGTGATCTCGATCATGGGGCGATTCCTCCAATTCAGAATTTGTCGGTGGTATTATACTCTATTCTTTGCGCAAGTTCAATAGAAAATCCAAGAAATCCGCGGAATTCAGGGCAAAAAACGACGCCCGCGTTTGCGGGCGCCGTTTCCGGTGCAAGAAACAAAACAGATATTCCGTTTGTTATCTCTGCTGCTCGCGAATCTTGGCGAAGCACTCGCTGCAGTAGACGGGACGGTCAGACTTGGGCTCGAAGGGAACCTTGGCCTCGCCGCCGCAGGCAGCGCAGACAGCGG
>CABSFC010000144.1 GCA_902476875.1 uncultured Oscillibacter sp. | reverse complement strand
TTTCGCTGCTTCCAAAAGCTGAAATTTCTACTTGACTTTTGTTAGCAGGTCTTTCTGATGCATATGGTCAGTATTTTATCTGATTTGTGGAAAAATGCAAGAGAAATTGTTTATCTGTGAAAAACAGGAGGATCAGGTCCCGGTTTCCATCCCCGATATCCAGCGGTCCGCCGGAGGCAGCGCGCAGATCTCCGCGCTCAGCTTCTGCGTCCTGGGGTCAAAGCGCAGGACGCTGGTCTCCCCGGTGACCGTCTCACAGGTCAGGCGCAGCGTGTTGTCCTCCTGCCACTTCAGGTCCAGGATGGCGGTCTCCAGTCCGTCCCAGTCCTGAAGGTCATAGACCGCGCCGCCACTCTGGCTGCTGGCGGCGAATTCCGTGGGACTGTCGCTCAGCCCCGCGTCCCACACGCCGTCCGCCGACCAGACGCGGTAGCGGGCGGAATTTCCCGCCAGCCGGTCCGCCGTCATGGCCTCCACGGCGGGGACCAGCCGCTCCGCCGTCCCCTCCGGCAGGAGGAACGCTTTCTCACTGTCCCGGCCCACCGTGTTCTCCCAGTCCGCGCCGTTGGAGAGGTAGAGGTCCGCGCCGTCCGTCACGACATAGGCAAAGCGGCTCTCGTAGATCTTCCCGCCGCTGCGCACCCGCCACAGGAAATGGCCGTTTTCGTAGACCGCGTCGATGACCATGGGCTCTCCCTCGCCGTAGTCCTGGACGGTCCGTAGCTGGCAGGGGACGCCCAGCCGCACCTTCTCCAAGAAGGTCTCCGCTGCTTCCAGATTGCGGTATCCGTCCCACGTAAACACCACGTCAGTGTCTGCCGCCGTGTCGGCGCCGTAGTCGTCCGGCAGGTCCTCCAGGGGCTGAAAGCCGTAGGGCGTTTTGGCGGTATAGGGGCTGTCGCCGATCTCGAATTCGGCGTACAGCGTCTCTCCGCCCACCTCCTTCACCAGGCGGTAGGTCCCCGGAAATTTCAGCATCGTATTGTAGCTGCACGTCAGCGCCATGGCCCCGTCGGGCTGCACTTCATAGCCGATGGCGGTAAACGCCCCGGGCACGCCGATGGTGAGATCCTTCCAGCCGCCGTCCGTCTGCCGCTGGAGGCTGTAGGCCTCTCCGAAAAACACCGCTTCATCCGTGCCGTTCCGCACAAAGTAGGTATAGCGGTCCAAGGACGCGTCATAACACTCGTGTTCCATCTCCAGGACGAGGCCCGCATCCGGTTCCGGAGTCCCTATTTCCCCGTTTACTGTCTTCCCAGTATCTTCCGCACCGGGCGCCGGCTTCTCCGCCGTCCCCGCGCCGCACCCCGCCAGCAGCAAAACGCACAGCACACATGCAAATATCCGTCTCATCTTCCTCACCTCTTGCCTGTTTAGACGAAGCGGCGCCTGAAAAGTTCCGCCATTCTATGGCAAAGTATACAAAAAACAGCTAAAAATTTTTTAGGCCGCCTGCTTGCATTTTAGCCGATTCTCCGCTAAAATACAAGTACAAGCAAAGACGGATAGCTGCAACGTAGTGCTTCGCGCACGGGCTGACACCTATCTTCCTTTGCCGGCGATAGGTGTTTCAAACCACTGTGGGTTTGGAGCGCCTTTTCTTTTTGTTCATCAACTGCTTTGAGGGAAATATAAGGAGGTTTTCGTATGATCCTATTGGCAAACGGCAAGCTCATCACCCGGGACCCGAACGGCGTCGGCTACCTGCCTGACGGCGGCGTCGTCACCGACGGCGGCAAGATCGTGGAGGTCGGCGCCACTGTCGAATTGAAAGTCAAGTACCCCCAGGCCGAGTTCGTGGACGCCAGGGGCGGCGTCATCATGCCCGGTCTCATCAACGCCCACACGCACATCTACTCCGCCCTGGCCCGGGGCCTCAGCATCAACGGCTACAATCCCACCAACTTCTACGAGGTGCTGGACGGCCAGTGGTGGTACATCGACCGCAACCTGGACCTGGAGGCCACCCGCGCCAGCGCCCAGGCCCTGGTCATCGACAGCATCAAGCAGGGCGTCACCACCATCTTCGACCACCACGCCAGCTTCTGTGAGATTCCCGGCTCCCTGATGAAGATCGCCGAGGTCACCCAGGAGATGGGCATGCGGGCCTGCCTGTGCTACGAGGTCTCCGACCGGGACGGCGAGGAGAAGTCCCTCCAGTCCGTCCAGGAGAACAAGGACTTCATCGATTACTGCGAGAGCCATCCCAGCGACATGCTGAAGGCCATGTTCGGCGGCCACGCCCTGTTCACCATCTCCGACAAGACCTTTGACCGCATGGTTGCCGCCAACAACGGCCGGGTGGGTTTCCACATCCACGTATCCGAGGGCATGAACGACGTATATGACTCCCTCCAGAACTATGGCCGCCGCCCCGTCCAGCGGCTCCAGGACCACGGCATCCTGGGCCCCAAGACCATCCTGGGCCACTGCATCCACGTGAACACCGCCGAGATGGACATCATCAAGGCCACCGACACCATGTGCGTCAACAACCCCGAGTCCAACATGGGCAACGCCGTGGGCTGCTCCCCCGTTCTCCAACTCTATAAAAAGGGCATCCTGGTGGGCCTGGGCACCGACGCCTACACCAACGACATGCTGGAGAGCATCAAAGTGGCTCTGACCATCCAGCGCCACAACGCCTGCCTGCCCAATGTGGGCTGGTGTGAGGTCACCGACATGCTGTTCAAGAACAACTCCAAGATGGCCCAGCGGGCGGGCTTCCCCATCATGGGCGTGCTGAAGCCCGGCGCGGCGGCGGACGTCATCGTCATGGACTACAAGCCCTACACCCCGTTCTCTGACGCCAACATCGACGGCCACATGCTCTTCGGCATGACCGGCCGCCAGTGCCAGACCACCATGATCAACGGCAAGATCCTGATGAAGGACAGAGTTTTGACGGAGATCGACGAAGAGGCCGTCAACGCCCACATCCTGGAGAGCAGCAAGCGCCTGTGGGGCAAGCTGAACCACTGCGAATATTGAGAGGCACCGCATGGAGCAAGATGCGCTGTTTATGGCGGAGGCGATTCGTCTCTCAGAGCTTGCGGTAAAGCACGGTAACGAACCCTTTGGTGCCATACTGGTAAAAGACGGAGAAATCGTATATACCAATGAAAATCAGATCTATACCGGCTCTGACCCCACTTTTCACGCTGAAATGGGTCTTTTGCGCCGTTTCTGCGCGGAAACCGGCGTCACCGACCTCAGTGACTACACCTTATATTCCAGCTGTGAGCCCTGTTTTATGTGCAGCGGTGCCATGGTCTGGGTAAAGCTGGGACGGCTGGTCTACGCCGCCAATGACACTGATCTGGGGGTGTTGGCAGGAGAGTCCGGCTGCGATTGCAGCGCCATGGTATTCCGCCACTCCCCCAACCGTCCAAACGTGACCGCAGGCGTCCTGCGGGAGGAAAGCCTGGCCGTGCTGCGGGCCTATTTCAGCAGCCACCAAAAGGGATGACGGCATCCCAGAGGATTTGAGGAGGAAAAAAGCATGTCTGAACTGATGACCCCCATTCCCTTCCGGGAATTGATGACCTGGATCACCACCGAATACCAGAAGGAGGGCACCGTCTTCGGCGTCCACAAGCCCTACAAGGCCGGCACCAAGAAGCTGCCGATCTTCGGCGAGACCATCGAGACCCCCTTCGGCCCCGCCGCCGGCCCCAACACCCAGCTGGCCCAGAACATCATCGCCGGCTACTTCGGCGGCGCCCGGTTCTTTGAGCTGAAGACCGTCCAGAAGATGGACGGCGCGGAGCTGTCCGCCTGCGTCAACCGTCCCTGCATCCTGGCGGAGGACGAGTGCTACAACTGCGAGTGGTCCACCGAGCTGTACGTCCCCCAGGCCTTTGAGGAGTATGTGAAGGCCTGGTGCGCGCTGAAGCTGATGGCCAAGGTCTACGGTCTGGGCGACCCCAACGGCTTCGTGTTCAATATGTCCGTGGGCTACGACCTGGCGGGCATCCAGGGCCCCAAGGTGGACAAATTCCTGACCGAGATGGCGGACGCCTCCGCCACCCCCATCTTCCAGGAGTGCATCAAGGTCCTGAAGGAGTTCTTCCCCGGCGAGAGCGCTTTCATCGACACCATCACGCCCCACGTCTCCGGCAGCGTCACGGTGTCCACCCTCCACGGCTGCCCGCCGGACGAGATCGAGCGCATTGCCAGCTACCTGATCGAGCAGAAGCACTTCCACACCTTCGTCAAGTGCAACCCCACCATCCTGGGCTACGAGACCGCCCGCTCCATTCTGGACGGCATGGGCTACGACTATATCGCCTTCGACGACCACCACTTCAAGGAGGACCTGCAGTACGAGGACGCGGTGCCCATGTTCCACCGCCTCCAGGCCCTGGCGGACGCCAACAGCGTGGAGTTCGGCCTGAAGCTCTCCAACACCTTCCCCGTGGACGTCAAGCAGAACGAGCTGCCCAGCGGCGAGATGTACATGGCGGGCAAGAGCCTGTTTCCCCTGACCACCACCATGGCGGCCCGGCTGTCCCGGGAGTTCGGCGGCCGGATGCGCATCTCCTACGCCGGCGGCGCCGACGCGTTCAACATCGACAAGCTGTTCGCCCTCGGCATCTGGCCCATCACCATGGCCACCACCGAGCTGAAGCCCGGCGGCTATCAGCGCTTCGTCCAGATCGGCGACAAGCTGGACCAGCTGGACTTCAAGCCCTTTACCGGCGTGGACGTGGAGGGCATCGAGGCCCTGGCCCTGGCCGCCCGCAGCGACAAGTACCATGTCAAGGACATCAAGCCCCTGCCCCGCCGGAAGCTGTATGAGAAGGTCCCCCTGGTGGACTGCTTCACCGCCCCCTGCAAGGGCGGCTGCCCCATCCAGCAGGACATCCCCGAGTACATCGAGCTGTGCCGCAAGGGCCAGTATGACTCCGCCCTGCGGCTCATCACCGAAAAGAACCCCCTGCCCTTCATCACCGGCACCATCTGCGCCCACCGCTGCCAGACCAAGTGCACCCGGAACTACTAC
>CABSFC010000143.1 GCA_902476875.1 uncultured Oscillibacter sp. | reverse complement strand
AGATCGTGGAAGTCTGCCGGGAAAACGCGGCGGCGAAGGCGGCCGTCAAAGGCGCGGATCTGGTGCTGCCGGACGGTATCGGCATCATCAAGGGCGCGGCCATGCTGGGCACGCCTTTGAAGGAAAAAACCCCCGGCATTGAATTCGCCGCCCAGATCGTGGAGAGAATGGCAGGGGAGGGCTTGTCCCTCTACCTGCTGGGAGCCAAGCCCGGTGTGGCGGAGCAGGCGGCGAAGAATCTGGTGGAGCGGTATCCCGGCCTGGTCATCGCGGGCACCCACGACGGCTATTTCAAGGAGGACGCCCCTGTTGTGGAGGCCATCCGCCAGAGCGGCGCCGACGCGGTGTTCGTGTGTCTCGGCGCGCCGAAACAGGAGCTGTGGATGGCGAAAAACGGCCCCGCCACCGGCGCACACCTGCTGTGCGGCCTGGGCGGCAGCCTGGACGTGTTCGCCGGCGTGGTGGAGCGGGCGCCCAAGTTCTGGTCCGATCATGGGCTGGAGTGGTTTTACCGCCTTTGCAAGGAGCCCAGGCGCATCGGCCGCATGATGAAGCTGCCGCTGTTCCTGGTGCACGTCAAACAGGAGAAGCGGAAGAGATGAGCGGAAAACTGATCGTATTCGAGGGGACCGACGGCTCCGGCAAGGCCACCCAGACCCGGCTGCTGTGCAAATATCTGGAGGACGCGGGCATCCCCTACCAGAAGATCGACTTCCCCCGGTACGGCAAGCCCTCCGCCGCCATGGTTCAGGAGTATCTGGACGGGAACCTGGGCAAGCGCCCCGGCGACGTCAACGCCTATGCCGCGTCCATGTTCTACGCCATGGACCGCTACGCGTCCTACAAGCAGGACTGGGGCGGTTTTTACGAGGCGGGCGGGCTGGTGGTCGCGGACCGCTACACCACCTCCAACGCCGTCCACCAGGCGTCCAAGCTGCCGGCGGGCGAGCGCGGGGCCTATCTGGACTGGCTGTTCGACCTGGAGTACCGGCTGCTGGGCCTGCCCCGGCCGGATCTGGTCCTCTATCTGGACATGCCCACGGAGATCACCGAACAGATGATGCGCCGCCGGGAGCAGTCCACCGGCACCCACGCCGACATCCACGAGCAGGACGAGGCGTATCTGAAACGCTGCCGCGCCAACGCCGGAGAGGTGGCCCGGGCGTGCGGCTGGTCCGTCATCGACTGCGCCAGCGGCGGCGGCCCCCGGACGCCGGAGGACATCCACCGCCAGGTGGTGGAGACTGTCAGCCAGTTGCTGTAAAGCCTGTCCGCTTCACGGGCGGCAAAAATGGGGCGTCGCCCCATTTTGCCGGCGGTCAGCAGCAGCCGCAGCCGTCGTTGTTGCAGCCGCAGTTGTTGTTGCCGCAGCCGCAGTTGTTCCCGCAGCCACAGCCGCACCCACAGCTGCCGCTGCCCAGGGAGTTGCCGCCGCAGCAGCAGGCGATCAGGATGACGATGATGATGAGCCACAGGCAGGAACAGTCGTTGTTTCCGTTGTTAAAGCACATGTTTGTCACCTCACTTTGAGACATTCTATGCGCCGGGAGCGGGGAGGGAGCCTGGCCGTGGAAAAATTCCCGGGAAAAATCAAAGCACCGCCCCGTGACGCGGGCGGAGAGTATGGAGGTTCCAATGTCTGATTTCAAAAAGGGCGATACCGCCAGCTGGGACGCGGAGCAGGTCCGCCGGAGCGAGCCGCAGCACCGCCCCCGCCAGACCACGGCCAGAAAGCGGCGGAGGAAAAAGAGGGTCAACCCGATCTTCTATATTCTGTTCGTGCTGATCGCCTCCGCGATCCTGGCCGGGGTGGGCTGGCTGCTGATCACCGACCTGTGCGCCTTCAACAAGGCATATATGGAGACCACGGTGGAGGTCACGGCGGACGATACCGTCAAGACCGTGGCCGACAAGCTGGAGGACGCCGGATTGATCGAATACAAGTGGTTTTTCCGCCTGTTCGCCGCCGTGGCAAACGCCGACGAGAAGATCGGCATGGGCACTTATGAGCTGAACACCGATATGGATTACCGGGCCCTGATCATGGGTATGCGCAGCTCCGCGGGCAACATGACCGTGGAGACCGTCACCGTCACCATCCCGGAGGGCTACACCGTCAATCAGATCATCAAGCTGCTGGCCAAAAACGGCGTCGCCACGGAGGAGACGCTGTTGAAGGTCGCCCAGACCTATCAGTTCGACTATGACTTCATCGACAATACCTCCGAGGACATCAGCCGCCTGGAGGGCTATCTGTTCCCGGACACCTATGAGTTCTACGCCAACATCACCAGCGAGTCCCAGGTGGGCAAGGAGGTCTTCGGCAAGCTGATCGCCACCTTCAACAGCAAGCTGGACAACGGCCTGCTGGAGCAGATGGCCGCCAGGGGCTACGACCTGCGGGACATCGTCACCATCGCCTCCCTCATCGAGAAGGAGACAGACGGCACGGACCAGGGCAGGATCGCCTCCGTTATCTACAACCGCCTGGAGGGACCCGGCGACAAGGCGGGCACTTACGGCATGCTGCAGATCGACGCATCGCTGCTGTACGCCCTGCCGGACCACGAGGGCGCCATCACCAGCGCGGACATGGAGACGGACTCCAGATATAACCTCTACAAGTACGCCGGACTGCCCCCCACGCCCATCGCCAACCCTGGTCTGGACGCCATCCAGGCCGCTCTGGAGCCGGAGGAGACGGATTACTACTATTACGCCCTGGGCACGGACAAGCTGCACCACTATTTCACCAACTACAACGACTTCCTGAACTTCGTCAACAGCAGTCAGTATGGCGGATAAGCGTGTGAAGCCGGAGTTGCTGGCTCCGGCGGGGGATATGGAGCGGCTGAAAATGGCCGTCCTGTACGGCGCCGACGCCGTGTATCTGGCGGGCACCGGCTTCGGCATGCGGGCCTTCGCCGGAAACTTCGGCCCGGAGGAGCTGCGGGCGGCGGTAGAGTTCGCCCACAGCCACGGCGTCCGGGTCCACTGTACCATCAACACCATGCCCCGGAACGACGAGATCACCCGTCTGCCGGAGCATCTGGAGCGGCTGAACGACGCGGGCGTGGACGCCCTGATCGTGGCGGACATGGGGGCTTTTACACTGGCGGGGCGGTACGCCCCCGGGTGCCAGCGGCACATCTCCACCCAGGCCAGTATCTGCAACTACGAGACCGCCCGGGCCTGGCACGGCCTGGGCGCGTCCCGGGTTATCCTGGCCCGGGAGCTGAGTCTGGAGGAAATCCGGACCATCCGGGAAAAAACGCCGCCGGACCTGGAGATCGAGGCCTTTGTCCACGGCGCCATGTGCGTCAGCTACTCCGGGCGGTGCCTGCTCAGCAACTATATGACCGGCCGGGACTCCAGCCGGGGCGCCTGCGCCCAGCCCTGCCGGTACCAGTATGCCCTGATGGAGGAAAAGCGCCCCGGCGAGTACTTCCCCATCGAGGAGGACGCGCAGGGCACCTACATCCTGAACTCCCGGGACATGTGCATGATCGACCACTTGGACGATCTGATCGACACGGGCCTTTCCAGCCTGAAGATCGAGGGCCGGGCCAAATCCGCCTACTATGCCGCCATCGTCACCGGCGCTTACCGCCACTGTCTGG
The DNA here is from genome assembly GCA_902476875.1 of uncultured Oscillibacter sp. Taxonomy (GTDB): domain Bacteria; phylum Bacillota; class Clostridia; order Oscillospirales; family Oscillospiraceae; genus Oscillibacter. The sequence goes on along the minus strand of CABSFC010000143.1, from coordinate 1,443 downwards.
ACGATGCCGCGGCGGGGAGGGCCCCGGACCCCGTCTGGCGGGACGAGGTGGAGCATGTCAGCCACCGGCCTTACTCCACGGGCTTCTACTACGGCCCGCCGGGCCAGTATTACGCCAATTCCCGCTATGTCAGAGAGTGGCAGGTGGTTGCACTTGTCACAGACTGCGACGCGGACGGAACCGCCACGCTGTCCTTGCGGAACAAGTTCCGTATTGGCGACACCGTGGAGCTGGTGGGCCCGGACCTGCGGCCCTTTGCCATGACGGTGCCTGAGATGACGGACGGGGAGGGGCAGCCCATTGACGAGCCCCGCACGCCCCAGATGATCTTCCGTATGAAATTGCCGCGGGCGGTGCCGCCCTGTACGCTGGTGCGCCACGCGGTGGAGCTTTCAGCCAAATGAGGAGAACGAGTAAGTGAGGAGAAAGAGACTATGAACGCAGATGTTGTGATCGTGGGCGCGGGCCCCGCCGGTATTTTCACCGCTCTGGAGATGCTGAAAAAGGGCAGCAGACAGAAGATCATTATGGTGGAAAAGGGCCAGAGCGTGGAGAAACGCCACTGTCCCAAGGACAAGACCAAAAAGTGCATGAACTGCAAGCCCTACTGCCACATCACCACCGGTTTCTCCGGCGCGGGAGCCTTCTCCGACGGCAAGCTGTCTTTGAGCTATGAGGTGGGCGGCGACCTGCCCACCCTGATCGGCGAGGACCTGGCTCAGGAGACCATCAACTATGCCGACCAGATCTACCTGGAGTTCGGCGCGGACACCCACATCGAAGGCCTGGAGCACGAGGAGGAGCGGAAGGAGATCCGCAAGCGGGCCATCCAGGCGGGGCTGAAGCTGGTGGACTGTCCCATCCGCCACATGGGCACGGAGAAGGCCCAGGCCATCTATCTGGCCATTGAGAAGTATTTGCAGGAAAACGGCGTGGAGATCTACTTCGGCTATGAGTGCAGCAACCTGATCCTGGAAAACGACATTTGCAAGGGCGTCTCCATCTCCAACGGCAAGACCGACCTGGAGATTTACGCCAGGCATACCGTGGTGGCCACCGGCCGCCGGGGCGCAGACTGGCTGGAGAAGCTGTGCGCCGAGCACAACATCGCCCACGCCCCCGGCACCGTGGACATCGGCGTCCGGGTGGAGGTCCGCAACGAGGTCATGGAGATGGTGAACCGGGTGCTTTACGAGTCCAAGCTGGTGGGCTATCCCAAGCCCTTCAAGAACAAGGTCCGCACCTTCTGCCAGAATCCCGGCGGCTTCGTCAGCCAGGAGAATTACGACAACAATCTGGCGGTGGTCAACGGCCACTCCTACAAGGACTTCAAGAGCGACAACACGAACCTCTCCATCCTGTGCTCCCACAACTTCAGCGTGCCCTTCAACCAGCCCATCGCCTACGCCCAGAAGGTGGGCGAGCTGACCAACATGCTGGCCA
>CABSFC010000142.1 GCA_902476875.1 uncultured Oscillibacter sp. | reverse complement strand
GCTGGCGGAGGCGCCGTCCGCGTCCCCGCCCGCCCGGCCCCGGACGGAGCGGGCCGTCCCCCGGACGCCCGACAGGAACACCCTGTGGGAGAAGCTGGAGAGCGGCCGGCGGGTCATCGCCGTGGAGTTGGACCCGCCCAAGGACGACAGCATCCAGCCCTTCTGGGACGATGTCCGCGTCCTGCGGGACGCCGGGGCGGACGCCGTGACCATCGCGGACTGCCCGGTGGGCCGCCCCCGGGCGGACAGCAGTTTGCTTGCCTGCAAGATCCGGCGGGAGCTGGGCGTGGAGCCCCTGCCCCACATGACCTGCAGGGACCGGAACCTGAACGCCACCAAGGCGCTGCTGCTGGGGCTTTCCATGGAGGGCGTCCACAACGTGCTGCTGGTCACCGGCGACCCCATCCCCACCGAGGACCGGGACGAGGTGAAGAGCGTGTTCAACTTCAACTCCCGCAAGCTGGCCCAGTATGTCAGCGGGTTGAACCGGGAGGTGCTGGCCACGCCCTTCCGCGTCTTCGGCGCGCTGAACCTGAACGCCCGGAATTTTGCCATGCAGCTGAAGCTGGCCCGGGAGAAGGAGGACTGCGGCGTCTCCGGCTTTCTGACCCAGCCGGTGCACTCCCGGGAGGCGCTGGAGAATCTGAAGCTGGCCCGGGAGACCCTGCGGGGAAAGATTTTGGGCGGCGTCTATCCGGTGGTCAGCCACCGGAACGCCTGCTTTTTGAACAATGAGATCTCCGGCATCCATGTCTGCGACGAGATCGTGGCCCTGTACGAGGGGAAGGACCGGGAGGCCGCCGGGGAGCTGGCGGTGGAGATCTCCGTCCGGGTGGCGGAGGCGGTGGCCCCCTATACGGACGGGCTGTACCTGATGACCCCCTTCCGCCGGGTGGAGCTGATGCGGCGGATCATCCGGCAGGTGAAGGAATAAAAAAGACCTCCGCGGTCCGACGGGCCGCGGAGGTCTTTTCGGATGTCACGGGTCTGTGGACTCCCGGGGGGCGGTGTGGAGGGATTCCAGGTATTCGGAAACGCGGTTGAGATTCCCCAGGGCGCAGGCCACCACCAGCACGTCGCCCTGGCACAGGAGCGTCTCCGGCCCGGGGGAGAGGACAATGTCCTCCCCGTGGCGCACAGCGACGATGGTGGCCCCGGTCTCCTGCCGGAAGCGGATATCGCCGATGGTGCGGGAGATGGCCGCGCTGCCGGCCTCCACGGTGAATTCATAGGTGCGCAGGGTGTCGCTGCTGCGGAAGCGCTCGCTGATGTCCATGATCTGGTTGACCGTGTCGGTGATCTGCCGGTCGAGCTCGTTCCTCTGGGCGATCAGCTTTTGCAGCTTTGTCCGCAGGGCGAGGTAGTTCTTTCCGTTCTCAGAGCGGCTCACAAATTCGGCGGCGCGCTTCGGCGACTCCACCACGGACCCGACGTTGGGCCGCGTGGACGTGATCCCCATGTCGCTGAGCATCCGCATGGCCCGACGAATGGTCTCGGGGGACACGCCGTACCGGGAGCCCATCAGGGAGCGACCGCTGAGCCGCTGCCCGCACTTGAACTCGCCGGAGACGATCTGCATGGCGATGTCGTAGGCGATTTGGGCGTAGACCGGCGGCGAATCGGAATTTCTCATGGCCCTTCCAGCTCCTTACTTCAAATTCCAGACGTTTGGAATGGAAAACCACAGTGATACTACCACATCCGCCACTTTTTTGTCAACAAACCCGTGACCTGTCGGACGGCGCTTTTTCGGAATTTTCGGGGGACCCGTCCATATAGTGAAGGGGGAGGTGTGGAGGTTGAAACAGAGAAACCCCATTTTCTATGGCGCGATCCTTCTGACCGGGTCGAATCTCCTGCTGCGGCTGGCGGCCATGAGCTTCCAGGTCTTCCTCTCCGGGCGGATCGGCGCCGCCGGCGTCGGCCTGCTGCAGCTGATCGCTTCCGTCAGGGAGCTGACCTTTGCCCTGGGCGCGGCGGGCGTCCGCGCCTGCGCCATGTACCTCTCCGCCGAGGCGCTTGGCCGGGGCAGGCCCCAGGGCATCCCCGCCGTCCTGACCGGCTGCTTCCGGTACGGGCTGGCGTGCAGCGTGCCGGCCGCCTGCTGCCTGTGGCGCCTCGCCCCGTGGCTCTCCGAGCACTGGATCGGGGACATGGCCGCCGTGCCTCCGCTGCGGGTCTACGCCCTGTTTCTGCCCGTCCGGTGCCTGTACGCGGTGTTGTCCGGGCACTTCTCCTCCGCCGGGCGCATCCGGACCCTGGTTCTGGTGGAGTTTCTGGAGCAGGGCTGCGCCATGGCGGCCACCTTTTTCCTGCTCTCCCGCTGGGCGGGGGCGGACGCGGGCCGGGCCTGCCTTGCCGTGGCGGCCGGAGGGTGCGCGGCGTCGGGACTGTCGTTCTGCGTCCTTTTCTCCCTCTCCCGCCGCCATGTCCCGCCCCGGGCGGCAAACCGCCGCCCACCCTACCGGCGTATCCTCCGCATGGCGCTGCCGCTGGGGGTGGCGGAGGGCCTGCGCTCCGGCCTGAACGCTCTGGAAAATCTCCTCGTTCCCCGGCGGCTGGCCCTGTTCGCCGGGACGGTGAACGCCATGGCGGATTACGGCGTCGTCCACGGCATGGTGTTCCCGGTGCTCATGTTTCCCGCCGCCATCCTCTTCTCCCTGGCGGAGCTTTTGATCCCGGAGCTGTCCCGCTGCGGCGCCGGCCGGCGGCGGGGGCGGGTCCAATACCTGGTCAGGCGCGGCCTGCGGGTGGCCCTGCTCTTCGGGCTCTGCGCCGGAGGGATGCTCTTTTGCGGCGCGGACGCCCTGGGGGAGCTGCTCTATCACGACCCCGCGGTGGGGGCGTATCTCCGGCTGTACGCGCCCCTGGCGCCCATGCTCTACACGGACGCCATCACCGACGCCGCCTGCAAGGGCCTGGGCCAGCAGAACGCCAACGCGCGGTACAACACCCTGACCTCCTTCCTGGACGCGGCCCTTCTCTGGCTGCTGCTGCCCCGGTTTGGCATGGGCGGGTACTATTTCAGCTTTGCCGTCACCCATCTGGTCAACTTCTGCCTGAGCCTGCGCCGCCTGCTGCTGGCGTCGGAGCTGCGGCCAGACCCGGGCACGCCTTTGCGGGCGGTGTTCTGCGCGGGCGCGGCGGGGGCCGCGGCCAGCCTGCTCCCGGCGGGGGAGGGGGCGCTGGGCGCGGCGCTGACCGGCGCGGTCTATCTGCTGCTGTTGGGCCTCCTCTGGACCGTGTTCCGCGTGGTGGGCCGGGGGGACGTCCGCTGGGTCCGGGGGCTGCTCCGGGGCCGCCGCTCCTGATATCTGTAAAACGGCGGCGAAATCGGGAAAACCGGTCTGGAACACGCATACGGAACGTGCTATAATCGAAAGGAGGCCGTCCGGCCCCGACCGGGCGCCGGACGGCAGGACCCTGATTACCGCATGGGAGAATGACATGAAAAAGCTTTGCTGTTTGCTGCTGACACTGGCGCTGCTGTGCCTGCCCGCCTGCGGGCAGGCGGGGGCGGAGCCTTCACGGACGACCTGGGCCGGGAGGTGACGGTGGACGCCCCCCAACGGGTGGCCCCGCTGATCGGCAGCTTTGCCGACATGTGGTGCCTGGCCGGAGGCCGGGATACGCTGGCGGCCACCGCCAACGACGCCTGGACCTCCTTTGACCTGGGCCTCTCCGACGAGGTTGTGAACCTGGGGGCCACCACCGCGCTCTCGCTGGAGAGCCTGATCGCCGCCGAGCCGGACTTCGTCATCGGCAGCTGCAACACGGCCATCGACCTGGAGCTGGAGGACACCCTGACGGCGCTGGGCATCCCCGTGGCCTACTTCCAGGTGGACGCGTTTGAGGACTACCTGAACATGTTCAACATCCTGACCCAGATCACCGGCCGGGACGACCTGTACGACCAGTACGGCGTCCAGGTCCGGGCCCGGGTGGAGGCGGCAAAGGCGCGGGCGGACGGCGGCGCGCCCACCGTGTTGTACGTCCGGGCCACCGGCTCCAGCGTCAAGGCGAAGGGCCGGGACACCGTGCTGGGCGCGATGCTGGCGGACCTGGGCTGCGTCAACGTGGCGGACAGCGGGGACGGCCTGCTGGAGAGCCTGAGTCTGGAGGCCATCCTGGAGGCGGACCCGGACTACGTTTTCCTGGTCTACCAGGGCAGCGACCCCTCCGACGCCGAGAAGCTGATGGAGGAGACCCTGCTGTCCAACCCGGCCTGGGCCACGCTCCGGGCGGTGGAGGAGGGCCGGTGCTACCGGATGGATCCCAGCCTGTATAATTTGAAGCCAAACGGCCGATGGGGGACTGCCTATGAACAGCTCGCCGAAATTCTATATGGAGCGCCCTGACCGGACGGGGCGGCTGGGCCTTCTGCTGGCGGCGGCGGTCATCGCCGCTGCGGTGCTCAGCCTGTGCGTGGGCCCGTCGCTGATCTCCCCGGTCACGGTGTTCCGGGAGCTGGGGAACGCCCTGTTCCGGGAGGGGTACGCGCCCCGGACCACGGCGGCCAGGATCGTCTGCTACGCGCGGCTGCCCCGCGCCTGCGGCGGCCTGCTGGCGGGGGCGGCGCTGGCGGCCTCCGGCGCCATCATCCAGAGCGTGCTGGCGAATCCCCTGGCCGCGCCCAACATCATCGGCGTCAACTCCGGCGCGGGCTTTGCCGTGGCGCTGTGCTGCGCGCTGGCGCCGGGGGCATTCGCGGCGCTGCCGGCGGCGGCCTTTCTGGGGGCGCTGGCGGGGGTGCTGCTGGTGCTGTTCATCGGCGAGAGCGCCGGCGCCTCCCGGCTGACGCTGGTGCTGGCGGGCGTCGCCATCTCCAGCCTGTTTTCCGCGGGGGTGGACGCCATCGTCACCTTCGTCCCGGACACGCTGAGCGGCTATTCCGATTTCCGCGTGGGCGGCTTCTCCGGCGTGACAATGGCGAAGCTGCTGCCGGCGGGAATCGTGATTCTGATCGCCTTTTTGCTGGCCCTGTCCCTGGCGGGGCGGATGGACATCCTGGCCCTGGGGGAGGAGACCGCCCGGGGGCTGGGGCTGGCCGTCCGGCCGGTGCGGATGGCGCTGCTGGCCAGCGCCGCGGCG
>CABSFC010000141.1 GCA_902476875.1 uncultured Oscillibacter sp. | reverse complement strand
ACTCGCTACCTCCACCTTGGCAAGGTGGCGCTCTACCAGATGAGCTATGCCCGCGAGAACAAGGTGTATTTTAGCAAAGGATCTCCCTCCTGTCAAGCCTCTTTTTTACATTTTTTTATTTTCCACCCCCTGCCGCGGCCGCTCCGCCGCATATTTCCCGCCCGCCGCGGCAACACTAGGAAAAACTTCCGGGAGGAGAGATACCCATGGATATGTCACCCAAGGAATACCAGCGGTATGTACAGCAGCGGTCCAAAAAATCCCCCATCGTCAAGGATGTGGCTCTGGCCTTTCTCATTGGCGGGGCGATCTGCGTGGTGGGCCAGGCCGTCCAGAACGGCTGGTCCGCCGCGGGGCTGAATCAGGAGGACGCGGGCACCGCCACCTCCTGCACGATGGTGTTCCTGTCGGCGCTGCTGACGGGGCTGAACCTGTACAACAAACTGGCCCGCTTCGGCGGCGCCGGGACGCTGGTGCCCATCACCGGCTTCGCCAACGCCGTGGTGTCCCCCGCCATCGACTTCAAGAGCGAGGGCTTCGTCACCGGCATGGCGGCCAAGATGTTCCTGGTGGCGGGGCCGGTCATCGTGTTCGGCACCCTGGCCAGCGTGATCTACGGCGTCATCCTGAAATTGTTCCGCCTGGCGTGAGAACAGGGAGGGCGCGGCTTTCCGCGCGCCCTCCCCGCCCGCCTATTCCAGCGGCTGCCAGGCCGCGTCGCCCTCTGAAAACCTCAGGTTGTCCGTCACCGCCACATTCAGGCTGTTGACGCCGTCGCTGACGGACACGGTGACCGCGTATCCCAGCCACCCGCCCCGCAGCGTCGCGGTCCCCGAGCAGACGCCGCCGCTGTAGGATGCGTCAAAGGTGGATGCGTGTCCGTCCCGGGCCGTAAAGGTGATCTGATAGAGATAGTCCGCGCCTGAGATACTGGGCGTGAACCAATAATCGACCGCATAGTCGGATTTTCCGGAGAAGCGCACGCCGGACACCGTAAGGGCCTCCGGCAGGGCGCTTTCCGCCCGGGCCTCCGCCGCCGGGACCACATTCCGTTGGCTCCATCTCCACCAGAGGCCGCCTGCCGCCAGGCATACCGCCAGTAAAACACACAGTGCCAGCCAGCCCCAGCGGGCCTTTCCGCGGGGAACAATTCTCAGATCGTCCGCCGCGTTTGCCGTGTCCGCCCTTGAGAGAGCCGGAGCCTCCCGGCCGCACAGGGCGTCCAAGGACATCTCCAGCGCGTCCGCCAGGGCCAGCAGCTTCGGGAGGTCCGGCATCGCGTCGCCCGTCTCCCACTTGCTGACCGCCTGCCGGGACACCTGGACCCGCGCCGCCAAGGCCTCCTGGCTCCATCCCCGGGCCTTCCGCTCCCGAACCAGAATTTCGTGGAAGGGCATCTCCCCACCTCCTTCTGCTCTCATGATACCAAATCCGGTGGTTGCGCGCAACCAGGCGGAGCTTGCATGTCCGCAACCGGCGGTTGCGGACATGCCGCGCGGGCGGCCCAATGCGGCCAGGCGGAAAAGAGGTGTACTTTTTCGGATTTCCACAGTTTACATAACGGTGTTGAAAACTCTGTGGAAAATGTGAAAAACTCTGGATTATGAACGGTTTATGAAGGTAGCCGGTTCGTTATGGGAAAAATTGCGCAACAACATTTTCCCGAAAAAGCCGGAACCGCAGCGGGAAAAGGCGGGAAAGGGCCCTCCGGGGCGCGCGGCACTTGAACCTGTGGCAAAATCATGATATACTACTATATATTGATTTTCAGGCAATTCCTGCCTTTTCGGAGGATGTATGGCAACAAAGAAGCAAGACTACGGCAATGAGAGCATCTCGTCCCTGAAGGGCGCGGACCGGGTCCGCAAGCGGCCCGGCGTGATCTTCGGCTCCGACGGACTGGACGGCTGCGAGCATGCGGTGTTTGAGATCCTCTCCAACTCCATCGACGAGGCCCGGGAGGGCCACGGCAAGGTCATCACCGTCACCCGGTACGCCGACCGCTCCATCGAGGTGGAGGACTCCGGCCGGGGCTGCCCGGTGGACTGGAACGAGAAGGAGCAGCGGTACAACTGGGAGCTGGTGTACTGCGAGCTGTACGCCGGCGGCAAGTATGACAACGTGTCCGGCGACAACTACGAGTACTCCCTGGGCCTCAACGGCCTGGGCGCCTGCGCCACCCAGTACGCCTCCCGGTACATGGACGTCACCGTCTGGCGGGAGGGGCAGGAGTACAGACTCCACTTCGAGCGGGGCGAGATCGTGGGGGAGCTGCAAAAGTCCCCCCTACCCCGGAACCAGGCAAAGAAGACCGGCACCCGCACCCGGTGGCTGCCGGACCTGGACGTGTTCACCGACATCGCCATCCCCGCCGAGTACTTCACCGACGTGATGAAGCGCCAGGCGGTGGTGAACGAGGGCATTACGTTTCACTTCCGCAACGAGACCGCGCCGGGGCAGTTCGAGGAGACGGAGTTTCTGTACGAGAACGGCATCACGGACTATGTGACGGAGCTGGCCGGCGAGGGGAGCCTGACCTCCCCCGTCTTCTGGCAGGCGGAGAAGCGGGGCCGGGACCGGGCGGACAAGCCGGAGTACAAGGTGAAGCTCAGCGTCGCCTGCTGCTTTTCCAATAAGGTCAACGTCATCGAGCACTACCACAACTCCAGCTGGCTGGAGCACGGCGGAAGCCCGGAGAAAGCCACGAAATCCGCCTTCGTCTACGCCATCGACAAGTACCTGCGGGAGCAGGGCAAGTACCAGAAAAACGAGGCCAAGATCACCTGGGCGGACATCGAGGACTGCATCGTGCTGGTCAGCAACAACTTCTCCACCCAGACCAGCTATGAGAATCAGACGAAGAAAGCCATCACCAACAAGTTCGTCCAGGAGGCCATGACGGAGTTCCTGCGGGCCAATCTGGAGGTCTATTTCATAGAAAACCACTTCGACGCGGAGAAGATCGCGGAGCAGGTCCTCATCAACAAGCGCAGCCGGGAGAGCGCGGAGAAGCAGCGGCTGAACATCAAGAAGAAGCTCTCCGGCAACATCGACATCGCCAACCGGGTCCAGAAGTTCGTGGACTGCCGGACCAAGGACGTCTCCAGACGGGAGATCTACATCGTGGAGGGCGACTCCGCTCTGGGCAGCGTCAAGCTGGCCCGGGACTCCGAATACCAGGGCATCATGCCCGTCCGGGGCAAGATTTTGAACTGCCTGAAAGCGGACTACGCCCGCATCTTCAAAAGCGAGATCATCACGGATCTCATCAAGGTCCTGGGCTGCGGCGTGGAGGTCCAGAACAAGCACGTGAAGGACATGGCGGCTTTTGACCTGGGGAACCTGCGGTGGAACAAGGTGGTCATCTGCACCGATGGCGACGTGGACGGCTTCCAGATCCGGACGCTGATTCTGACCATGCTGTACCGGCTGACGCCCACGCTCATCAGGGAGGGCTACGTCTACATCGCGGAGACGCCCCTGTTTGAGATCAACAGCGGCGAAAAGACCTGGTTCGCCTATTCCGACAAGGAGAAAAACGACATCCTGAAGGACCTGGAGGGCAAGAAGGTCAAGGTGGACCGCTCCAAGGGCCTGGGCGAGAACGACCCGGACATGATGTGGCTGACCACCATGAACCCCGAGACCCGACGGCTCATCCGGGTGATGCCGGAGGACGTGGAGCGCACGGCGGAGATCTTCGACCTGCTGCTGGGCGACAACCTGCAGGGCCGGAAGGACCATATCGCCGAGAACGGGTATAAGTATCTGGAGATGGCGGATATCTCGTAAGTGACCATGGACAAAAAAGAGTTCCCAAAACGCGGACAACTGCGTCTGCCGTCGTACGATTACGCGAACCCCGGCGCATATTTTATCACCGTCTGCACGCGCATACGTGAGCAGGACATTTTGGGGCGCGTCGTCGCCGCCGTAGGGGACGGCCTCTGCGCCGTCCCGCCTGACGGCCTCTGCGCCGTCCCGCCTGACAGTTTCCCTTGCCCTGCCCCGCCCGCCGCTGTCCGTCTGACAGAGATTGGCCAGATCGTGGACAAGGCCATCCGGGATATCCCCGCTCTTTACACAGACGTTTCCGTGGACACCTATTGCGTGATGCCTGATCATATCCACCTGCTTGTTGTCCTGAAAGCGGGGCGGGACAGAGCCCGCCCCCTACCGGATATCATTGGCCGCATGAAGTCCTATACAGACCGGCGGTACCGGCTGCTGGGCGCGCCTTTCGGGCCTGGACTCTGGCAGAGGAGCTATTACGACCACGTGATCCGAAACGAATATGATCTCCGGAATACCCGAGAATATATCCTCAATAACCCACAAAAGTGGATACAAGATAAGGAACCATAAGCTATGGCAAAGAAGAAGCAGCCGGACGAGAACCGGCCGAAAGTCAATAACCCCAACGTCATGGGCCTCCGGGCGGCGGTGGTGGAGCAGCCCATCACCGACACCCTGGAGACCAACTACATGCCCTACGCCATGAGCGTCATCGTCTCCCGGGCCATCCCGGAGATCGACGGCTTCAAGCCCTCCCACCGGAAGCTCCTGTACACCATGTACAAGATGGGGCTTCTCACCGGGGCCCGGACCAAGTCCGCCAACATCGTGGGCCAGACCATGCGCCTCAACCCCCACGGCGACGCCGCCATCTATGACACCATGGTCCGCCTGTCCCGGGGCTACGGCGCGTTGCTGACGCCCTTTGTGGACTCCAAGGGCAACTTCGGCAAGTGCTACTCCCGGGACATGTCCTGGGCCGCGCCCCGGTACACCGAGGCCAAGCTGACCGCCATCTGCGGCGAGCTGTTCCGGGACATCGACAGCGACACCGTGGACTTCGTGGACAACTACGACAACACCATGAAGGAGCCGGCCCTGCTGCCCACCACCTTTCCCAACATCCTGGTGTCCGCCAACAGCGGCATCGCCGTGGGCATGGCCTCCCAGTTCTGCGGGTTCAACCTCAAAGAGGTCTGCGACACTACCATCGCCTATCTGAAAAATCCGGACTGCGACTTGACAGAGACGCTGCTGGCGCCGGACTTCCCCACCGGCGGCGAGCTGATCTGCGACCCCGCCG
>CABSFC010000140.1 GCA_902476875.1 uncultured Oscillibacter sp. | reverse complement strand
GCCGCCGCGCGGCAGGTGTTCGGCGTGGTGTCCGTGGCCCGGGCGGTGCCCTGCGAGAAGACGGTGGAGGCCATCGTGGAGACCGCCAGGACCTATCTGGCGGACGCCTTTGCCAGTGCCAGAAGTTTTAAAGTGGAGAGCAAGCGGGCGGACAAGCAGTACCCCATGAACTCCATCCAGATCAGCCAGGCCGTGGGCGGCGAGCTGGCGGAGCTGTTCCCCGACGTGGCGGTGGATGTCCATGACCCGGACCTGACCGTCTATGTGGAGATCCGGGAAAAGCATGCCTACGTCCACGCCCCCTCCGTCCCCGGCGCCGGCGGACTGCCGGTGGGCATGGGTGGCCACGCGGTCAGCCTGCTGTCCGGCGGGCTGGACAGCCCGGTGTCCTCCTGGATGATGGCCCGCCGGGGCGTGGAGCTGGAGATGGTGCATTTCGTCTCCCCGCCGTACACCTCCCAGCAGGCCCAGGACAAGGTGCTGGAGCTGGCCCGCCTGCTGACGGCCTACTGCGGGCGGATGCTCGTCCACATCGTGCCCTTTACCGAAATTCAGGAGGAAATCCGGAAAAACTGCCCGGAGGAGTATTTCACCCTGATCATGCGGCGGTTCATGATGCGCCTTGCCGAGGCCGTGGCGAAAAAGGCCGGGGCCAGGGCCCTGATCACCGGCGAATCCCTGGGCCAGGTGGCCAGCCAGACCATGATGGCCTTGGGCGTCACCGAGGACGTGACCACCATGCCCGTCCTGCGGCCCCTCATCGGCATGGACAAGGTGGAGATCATCCGCATCGCCCGGGAGATCGGGACCTATGAGACCTCCATCCTGCCCTACGAGGACTGCTGCACGGTCTTCACCCCCCGCCATCCCGCCACCCGGCCCAACCTGGAGGACGTGCGGAAAGCGGAGGCGGCCCTGGACGTGGACGCCCTGGTGGCCAGGGCCCTGGAGGGCGAGACCTGGGTGCGGGTGAAGCCGTAAGGAAGGTGTTTCCTGTGAAAGGATCGGAGCCTGTGACTTATGAAGTCGTCAAAAACCATGGTCTGCATGACTATGCGCTTTCAAATATCGCCGTTGACTATGCCGGCGCGTCTGTCACACTGCACTTGAAGCAGCCCGACGGAACGCCCTGTTGTCTGGTCTTTCAGGATTTTATCTCCCTCCGCATCACACATCAGGAGCCCTGGGGCTGTGGAATTTATATCAACGCCTCTGAGCTGACGCCGCTGGGAGATACCGTGAAGGTCTCCATCCAGCTGAATTCCGGCGACGAGATAGAGCTTGTGTCCAAGCGGACGCTCCATCTCTGAGCTGCTGCCGGCAGCGGCAGAATATATTAAAGCAAAGAAGGGAACCCCATGTCACACACCGCTGAAATCATCGCCGTGGGTACGGAACTGCTTTTGGGCAATATCGTCAACACCAACGCCCGGGACCTCTCCCAGGCCCTGTCCGCCGTGGGCGTCAACGTCTTCTGGCACACCGTGGTGGGGGACAACCCTCAGCGGCTGAAAGAGGCGCTGCACATCGCCCGGAAGCGTGCGGATATCATCATCACCACCGGCGGCCTGGGCCCCACCTACGACGATCTGACCAAGCAGACCATCTGCGAGACCTTTGGAAAGCCCCTGGTGCTGCACCAGGACATCTTGGAGACCATCCGGGCCTATTTTGAGCGGAACGTCCATATGAAGATGCCCTCCAACAACGTCCAGCAGGCGGAGCTGCCGGAGGGCTGCACCGTGTTTGACAACCCCGTGGGCACCGCCCCGGGCTGCGCCTTTGAGGCGGACGGCGTCCATGTGCTGATGCTGCCCGGCCCGCCCTTTGAGATGCTGACCATGCTGAAAAACCATGTGGTCCCCTATCTTCGGAGCCTCTCCAGCGAGGTCATCGTCTCCCACGACATCATGACCTTCGGCCTGGGCGAAAGCCCCATGGAGGAGCTGATGCGGGAGAAGATGCGCCACATGGAGAACCCCTCCCTGGCCACCTACGCCAAACCCAGCGAGGTGCGGCTCCGGGCCACCGCCAAGGCGGCCAGCGCCGAGGAGGCGGAGGCCATGCTGGCCCCCGTCGTCCGGGAGGTCACGGATTTTCTGGGCGATTACGTCTATGGCGTCGATATCCCCGGCCTGGAAAACGCCTGTATGGCGCTGCTGAAGGAACGGGGCTGGACCTTCGCCACCGCCGAGAGCTGCACCGGCGGCCGGGTGGCGGAGCGCATCACCGCCCTCCCCGGCGCGTCCGCCGTCTACCGGGGCGGCGTGGTCAGCTATTGGACTAGCGTCAAGGCGGACGTTCTGGGCGTTCCGGCGGACCTGCTGGATACATACGGCGCCGTGTCCGAAGAGACCGCCCGGGCCATGGCGGAGGGCGCCCGCCGCGTCACCGGCGCGGACATCGCCGTGTCCGTCACCGGCGTGGCGGGACCGGACGCCGACGAGCGGGGCGTTCCCGTGGGCATCGTGTACATCGGCCTTGCCACCCCGGAGGGCGTCTTTTGCCGCCCCTGCGACTTCGGCAGGCGCCGCCGGGACCGCATCCAGGACCTGGCCAGCAACCACGCCTTTGACGTCCTGCGGCGGTATCTGACGGGACTGCCCATCGCGCTTTCCTGAAAACGCGCGAAAAATCCCGCCTGTCCTCTTGACAGGCGGGGCAACCAGCTTGCCGAAAAAAATTTTCGGCAAGCTGGGCAAGTTTTTCTGAACAAAGTTCAGAAAAACTTCGATTGAAAGCGAAAGACACCCCTCCTGGGTTTCTTTCGCAGCTATCTTCCTTCCCGATATTGAAAGTTTTTCTTTTTTACACCCAAAATCCCGCCTGTCCTCTTGACAGGCGGGGCAATTTCGTGTATTTCTATATCGAAAACGTTTACGATAAAGTGATACCATCGGAAAGAAGTGTGTTGATCATGTATAAAATCGAGACCCATCTCCACACCATCCACACCAGCAAGTGCGGCCATCTGACGGCCTCCGTCCTGGCCAAAGCCTATCACGAGGCGGGCTACGACGCCATTGCCGTCACCGACCACTACAATCGGGACACGGTGAAATACCTGAACTTGGATTTGACCTCCACCGACGGCCTGCTGGAGAAGTTCCTGGACGGCTTCCACCGCATGGAGGATGCCTGCGGCGAGCTGGGCATACGGGTGTACAAGGGCGCGGAGCTGCGCTTTGACGAGTGCGACAACGACTACCTGCTCTACGGCTGGCACGACGAGCTGCTGCGGGACATGCCCCGGAACCTGAAGATGAGCGTGGTGGAGTTCTCCAAGCTGGCCCGGGAGGCCGGTGCCCTGCTGATCCAGGCCCACCCCTACCGGAAGAAATGCACCCCCGCCATCGCCTGCTATCTCGACGGCGTGGAGGTCATCAACGCCCATCCCCGGCACGAGAGCCACAACGACTGGGCCAAGGCCTACGCCGAGCAGTTCGGCCTCATCCAGACCGCCGGCTCCGACTGCCACCAGACCCCGGACATCGCCCGCAGCGGCATTTTGTCCGACACCCTGCCCGCCGACACTTTTGAGCTGGCGGACCTGATCCGGTCCGGGAACTACACGTTGATCGAGCCGCCCAAGGCTGAATGATAAAAACGGCACGGAGGAAGTTCCTCCGTGCCGTTCTTTTGTCAGGAAAGGGAAATTTCCAGATCGCCGACGCGGACGGCGCGGATGTCCGTGATGTCCAGCAGTTCGTCAAAACGCATGGTGGTGTCGCCGCCGCCGACGCCGATGGAGGCCAGCTCCAGGGCGGGCACCGCCGTGCCGTCCGTGTATACAAGCGCCGCCTCCTCATAGATGGCCCCAAACTCCTCATACCGCTCTCCGCTGGCCTTGACCATCAGCGCCAGCGGGGACAGGCTGGCCTGGAAGGAGACGCCCGTCTCCTGGTCCTCACAGGCGCCGTTGATTGTCCGGGCGTTGTTGACCGGCTGGAACGTGATGATGGCGGGATGGTCTGTCAACGGATCATCGCCCAGCGTGAGCGCGTCGATCAAGATCGTCAGTGGCCGGTCTGTCAGATTGGCCGGCAGGGACGGTGTCACACCCAAAAACCAGGTCAGCGTGTTCGTCTCCGGGTCATAGCCCCGGCGGCCGGGGCCGTGCCCGGAGTACCCGCTCCATCGGTCGGCCACAGCCACGCTCCCGCGTACACTTTTCCACGCTTCATCAAAATCCTGTCCCCGGATATCCGCCCAGGTCACAGCGTCCGTTGGCACAAAATCGACTCCCCATATATCAGCTGTATCGACCTCCCGCCACCGCTCCGCCAGCTTCGCCCGGTCCACGGTGTCCGGGAGCTGATAGTCCAGGATCAGATAGATCGTGTGGTCGTCTCCCACGGCCTCCCGGACCGTCAGCGTCACATCGTCGCAAACGGAGGTCACGCCCACCTTCTGGAACAGCTCCGCCGCCATGTCGGTGGACGCCGCGTCCTCGCCAAACCACGCTGTAAAAATAACATCCCAGGCCACCCCCGCCACCGCCGCGCCTGCCGTGGCGGTCAGCGCCAACGCCAGCAACGCCGCCAGCAGCGCTTTCGCCGCGAAGCTCCGGGGGCGGTAGGCCCGCCGCTTTCCCTCCGGCTCCGCCGCCAGTACCGCCGTTTTCAGCCGCTCCGCCTGTCCGGCGGGGACGGAGAGCCGCTCGACCATCATCTGATACCGGTTCATAGCTCCGCCTCCCATTCCTTCCGCAGCGCGTCCCGGCCCCGCTTCAGACGCATCTTCACCGCTGGGACGCTCGTCCCCAAAATGGACGCGATCTCCTCCACGGTCCACCCTTCGGCGTAGTGGAGGTGGACGACCGTCCGCTGCTTCTCCGGCAGGGCGGCAACCAGCTCCCACAGGCCCAGATCAGCGCCGCGTGGGTCCTGCAGTTCCTCCGTCAGAGGCAGCTCCGTCCGGCGGCCGCGGCGCAGCTCGTCCCGGCACTGATTCACCGCCACCCGGAACAGCCACCGCCGTTCCTGCTCCGCCGTCGCGAATTCCGGCGCGCGGTACAGCCGCTTGCAGAACACCTCCTGCAAAACGTCCTCGGCGTCCGCCGGGTTTCCCATCTGCACCAGGCAGAAGCGGTACAGCGCCGGACCATAGGCCGCATAGGTCTGCTCAAATATCTCTTCCGCCGATGGCACCGCCGTCACCTCTCTATTACAATAAATTTGGACAGGAAAGCCGGGCAGCCAGTCCGGCTTTCTTTCCA
>CABSFC010000139.1 GCA_902476875.1 uncultured Oscillibacter sp. | reverse complement strand
CCACTTATACCCATAGCCCCAGACAGTGGTAATATACACCGGGTTCTGCACATTGATTTCCCGCGCAGCTTCGCTCCGCGGGAGCCCTTTTGATTTCATCTGCGCGGCGGAAGTGAATTCCGCCTTGCGCCAAGGTTTTCACCTCCGGTGAAAACCTTGTGCGCGCCCTCCGGCGCGCCCCGCCGTGCGGGGCCCCGGACAATGCGCGGCGGGGCCGCCTCAGAACCCCCACTTATACCCATAGCCCCAGACAGTGGTAATATACACCGGGTTCTGCACATTGTCCTCGATCTTCAGCCGCAGGCGGCGGATGTTCACATCCACGATCTTCAGCTCGCCGAAGTAGTCCCGGCCCCACACCATGTCCAGGATCTCCTCCCGGGACAGGGCCTTGCCGGGGTTTTCCATGAAGACCCGCATGATGGAGTACTCCACCTGGGTCAGCTTGATGCGCTGTCCGTTTTTCTCCAGCGTCCGGTTCCGGGTGTTCAGCAGGAAGGGGTCCTGCCGGATCTCCCCGGTCTGAACGGGGTCCTCCCCGCCGGCGCGGCGGAACAGGGCGTCCACCCGGGCGGTCAGCTCCGCCGGGGAGAAGGGCTTGGTCACATAGTCGTCGGCGCCGGTCATCAGACCCGTCACCTTGTCCATCTCCTGGGAGCGGGCGGTGAGCATGATGATGCCGATCTTCGTGTTGGTGGCCCGGATGCGGCGGCAGACCTCGAACCCGTCGATGCCGGGCAGCATGATGTCCAGCAGCGCCACCTTGGTGTCCGGGTGCTCCTTGAGCTTCTCCAGGGCCTCCTCGCCGGTCTCGGCCTCGATCACATCATAGCCGCCCCGGCGCAGATTGATGACGATAAAACTGCGGATGCTGGACTCGTCCTCCAAAACCAAAACTTTTTTCATATGTGTCATCTCCTGAATCTGATCCTTAGGTATCTCCCGCGTTCCACTCGGGGATGATCAGGCTGAACGCGGCCCGGACCTCGTCGGCGGTGATGCCGTGCTCCCAGGCTTCGTTGCCCTCCAGCAGCTCCGCCGTGTAGATCGTCTCCGGCTGGCGGCGGCTGAGAAGGAACTGATTGCCCCGCACCGCCCTGATCTCCCGGTTGGTGCCGGTGATGGCCGAGATCCGCAGGAAGGGCACGGCCTCCTGCCCGCCGTTGTCCCAGCGGTAAAATGTGACGGCGGACTCGTCCGTGGCCGTCGTGCGGACGACGTAGATCTGTCCGTTCCACGCCTCCGGCATCTGGAGATACCAGCCGTCCTCCAGAGCGTGATAGGTCCGCAGGACCACCTGGGAGGCGCCGGCGTCGTCATAGCTGCGCCAATCGATCTGGCGGTAGATCCCCTCGTCGTCGCCCAGGGCGTACAGTGGCGTGGGGCAGGGCACCTCCGTCAGCCCGTCGCCGTTGATGTCCGCCGGGTACAGCGAGCAGTAGGGCGCGATCTCCCGGGACACGCCGGTCAGCTCGGAGAGGACGATGTTGCTCAGGCCCCCGTTCCGCACCGCCAGAATGTCGGTGATGGCGCCGGACACCTCCGTCACGCCGGTGACGAAGATCGCCGGGACATCCCCCTGGAGCACGCCCTTGGTCACCCGGCCCTGCTGGCTCAGCTCCGCCATGGTGACGGAGATGCGGGCGGAGGACTGGCTGGCCAGGCTCCCGTCCTCCTGCCAGCTGTAGTAGTCGGCGACGCCCTCGCCCTCGGCGTCGGCCCGGAGGACCACCAGCTCCTGCCGCTGGTCCTGGTTCAGATCGGCGGTGGTGTATTTCACATAGTCGGTGCGCAGCAGCGACTCCGTGCCGCCGGCGCGCAGGGCGTAGACCTCCAGCGCCTGCTGGTCCGCGGCGGCTCTCCAGCCCACCGCGATCTCCTTCCGGCCGTCGCCGTCCAGGTCCCTGTAGTCGATGCTGTAGATGGCGGTGCCGCTGCCCTCGATCAGGTCGGCCTGCTCATAGGTGTCGCCCACCGCGTTGAAGATGTAGATTTTCAGCGGCTTCTCCGCCGCGGAATCCCGGAAGAACGCCACGGCCTCCGACCGTCCGTCCCCGTCCAGGTCCACCAGCTGCACGGGCTGGATGTGGGTGCCGGAGGTAGGGGCGGCGTACTCCGCGCCGCCGCTCAGAATGGCGTTGAGCTGGTTGTTCAGCTCCGTGTACTTCGTGGGCAGCGTGGGCAGGCTGTACAGGTCCTGGGGGTTGAAGCTCAGCTTCGGCATAACGCCGCAGCCGGACAGCGCCAGAAGCGCCAAAAGCGCGGCTGTCAGCCGCAGTCCCCGCCATATCCGTCTCACCGTCCCACGCCCCTTTCCGCGCCGATGCGCATAGTCCAACGGATACTATGATACCACGTTTTCTCCGGTTTGTGTAGACTTTCTTCGGATTTTGCCCGCTTTTAACGGTCTGTTCATTTTTATCCTCCGGCGCAAAAGTCCCTCTTGAAATTTACTTCCGCATCCTGTATAATAAACAGGCGTTTAAATGCCGGTGTGATGGAATTGGTAGACGTGACGGACTCAAAATCCGTTGGTAGCGATACCGTGTGGGTTCGAGTCCCACCACCGGCACCAGCTCAGAAAAAGCCCTAAGGCGATGAAAAGGCCTTAGGGCCTTTTCATACGCCGGACTGGCTTTTTCTTCGCTTTCGGACGCGACCCGCTTCGCTGGGTTCGCGGTTGGGGGACGAAGTGGCGAAAAATAGTAGGTTTAACGCCTTGGGACAGCTCAAAAAAAGCCCTAAGGCGATGAGAAAAGCCTTAGGGCTTTTCTCATACGCCGGACGGACTTTTTCTTCGCTTTCGGACGCGACCCGCCGTGCTGGGCTCGCGTCCGAGTGACGGGGTCGCATTCAAGATAGTATTTTTATCGCATTGGTGCAGCTCAGAAAAAGCCCTAAGGCGATGAAAAGGCCTTAGGGCCTTTTCATACGCCGGACAGGCTTTTTCTTCGCTTCCAACCGCGATCCGCTTCGCTGGGTTCGCGGTTGGGGGACGAGACGGTAAAAATAGTATTTTTACCGCCTTGGTACAAGCGAGAAAGCCTCGAGGTTTCAAAGACTTCGGGGCTTTTTATTTGTTTTCAATGGTTTCGCGGCTTTTCGAAATACCATTTATAGTAGTAAAGTAAAATTCTTAATGGTGCAAATAATGAAAAAATCGTTAAAAAATGCTAACGAAATTGCTAACAGAAAAGCCCGCCGGAAATTATCCCCGGCGGGCCGTTTTTACAGTGCTCTGATCTTCCGCAAAACGCTGTCATACACTTTCGGATTTGCCACATAAAGCGTATTCATCAATTCATCCATGACTTTCCAAGCGGCGGAGATATCCTTTCCAGATACAGTCGTCAAAAAATCGCTATCGCCATACAGTTCCAAAAAATTTCTTTCCGGCGCTGGAGCCTCGGAATATTTCATATCATACCCCTGGCGGTCGCCAATCATGTGGTCCCGAATCGTGTATAAGTCGGCCAGCATCGCGACGGTGGAAGCGTTGTGGTTTTTCCTGTTTTCCAAAGCCTCTATCTCCGCCTGGATTTCAGCTTCGTAAAGCATGGCTGGCCCTCCTTTCCATCAGGCGTTTTCCATCTGACTGATGCAGCGGCGAATGGCGTCCCGCTCTTTTTCGCTGTTTGCGTCATTTATCATCATTTCGAGCTGCCGCAGCAAGTGCTCTTTTTCGTCCGCACGGCTGTATCTGCCGTCGCGGCTGATGCTTTCGCGGCACGATGTCAAAACGCCGCCCCAAAGGGCGCCGCGCTTTTTTGCCGGGTTCACCGGTTCCCGGGGAACAGCTTCCCAAACAGCCAGTGGGAGAAGGGGGCGGCGGCGAAGAAATTCCAGAGGAACGCCATGGGGAAATTCTTCAGGACGGTCCCCACCCAGATCGCGGGCAGGTCCAGCCAGGAGGCACCTCCCAGGAGGATGTTGAACAGAATGGCGGCCGCCATGCTCATGGTGGGACACATGACCGCCACCGTGCCGCCCTGGCGCAGAAGCTGGCAGAAGTAGGGGTTGTCCCGCTCCGGGTCGCAGTGCCGGGCGGCAAAGCCGGCGCCGAGCCGGTTCCCCCAGAGATTGGAGAACAAAAAGACGAAGACGCCCATATAGAGCGCCTCCTTCAGCGCCCCCAGGAACACGGCGTTTGTCATATTGCTGAGTCCGCCGACCTGCAGATCGAAACCCATTTTGATGGCCACGTTGTAGACCTCCATGCCGTATGCCATGGCATAGGACATGATCAGGCCAAAGATGATCCCCTGCGATTTTGTCTTTACCATAAGTACCTCCTGCGCTGCGGCGCGCACAAAATGATCGCCGGACGCACGGAGCCGCGAAAAAAGAAAGCGCACGATATCCCCGGAGGGGATACCATACGCTTTGCGCTCAAAACTCACGTGCTACACGACGTTCTTTTTTTAGCACAAATTTTTCAGAAAAGTCAAGAAAAATTTTTCGGCGGGCCGGGATGAGCAAAGCGGGCCGCGGCCCCAGAAAAATTTTTCCAAACATTTTTAATAATCACCCACAATTTTGATGTTGGTATGCTATACTTATCCGCGACTACTATTTTGAGGTGAGATGCTTTGCTTCAACAGACCATCACTGTACAGATCCCCGGCGACCACATGAACGGCGCCGTCACGCGGTTCATCCAAAGGGCCAACTCCTTCTCCAGCCGCATCACCGTCTCCTGCGGCAAGAACAGCATCAACGCCAAGAGCCTGCTGGGCCTGCTTTCCATGGACCTGCGGCAGGGTGCCGAGATCACGGTGACCGCCGACGGCGCGGACGCCCCGGAAGCCCTGGCGGCCCTGGCGGAGATCCTGGAACGGGACGCCTGACAGGCCGCTTTTCCGCGCCCGCCCTCCTCCCGCGCTGCGGGCGCTTTTTTGACGAGCTGACAGAGGACCCCTGAGCCACGGGCTCAGGGGTCCTTTGCTTTGCCCGCCGTCAGTCCTCCGGCGGCACCGCCAGCTGGAAGCTCTCCCAGGTGTGCTCCGCCGCCTCCACCTCGGCCCAGGTGTATCCGGCCCGCTCACACTCCGCCCAGGTCAGATAGCGGAAGTAAAACTCCACTTCCAGATGGCAGGGCAGGATGTCCAGAATGATCCGGCTGATCTGCTCAAACTCCGCCGGGACGCCCGCCACCTCCGGGAAGATCACCCGCAGCCGTCCGCCGCCCATCTCCAGCGCCCTGGCCCTGATGCCGCAGCCCCGGATGGTGCGGCCGACGGCCTCCGGCGTCAGGCTGTCGCCGTCGATCTGGAGCAGCG
>CABSFC010000138.1 GCA_902476875.1 uncultured Oscillibacter sp. | reverse complement strand
GAATGTGGTTGACAGTTACGGTAGGTTTGAGGGCATCCCTCCTTTATCATAACTGTCTTTTCATTCGCCACAAATGAGCCGTCAGTCATGATGTAATGTTTTTTGGTGTAATCCACCCTCTATACATTACATCATGGTTCTGAATGCTGTTGGAATCCCCGTCCAATCCGTCGTCCTGGCTGAGACGGCAGTACAGGGCGGTGATCTTCATCTGGTTTGACTGGTTCATACAGCCCTCCTTTTTCGCTGTCAAACCGTTCAGCGCATTGCAGGGACACCATACCCCAAAGGCTGGGAAATGTCCAGCACTTTAGGCACACAGCTTTCCCTGCTGAAATTCCAGGTCTGCCAGGGTTTTCAGCTTGTCCTCCGGGGTCTTGCGGGCCTGTTTGGGAAACACGGACACCACCCGGATAACTCTGCCGTGGGAGATCTGCGTCCGGGTGTGCCGGATCTCCTCGCTGTTGTTTTGTTTTGCGGATGATTTGATTTGCAATGGCTCCTCCTTCTGAATATTTCGTGAGAAAGGTTTGGCACTGTTGCCAAACCTTCCTTCGGACCGCTTTCGGCAATGTTGCCGGAAGCGGTCCGCTTTGCGCCGGGAGCTATCCCGGGGCACCTGTCCGGAATTTCGATGGCCACAGCGGGCCTCCAGTGGCCGGACAGGGGCTATTCCTGGCGGGTGAGGCGATCGCTCTCCTCGCAGAGCAGATCGGCCAAGAACTCCAGCTGCTTCACTGCCTCCGGGGCCAATTCCCTGGCCCTGGGATTGCGGGCGATCTGGCGGACATTGGAACAGATGTGGTTAACGCCAGGGTGAGGATTCAGTCCAAACCTGGACAGTCGTGCCCGGATGCGCTCTCCCAGAATCAGCTTGCGGAAGTAGGTGGTGACCGGCAGTCCGGTGAGGGCGAGATACCGGCACAACCGCTGGTATTGCTCCTGCGTCATGCGGACGGAGAGGTTTCTGCTGTTGTCCCGCATAGGTCCGCGGGGCCTGACCTTATACCGCACGGGGATAGCCCTTCCTCCGCAGGGCACGGAACCGCTCCACCACCTGGGCCAGACGTTTCACAGCGAACCGCAGTTCCTCCGCTGTACCATCGCCGCTGTTGAAGTTCCGGGCCACGGCGTTGATGTCCCGGCCCGCCGCGTCCATGAAGCGGATGACCTCCCTGGTCTGCTCCACCCGGTAGAGGATAGGGCGGTTTCGTTCCAGTTCCTTCATCAGCCAGGCGTTGGCGGATAGACCGGCGGCGCCGCTCCGGCGTTTTAGTTGCTGGTACTCCTTCTCACTCATGCGGACACAGGTACGGTGTGTTTGTCTATTCATGGCATTCCTCCTTGTTCTATGATGGAGGATAACAGAAAACCCGGACAGTCTTTGTCCGGGTTAACACATTTTGTAGCTGCAGGGGGTTACATGATGCACCCACATCGATTTTTGAAGGCGCAAGGTGCATCATGTGACCCCCACGGAAAAAATCCAATCGCGGCGGTTTCCTCTGGAATCGCCAGACAGGCGCTTGTAAAAGCGGCTTTCCGATGGTAAGATACCGAAAACTTGATCGGGAGGTGCTGTTATGTTCTGGTTCTGCGCAAAGGCGGCGGGGCTTCTATTGGCTTGCCTGTTTTTGGCGGCAAAGAGACTCCGTCTGACCGTTCCATTGCTGTATGCGTTAGCAGTCCCCACAGTGTTTCGTCCGTGGTATCTGGCCCATACGCCCCTGGCGGAGGGAATATTCTATGTGCTGCTGGCCGTATCTGCGTTCTCCTGGGTGATCTCCTTAGCAAAATGGTACAATCTAAGCAGGAGACCCAGAACGCCCTTGACTGGATACGGGAACATAGAGAGGAGCTTTTATGAAAGTGGAGATTGCGTTCTGCTCCGATGCATTGGTGCAGAGAGGATATTCGGTAGATCACGCAGAGCAGACCGTCCGGCGGGCCTTTGGGCGTTTCGGACTGGTCTGTACGGTGGGGGCGGACGGGCTGACGGTCCATGACCGGGGTGATAAGGATGATTTCGCCAATCTATGGCGAGTTCTCATGGCCTTACTGCGCTCTGACTGGTTCCTGGACTGTGCCGTAAAATGCGTATGGCATGACGATGATGGGACGAGTGAGGATGTCCTTGCCCAGGCATGGAAGCTAAAAAGATGACGATCGGGTTTGGCAATATTGCCAAACCCGATTTTTCATCGCAGAAACGCTTTTGACAATATTGTCAAACCTTACTACGGAAAAGAGGACTTTCGGCAATGTTGCCGAAAGTCCTCTTTCTTCTCAGGTTAATAGATATCGATTACTCAACCTTTCGGCAATCTTGCCAAAAGGTCCCGCCCACGGGCGGCATTGGGGTCAGGGGAGCACCCCTGCGAGTGGCGTTTTGACATCAAAATGCGATGCTTGCGACAACAAGAAACGAACCAAGTATGGGGTAGTTTTAATGCCAGGAGAGGCTTAGCCGGGGATTGAAATTTAACCTAAAAGTTCTTCCTAAAGCTATAATAAGGGAGAAATCGGCCTGACGACACTATGCTGGAGCAACTTACGCTCGTTACAGCAAACTGTCCGACGATTCCCTTGTTGCAGCATTCGATTTTGCAGGTTGAGGTAACGGTCTAGCCGCACGCTCGTGTTACAATGCAAGATGAATTCGGAAACAAGTGCGGTTGGCACCGATTCCAAGCATCACTGGAGGGAAATTCTATGATTAGCATTGATGTATCAAAAGGGAAAAGCGTGGCTGCCGCACGTGCGTGGGCCTGGTGGAGAGATCGTTCTATCCCCCATTCAGGTCAACCATACCGCTGAGGAACCCGCCCGACCAGTTCAAAGGGATCGGAATTGATATTTGAATCGTCATGGAGCCTACTGGAATGTATGGGCGTTTCAGAATTCATGCCTTGGAAGAAGCAGGTTTTTTGTCAGCGTTGTCAGGGATAGCGACTCTTATCCCGGCCCGGGACACTGGCCCGCTTTTCGGACGTTCCGCGTGTGCCGCGGCAGCCGCCATGAAGGATCTGCGTGCCAAAGGCACAGCATATTACCAAAACAGCAGTCACAAGGATCGTCTGCACAGCAGGCCTCCAAAATGGTTAGTTATAACTAATTGAAGGTATCATACCACGAAAAGATTTCATTGTCCAACAAATTGCTCTTGACATAGGGGCATCCCCTGTATTATATTGATAATTAGATTATCGGTAATTAAATTATCAATAGGGAAGGAGATGAAGCATTTGGCGAAAGCAGACCATTCCATTGATCCGCGCATCCTTGACAGCGCCAAAGCGGAGTTTTTGGAAAAGGGCTTTGAAAAGGCGTCGCTGAAAAGCATCTGTGAGAACGCCCAGGTGACTACCGGGGCGCTTTACAAGCGGTACAGCGGCAAGGAGGACCTGTTCTGCGCACTGGTGGCGGACACGGTGAAAGCCATGAGCGCGGTGGTGGAGGAAAAATGCGCCGTTCGTCCGGAAACCCTGTCCGACGAGGAGCTGATACGGGCCTGGTACATGGATGAGGACTATATGCTGTGGTGGTTTGACCTGCTGCATCGGTATCACGACGGCTTTACCCTGCTGGTCCGCTGCGCGGATGGAACGGCCTACGCCAATTTTCAGCATGACTGGGTGGAGCGGATGACCGGAGCCACCTATGGCTACTATCTGGAGGCCCGGCGGCGCGGCTTATCGGATCAGGACATCCCTATGGAGGAGATGCATATCCTGCTTACTGCTTTCTGGACCACCATCTACGAGCCCTTCATCCACGACTTCACCTGGGAGCAGATCAAGGATCACAGCTCTCTGGTCTGCGGCCTGTTCAACTGGTATCGGGTTTTAGGCTTTCAGGTATAAGCCCCCCCGCGCGGGGGACATCCTTTTCACCGGAAGTTAGCTTTAACTAACTAAAAGGAGGAGCTTATTTGTTCAACAAAGTACTGGAATACGCCTGGAAGCACCGGAAAACCACCTATACGGCGGTGGCGGTGCTGCTGGCGGCGGTGGCGTGCGGTGTGCTGCCGTTCTTTTTCCTGTATCGCATCATCCGGCCGCTGCTGCTTTGTGAGCCGTTGTCCTTGGCGGAAATGGCAGTGTGGGCGGCGGCCATCGCGGTCTGCTTGGCGCTCAACGCCATACTCTATGTGAAGGGATTGTCGCTGTCCCATGACGCCGCATACCACACCTTGCAGAATATCCGGGTGTTCCTCCAGGGAAAGCTGGAAAAGCAGCCCTTGGGCGCCATCCAGGACCGGGGCGTGGGCGTCATCAAGAAAATGTTCATCGACGATATCGAATCCATTGAACTGCTGCTGGCCCACGCCCTGCCGGAGGGGCTTGCCAATCTGGCGGTGCCGGTGTTCGTGTATCTCGCCATGTTCTTCGTGGACTGGAAGCTGGCTCTGCTGGCCCTGGGATCCCTGCCTCTGGGTCTGCTGGCCATGGGGATGATGTACCGCTCCGGCATGAGCAAGATGGGGCCCTACTACCAGTCGGCCCAGACCATGAACAACACCATCGTGGAGTACATCAACGGCATGGAGGTGGTGAAGGTCTTCAACCGGGATGGGGACTCCTACCGCCGGTTTGAGACAGACGTAAAGAACTACCGGGACTTCACCCTGGACTGGTTCCGGGTCTGCTGGCCGTGGATGGCACTTTACACCAGCATCCTGCCCTGCGTGGCTTTGTTTTTACTGCCGGTGGGCAGTTATCTGGTGCTGGCGGGCCATGCCTCCCTGCCCGACCTGGTGCTGACGCTGTGTATGTCCTTCGGCATCGGGGCGCCGCTGGTGCGGGCGGTGAGCTTCATGTCCACCATGCCTCAGATCAACTACAAGCTGGATGCTCTGGAAAAGATGATGGACACGCCGCCGTTGGAGCAGAAGAATATGCCCTTCCAGGGAAAGGACCACTCCATCGCTTTCGAGAATGTCCGGTTTGCCTACCAGGAGGATGAGGTGCTCCACGGCGTCTCCCTCTCCGCGCCGGAGGGCAGTCTCACCGCCCTGGTGGGGGAGTCCGGCAGCGGAAAGTCCACCCTGGCAAAGCTGCTGGTGCATTTTTACGATGTCACCGGCGGCAATGTGCGGATCGGCGGCCAGGACGTGCGGGACATGAGCCTGGAGGTCCTGAACGAGCAGATCTCCTACGTCTCCCAGGAGCAGTTCCTGTTCAACATGAGTTTGCTGGAGAACATCCGCCTGGGGAAGCTGGACGCCACGGACGAGGAGGTGCTGGCCGCGGCGGAGAAAGCCCAGTGCGGCGAGTTCCTGGCCCGTTTGGAAAAGGGCATCCACACCATGGCCGGCGACGGCGGCAAGCAACTCTCCGGCGGCGAGCGGCAGCGCATCTCCCTTGCCCGG
>CABSFC010000137.1 GCA_902476875.1 uncultured Oscillibacter sp. | reverse complement strand
CACGATGAAAGCGGAGATGCCCCGGGTGCCGATGTCCGGCGTGGTGACGGCGAAGACCACGTAGGTGTCCGCCTCGCCGCCGTTGGTGATGAAGATCTTCTCGCCGTTCAGCAGCCAGTGGTCGCCCATGTCCACGGCGGTGGTCTCGGTGCCGCCGGCGTCAGAGCCGGCGTTGGGCTCCGTCAGGCCGAAAGCGCCGATCTTTTTGCCGGTGCACAGGTCCGGCAGATATTTCATCTTCTGCTCCTCGGTGCCGAAGGCGTAGATGGGATAGGTGCCCAGGGACGTGTGGGCCGACAGGATGACGCCGGTGCCGCCGTCCACCCGGGCCAGCTCCTCCACGGCGATGGCGTAGCTGAGAGCGTCCAGCCCCGCGCCGCCGTACTTTTCCTCATAGGGGATGCCCATCAGGCCCAGCTCACCCAGCTTCTTGACGGCCTCCGTGGGGAAGCGGTTCTCCTGGTCCAGCATAAAGGCGATGGGTTTTACCTCGGTCTCCGCGAACTCCCGGATCTTGGCCCGCAGGGCCTCGTGGGCCTCGGTGGTTTGATAGAACATGCTGCTTTCCTCCTTTTTCCGCGTTTGGACAGATCGTCCAGTGATCCGCACCTGGTGATTTGCTTTGTTGGTAACAGTATATAAAATTTGTCGGGATGAACAAAGTGATTTTTGCAACAGACAAATGTTTTTGGATGGTGTCACAAAAGCGGATGCCGCTTTTTGGAAACTTTGCCGGAGAGAAAAAAAGCAGCGGCAAGGCCGCTGCTCTGCGCATCAGATTCGCAGGATGTCGTGGATGCCCCGGGCCACGCCGTCGTGGTCGTGGGAGGCCGTCACATGATCCGCGGCGGCGAGACACGCGGGGCTGGCGTTTGCCACGGCGATGCCGCAGCCCACATAGCGCAGCATGTCCACGTCGTTGTCCGCGTCGCCGAAAGCGGCGGTCTGGGCCGGGGAGAGGCCCAGCAGCTCCGTCACATAGCGGACGCCGGAGTGCTTGCCCGCGTCCTTGTGAGAGATTTCAATGAGCTGCTGGACGGAGGAGGTGATATAGACGCCGGGGACGGCCCGGCGCAGCGCCGTCTGGATGCGGCCCTTGGCGTCCGGGTCCCCCACCACCAGGTCCAGGCTGTCCAGCTCCCGGATATGGGCGCGGATGAAGGACAGAATGTCCGGCTCGGGATGGCGGGTGCGCCGGATGTAGGGGATGGCCTGGGGGGTGGCCCCGTGGCCCACCGGGTCCGCCACGTAGGCGGCGTCGGCGTAGGCTTCGCCCTCCACAAAGGTCTCGTAGACCACCGGCTCGCGGGCGGTCAGGCGGAGAATGTCCAGCACGTCCCGGGGCTCCAGCACATAGCCGTGGAGGCGCCTGCCGGTGGGAATGTGGTAGACGGCGGCGCCGTTGGAGGTGACGGCGTACTCGATGCCGGGGACGGACACCACGTCCTCCGGCAGGGAGCCGAAAGCCCGCCCGCTGGCGATGACGATGTGGACGCCCCTGGCGATGGCGCGCTCCAGCGCGTGGCGGTTGCCGGGGGACAGGCGGCCCTCGGCGTTCAGCGTGGTGCGGTCCAGGTCCAGGGCGATGCATTGGATATCCATAGGCGCCTCCCTCAGCGTTTTGGGGTCTGGCTCCGGCGGGGCCGCCAGCGGCGGCCCTTCCGGCGCTTGCCGCCCTTGCAGGGGACGGACCCGGCCAGCAGGGCGCGGTCAAAGTCCGCCAGCAGCTCCGGCGTCACCGCCGGGACGGCGGTCCCGGCCCGCCACTGGCCGCTCCCGGCGGGGGAGAGGTCCAGGCGGCAGGGGAAAGCGCCGTGCTCCCGGCAGCGGAAGTCGGCGTAATAGCGCCCATCCCCGGCGGGGTACCAGCGGCGGACCCAGACGGCCCCGCCGCACACGGGACAGATCTGGCGGCGGCAGCCCCGGCTGTTCAGGGCGGCCTGGGGGGAGGGATACGGCCCCGCCTGCCGGGGCGGCTGGGGCGGCTGGGGCGGGAAGGGCGGCGTCTCCGACAGCCGCCGGGACTCCTTGGACAGCTCCAGCAGCGCCAGGATGTCCGGGCCGGTCCAGGCGCTGATCAGGGCGGTGTACATGGCGTCATTCAGGGCGTTGTGGAAGGTGAAGCTGTCCGGGATGCCGCAGTACTCCACCGCCTGGGCAAGGCCCACGTTCTGATTGGTGCCCACCAGCAGGGAGAAAGCGGCCTGGAAGTCGGTGTGGCGCGTGGCCTTGGGGGCGGGCAGTCGCCAGTGGGCGCAGTTCTGCCGCAAAATGGCGAAGTCGTCGCCGCCCCAGTCGGCAAAGGAGGTGTCTCCGCCGCACCAGTCCACGAACCGGTCCAGGGCGGCGGGGAAGTCCAGCTCCGCCTCCAGGCAGCTTTGCAGCTCCGGCAGGGTCTTGGCGGTGCGGTTCAGCTTTTTGTGGACGCGGGGGTAGACAAAGGCGCAGAAAGTGTCCGTGATCCTGCCGCCGGGGGCGTCGATCCGCACGGCGCCGATCTGCAGGATCTCATTCAGCGGCGCCTTGCCGTAGCCGCTGTTCCATTCCAAATCCATTACGATCATCTGTGTCAGTCTCTTTCTGGTTGATGGGTCTATTTTAACACGGTTGCAGGACGGTTGCAATGTGGTATAATAGGGACCATGACAGATTTTAAAGGGAGGGCACGGTATGGAACAGGACATCACCCGACGGCTGCTGGCGTTTCTGGACGCCAGTCCCAGCTGTTATCACGCGGTGGAGAACATCCGGCGGGAGCTGCTGGAGGCGGGCTATGAACAGCTGTGGGAGGTCCGGCCCTGGCAGCTGGCGGAGGGCGGGCGGTATTTCACGGCGCGGGGGGACTCCTCCCTCATCGCTTTCCGGGTCCCCCGCCGGGACTTCGCGGGCTTCATGATCGCCGCCGGACACAGCGATTCCCCCGCGTTCAAGGTGCGGGAGACGGCGGAGACGGCCTCCGCCGGGGGCTGCCTGCGGCTCAGTGTGGAGCCCTACGGCGGCATGGTCATGCGCTCCTGGCTGGACCGGCCGCTGTCCGTGGCGGGCCGGGTCATGGTCCGGGAAGGGGGGCGCATCGTCCCCCGGCTGGTGAACGTGGACCGGGACCTGCTGGTGATCCCCAGCGTGGCCATCCACATGGACCGGCAGGTCAACAAGGGCACGGAACTAAAGGCCAACGTGGACCTGCTGCCGCTGCTGGGCATGGGAGAGCCGGGGGCTTTCCGGCGGCTCGTGGCGGAGACGGCGGGGGCGGTGGAGGAGGACCTGCTGTCCACGGAGCTGTTTTTGTACCCCAGGATGCGGGGGACGCTGACGGGGGCGAACGAGGAGTTTGTGGTCTCGCCCCGGCTGGATGACCTGCAGTGCGTGTTCGGCTGTCTCCGGGGCTTCCTGGCGGCGGAGGACAGCGCCAGCGTGCCGGTGCTGTGCGTGTTCAACAACGAGGAGGTGGGCAGCGGGACCATGCAGGGGGCGGACTCCACCTTCCTGACGGATGTGCTGGAGCGGATCGCCGGGGCGCTGGGGCTGGACGGGGAGGCGTACCGCGCCGCGCTTGGGAACAGCTTTCTGGTGTCGGCGGACAACGCCCACGCCGTCCATCCCGCCCACCCGGAGTACGCCGACGCCGGGGAGGCCCCGGTGCTGAACGGCGGCGTGGTCATCAAGTACAACGCCAACCAGCGCTACACCACCGACGCGGTGTCCGCCGCCGTGTTCCGCCAGGTCTGTGCGGCGGCCGGCGTGCCGGTGCAGCGCTACAGCAACCGGGCGGACCTGCCCGGCGGGTCGACGCTGGGCAACATCAGCACCGCCCACCTGTCCGTGTACAGCGTGGACATCGGTCTGCCCCAGCTGGCGATGCACAGCGCCTGCGAGGCGGCGGGGGCCGGGGACACGGCGCATCTGGTCCGGGCCATGACGGCCTACTATGGCCGGAGCTTCCGGGCGCTGCCGGAGGGGTTTGAAATTTGAAAATCGGGCCTGCCGCATTTTGCGGCAGGCCCTTTTGTCATTGATTTGTTACACTTGGACGGGCCGCCTTATGTTATCATGAAAGAAAAAAGGAGGAGCCTGTGCGGGATCACCAACAGGAGCTGGAGGAGCTGCGAACAGAGCGGGATGAGATGGTCCGGCGGGTGTGAGAGAAAGGAGAACCATATGGCGGAGGGCTATTGCGGAAAACAATGTGAGATTTGCGCCTGGCGGGAGCGGTTACAGTGCCCCGGCTGTCAGGTGGGGCCGGGGCGGGCCTTTGGCGGCGGCTGCGATGTGGCGGCCTGCTGCCGGGAGAAAGACCACGCGGCCTGCGCCACCTGCGCCCGTCTGCCGGGCTGCACCCGGCGGGCGGGGCTGGAAAGAAAGCCGGAGGAGCGGCTGCGCCGCGCCGAAGCGGAGGCCCGGCGACGGCGGGAGCTGGACCAGCGGGCCCAGGTGCTGGGCAGGTGGCTGTGGCCCCTGTTCTGGCTGGTGGTGCCCAGCCTGCTGGGCGGCATCATGACCAATGATACCGTGCTGTCGGCGCTGCCGGGGCTGCGGGTGCCGGGGGAACTTGTGGATCTCCTGTGCGCGCTGGCGTACAGCGTCATCCTGTGGCAGCTGCGGCAGTTGGAGGACGGATACCGCGCTGCGGCGGTCTGCTGCGGGGGGTCGGCCCTGGTGGGCGCGCTGGCGGAAGCGCTGAGAGGCGTTGTTGGAGACGGCCTTGTGCTGATGCTCCTCCTGCCTGTTCTGGGTGTGAAGCTGTACGGAACCTACCGGGAGTACAACGCCCACGCCGCGATGCTGGACGGCGCCGACGACGGCCTGGCGGAGAACTGGCGGACGCTGTGGAAGTGGGAGATCGGGCTGCTGCTGGGCCTGTTCGGCTGCATCCTGCTGGCCCTCGTCGCGGGGGTGCTGGGGCTCCTGGCCCTGCTGGCGGACGCCGTCGGCATCATCGTGGTCAGCGTTTTGAAACTGATGTACCTGTACCGGACGGCCAGGCTGTTCCGGAACCACATTCCCACGGAAACGGAGGCATTACCGGAATGAAGCTCTATTTCAAGCAGCGTTTTTTCTCCTGGTTCGACAGCTACGATATCTACGACGAGGACGGCAACACCGTCTACACCGTGGAGGGAAAGCTCTCCTGGGGCCACTGCCTGCATATCCTGGACGCCCGCGGGAACCACATCGGCACGGTGCGGGAGCGGGTGCTGACCTTTTTGCCCAAGTTCGAGCTGTATGAGAACGGGGCGTACATCGGCTGCATCCAGAAGGCCTTCACCTTCTTCACGCCCCGGTTTGACATCGACTGCAACGGCTGGCAGGTCCAGGGGAGCTTCCTGGAGTGGGACTACACCGTGACGGAGCCCTGCGGCGCTCTGGTGGCAACCATCACCAAGGAGCTGTTCAACTGGACGGATACCTACGTCATCGACGTGCCGGACCCCCGCAACGCCCTGCGGGCGCTGATGCTGGTGCTGGCCATCGACGCGGAGAAGTG
>CABSFC010000136.1 GCA_902476875.1 uncultured Oscillibacter sp. | reverse complement strand
GTGACCGGATGTACATCTCCAACGCCACCGGCTGCTCCTCCATCTGGGGCGGTCCCGCCGCGACTTCTCCCTACTGCACCAACAAGGAGGGCCATGGCCCCGCCTGGTCCAACTCCCTGTTCGAGGATAACGCCGAGCACGGCCTGGGCATGTTCCTGGGTCAGCAGGCCATCCGCAACAGCCTGATCGACAAGCTGACCGCCATGGCCGCCGACGAGTCTACCCCCGCCGAGGCCAAGGCCGCCATCCAGGCTTACCTGGACAGCAAGGACGACGGCGCTGCCAACGCCGAGGCCACCAAGGCCCTGGTCGCCGTTCTGGAGAATGGCGCCGCTGCCGGCTGCCCCAACTGCAAGGAAGTTCTGGACAAGAAGGAATACCTGTCCAAGAAGTCCATGTGGATCTTCGGCGGCGACGGCTGGGCTTACGACATCGGCTTCGGCGGCGTGGACCACGTCCTGGCCTCCGGCAACGATGTGAACATCTTCGTCTTCGATACCGAGGTCTACTCCAACACCGGCGGACAGGCCTCCAAGGCCTCCAACATCGGCCAGGTCGCCCAGTTCGCGGCTGCCGGTAAGGAGATCAAGAAGAAGTCCCTGGCGGAGATCGCCATGAGCTACGGCTACATCTACGTGGCCCAGGTGGCCATGGGCGCCAACCCCGCTCAGACCCTGAAGGCCATCAAGGAGGCCGAGGCCTACAACGGTCCCTCCCTGATCATCGGCTACTCTCCCTGCGAGATGCACAGCATCAAGGGCGGCATGATGAACTGCCAGAAGGAAATGAAGAAGGCTGTGGAGTGCGGCTACTGGAACCTGTTCCGCTTCAACCCCGCCGCCGAGGGCGCCAAGTTCACCCTGGACTCCAAGGAGCCCAAGGGCGGCTATCAGGAGTTCCTGATGAACGAGGCCCGCTACTCTCGCCTGACCCGCGAGTTCCCCGAGCGCGCCACCGTTCTGTTCGAGCGCAACGAGAAGAACGCCATGGAGCGCTACGAGCACCTGCTGAAGCTGAAGGCCATGTACGAGGGCTGATCGGCTCACAAGGAAATCACAGAAAGAGCCACGGGAGAAATCCCGTGGCTCTTTTTTAAAAAAACGGTAAAAAGGCTCCCGTTTCCTATGGGAAACGGGAGCTTTTTTACCGCTTTTCACACCGCAGCCGCAGCTGCTCCGCCGTGATGGCGTAGCCGTCCTCGGCCCACTTGTCCACGGGCTGCTTTTCCGGCAGCGGCTCGCCCCGCCGCTGGTAGATGGCGGAGACCACCGCGTCCAGCAGCCGGGGATTCTTCACCAGGATGGGGCCTGTCAGCTCCGAGGCGAAGACGTTCTTCCGGTGGAAGCCCTCCGGGCGCCGCTCGCCGTCGTTGCCAAATCCCAGGGACAGACTGTCTAGCAGGGGCGTCTCCACGCCGGTAATGACGGCGCATTTGTTCATGAACCCCACCACCGGTTCCGGGAACAGCCCGGTCGTGCCGTACACGTCCTCCACGAACCGCTTTTTGCCCTGGACGGAGGAGAACTCCGCCAAACCGATGCCGTCATAGACCCTGCCGTCGGCGTCCGTGATGGTTTTCCCCAGCAGCTCCATGGCCGTTCCGGCGAACAGCATGGCCGCGCCGTCCTCCGCCATGGCCCTCACAGCGCCGCCGAACCGGGCAAAGTCCGCCAGAGCGGCTTTCTGGCTCCGCTCCGTGCCCGCGCCCATGAAGAGGAAATCGGCGCCGGAAATATCCGCCTCCTGCCCGGGAGCAACGGTTTCCAACGTTACGGTGCCACCCATGGCCTCCAGCCTGCGCTTCAGCACGGACACGTTGGCGTAGCTGCCGTACAGGCTCATCAGGTCGGGGTAGAGATGGACGATCTTCCATTCCATATCTCACGCCTCCTTTTCCACGTGGGCCAGCAGCTTGTCCCGGTCGGAGAAGCAGGTGACCACATACAGGTCCTCGCCGCCCCGGGCTTTCAGCTCCGCCGCCGCCGCGGCGATGTCCGGCTGAACGGACCAGCGCTCCGGCGGGATGCCGGAGAAGCTGAACCGCTCCGCCAGATCGTTGCAGTAGCGGCCGGAGAGGAGGATCTTTTTGACATGGGGCCTCGCCAGCTGGTCGAAGTCGATGTCCCACAGCCAGCTGGTCTCGCTGGTGAAATACTTCCTGCTGACCGCGTCCACGATTACCAGCACCACACAGTCCGCCTTGGTGGAGGCGATGTAGCGGAGGTTGGTATCGTAGGCGATGCTGTTTTCGTGCTTGGAGGTCAGCAGCGTGCCGTGGTGCGCGCCCAGGGTGAACCGCTGCATCCGCCCGTTTTTCAGGATGTAATTGTTAATGACGCGGGCGATGGTCTCCGGCTTTACGCCTGCCCGGCGGCAGGCGGCATAGGCCGCCAGGATGTTGTACACATTGTAAATGCTGCGGAAGGCCAGCTGGATGGTGACGCCGCCGTCGATGGTCAGGGTGCCGTTCTCCAGGTCCACCGCCGTGGCGGTGTAATCGGTGGCGGGCTTTGCGTGGCCGCATTTGGCGCAGCGGTAGGCGCCGATGTGGTTGTAGTGGACGTAATCGTAGATCATCGGCCCCTTGCACACCGGGCAGCGGGCACCGTCGTGATACACGCCGGTAGGGGTGTCGGTGGAAATGGAGCACCTGTCCAGGCCGAACCACTGGACCTTCTCATGCCCGTTGGCAAAGCAGCTGGACAGGGGGTCGTCGGCGTTCAGGATCAGCTCGGTCTCCGGGTGGATGGCGGGCAGGATGGCGTCGTAGACCCACTCGGGGTGGCCGTTCCGGGTCAGCTGGTCCCGGTACAGATTGGTCACCACAAACTCCGTGGGATGGAAGAACTGGAAGCTGCGGGCGGCGTAGCGCTCGTCGGACTCGATGAGCAGCACGTCCGCCCTGACCTTACCGCCCATGGTGGCGTGGGTCAGCACCAGGGTGGCGACGCCCTCGATCTGGTTGGAGCCCTCTTCGTTGTAGACGACGTTTTTGCCGTCGGCCCGCAGGATGGCGGCGATCATCTCCACGGTGGAGGTCTTGCCGTTGGACCCGGTGACGGCGATGATGTGGGGCGGCAGCTGGACCCGGGCCAGGATGTCCGGGCAGATCTTCAGCGCGGCCTTGCCGGGCATGGAACTGCCCTTGCCCACCAATTTGCCCACCCAGCGGCCCAGCTTGCAGACCAGGATGGCGAGAAATTTTCTCATGCCTGTTCCATCTCCTTTTCCTCCGGGAACTCCCGGAAATCCGCCACGGCGCGGACCGGCGCGCCGTCGGCGTCCCTGTATTTCAGCGGCAGGGCCAGCAGACGGAAGGTCTTCCGGCACACCACTTTTTTCAGACAGAGGCTCTCAATGACCACAAGGCCGTCATTCAGCAGCGCCTTGTGGGCGGGGTAGTCCGTGCTCCCCAGGGGGTCGATGCTGAGGGCGTCGGTGCCCACGCCCTTGAGCCCGCAGGAGACCAGATATCTGGCGGCCTCCGCGTCGGGGACGGGGAAACCGTCCTCCAGATAGCCCTCGGTGCCCCATCTCTTTTCCCAGCCGGTGTAGAACAGCACGAAGTCCGCGGAGCGGATGGCGCCGTGCTGCTCCCGCAGGAACTCCGCGGAGATGACGCTTCCGGGGGCCAGATGGGACACGTCCACCACCACGGCCCGCCCGCAGAACTGGGAGATGGGCAGGACGTCCAGTCCCGCGCCGTCAGGCAGCATGTGCCGGGGCGCGTCCATGTGGGTGCCGGTGTGGGAGCCCAGCTTCAACAGGGTCTCCCGGTAGCCGTTGAGGGTCATGGTGGCGGCGTGGGACAGCTCGGGGGCGGGGGAGCCGGGGCAGACGGGGATGTCCGGCGTGACGGTGTGGGTCAGGTCGATGATCATGGATTTGCGTTTCCTTTCCTCTGTGCAGTTTTTATAGCGGATTTTTCCCCGTGAACACGGCTGGCAGACCGACATTCACGGGCGGGGGCGGCATCATCGCTCCAGATAGATCATCAGGGCGGTGACATCCGCCGGGGATACGCCGGAGATGCGGCTGGCCTGTCCCAGGTCCAGAGGGCGGACGGCGTTCAGCTTCTCCCGCGCCTCCAGCCGCAGGCCCTGAATGGCGCTGTAATCCAGACCGGCGGGCAGCTTGTGGGACTCCATTTTGCGGAAGTCCTCCACCTGTTTCTGCTGGCGCTGGATATATCCCTCATATTTTACAGAAATTTCCACTTGCTCGGCAACGTCCGCCGCCAGCCGGGGGCGCTCGGGGTCAAAGGGGGCCAGCTCGTCATAGTGGAGCTGGGGCCGCCGCAGCAGTGCGATGAGAGGACAGCCGTCGGGGGCGTCCGCGGTGCCCTTTTCCGTCAAAAACGCGGACAGGGCGGGGGAGGGGGACGCGCCGGTGTGGGTCAGGCGCCTGATTTCCCGGGCCACGGCGGCGTATTTTTCCTCCACGGCCCGCAGGCGTTCCTCCGAAACCAGACCGATCGCGTAGCCCCGCTTCGTCAGCCGCTGGTCGGCGTTGTCCTGCCGCAGCAGCAGGCGGTACTCACTGCGGGAGGTCATGATGCGGTAGGGCTCGTTGGTGCCCTTGGTCACCAGGTCGTCGATGAGGGTGCCGATGTAGCTCTCCGACCGGGAGAGGACGAAATCGCCCTGGCCCAGCAGCTTCCGGGCGGCGTTGACG
Organism: uncultured Oscillibacter sp.; assembly: GCA_902476875.1. GTDB lineage: Bacteria > Bacillota > Clostridia > Oscillospirales > Oscillospiraceae > Oscillibacter. The sequence goes on along the minus strand of CABSFC010000136.1, from coordinate 1,026 downwards.
CCCGCCACAAAGCCCTGGACGGCGGCCTCCTCATAGCCGGAGGAGCCGTTGAACTGCCCCGCGCCGTACAGGCCGGGCACCGCCTTTACCTCCAGCGTGGGCAGCAGCGCCAGCGGGTCGATGCAGTCGTACTCAATGGCGTAGGCCGGCCGCATCATCACTGCGTGCTCCAGCCCCGGCACCGTGTGCAGCATCTCCAGCTGCACCTCCTCCGGCATGGAGGACGAGAAGCCCTGCACATACAGCTCCTCGGTGTCCAGCCCCATAGGCTCGATAAACAGCTGGTGCCGGGGCTTGTCCGCAAAGCGCACCACCTTCGTCTCGATGGACGGGCAGTACCGGGGGCCAATGCCCTCGATGACCCCGGAATAGATGGGGCTGCGGTCCAGATTTTCCCGTATGATCCGGTGCGTCTCCTCGTTGGTGTAGGTCAGATAGCACACCGCCCGGTTTTCCGGCACGTTTTTTGTCTCAAAGCTGAAGGGCAGCGGATCCGGGTCGCCCTCCTGTATCTCCATTTTGCTGAAGTCCACACTGCCCCGGTGTATCCGCGGCGGCGTGCCGGTCTTGAACCGCCGCAGGGGCAGCCCCAGTGCCCGCAGGCTGTCCGTCAGGGCGTTGGCCGGGTGCAGGCCGTCCGGCCCGGAGGCCTCGATGCACTCGCCCACGATGGTCTGCCCGGTCAGATACGTGCCCGTGCACAGAATGACCGCCCGGGCGCCCAGCACCGCGCCGGTGCGGAGCACCACAGCGGCGGCATGGCCGTTCCCGTCGCAGCGTATTTCCGTCACCTCCGCCTGCCGCAGCGTCAGTCCCGGCTGCAATTCCAGCGTGTGCTTCATCACCTGCTGGTATTTCCGCCGGTCCGCCTGAGCCCGCAGGGACCACACGGCGGGACCCTTGCCCCGGTTCAGCATTCGGTACTGGATGCAGGCCCTGTCCGCCGCCCGGGCCATCTCGCCGCCCAGTGCGTCCAGCTCCCGGACCAGGTGACCCTTGCCGGTGCCGCCGATGGCCGGGTTGCAG
>CABSFC010000135.1 GCA_902476875.1 uncultured Oscillibacter sp. | reverse complement strand
GGTCCTCGCTCTCGAACACCGCCTTGGCGCTGGCGGCCAGCCCCGCCAATCCCTGCAGCTCGCTGGGAATAATGATCTTGGTGGCCTTGCCGTCCGCCACCTTCTGCATGGCCTCCAGGGCCTTCAGCTTCACCACCTGGTCGTTGGGGGCGGCGGCGTTCAGCAGCTTCAGCGAGTCAGCCAGGGCCTGCTGGACCTGCATGATGGCCTGAGCCTCGGCCTCGGCGGCCATGATGCGGGCCTCCTTCTCGCCTTCCGCGCGCTTGATGGCGGCCTCCTTGGCGGCCTCGGCCTTCAAAATGGCGGACTGCTTCTCGCCCTCGGCCACCAGGATCTGGGACTGCTTGGTGCCCTCGGCCTGGAGGATGGACTCCCGGCGCTCCCGCTCCGCCTTCATCTGCTTCTCCATGGCGTTCTGGATCTCCTTGGGCGGGATGATGTTCTTCAGCTCCACCCGGTTGACCTTGATGCCCCAGGGGTCCGTGGCCTCGTCCAGGATGGCCCGCATCCGGGTGTTGATGGTGTCGCGGGAGGTCAGCGACTGGTCCAGCTCCATGTCGCCGATGATGTTGCGCAGGGTGGTGGCCGTCAGGTTCTCAATGGCGTTCATGGGGTGCTCCACGCCGTAGGTATACAGCTTTGGGTCCGTGATCTGGAAGTAGATGACCGTATCGATCTGCATGGTGACGTTGTCCTTGGTGATGACGGGCTGGGGCGCGAAGTCCGCCACCTGCTCCTTCAAAGACACCTTCTTCGCAATGCGCTCGATGAACGGGATCTTCAGGTGCAGTCCCACGTTCCAAACCGCCCGGAACGCGCCCAGACGCTCCACTACATAGGCCCGGGACTGCTGGACCACGACGATGTTGCTGACGATCAGCACCAGCAGCAGGATGATCAGAATAATGACCGCGATCGTACCAATAGGCATTATGTTGTTCCCTCCATAACTTTGATTTTTTCAACAAAGAGCTTGACGCCCTCCATTTTCACAATACGCACCGGTTCCCCGGCGGGGATGACGCTGCCGTCCGCGCTGCGGGCGGTCCAGGTTTTGCCGTCCACATAGACGGCGCCGCTGGAATCGTCATTGTCGATGGTCTCCGTCACCTTTCCGGTGCCGCCGATCACCCGGTCGGCGTTGGTGGGCACCGTCCTGTCCGCCGTCAGCTTCCGCACCAGCGGCCGCGTCAGCGCCAGAGCCGCCGCCGACACCGCGATGAACGCCCCCATCTGGACCCAGATGCCAAAGCCGCCGACGGACACCAGCATGGCCGCCACGGCTCCGATGACGAACCAGATGGACACCAGGCCCGCCGTCACCGCCTCCACGATGCCAAAGACGATGATGGCGCCCACCCATATCATTGTCAACACGTTATCCGCGCCTCCTTTCACGCATTGGATACACACCAGGATCAGCAGCACGGCGGCCGCAAGGCTCCCCGCTCCGACCCACTTGTTCCACGGGGACAGGTTGCTGCAAAAGTCCTCCAGCGCGGTCTTCAGGGTCCGGCTCTCCAGCTCCTCCGGCGCGGCCGCCGGCGTGTCCCGCCGCCCCAGCGGCACCTCCTCGGAAAACAGCGTGTCCATGGTCACGCCGTAGCGGTTGCAGATATAGATGATCTTCTCGATCTCCGGATAGCCCCGGGAGGACTCCCACTTGGACACCGCCTGCCGGGAGACCTTCAGCTGCCCGGCAAAGTCCTCCTGCGTCATTCCGTTGGTCCGGCGCACCTCCTGCAGCCGCTCCCCAAAAGACATCCCGTCTCCTCCGTTTCTCTGTGTTTCATATTCTAGCGGAAATTCCGCCGGAATTCCACCAACCTGATTTTGCGCCCCCGTTTTCCGCGCAACCTCAGGTTTACATCCGGGCGGACGCGCCGCCTCTGACTGTTATTTTATCATATCCCCCTGTTGAAAAACATTTCATTTTAGTAACAATCTTGTAAAATGAAACGGGCCGTCGAAAAGACGGTCCGTTTCGTTTCGCTCAGGCGGCTTTCTCCGCGCTCCGCTTTTCGTCTCTCCGGAACAGCGCCTTGAACAGCGTCCGCACCAGGGGCTGGATGAAGAACATCTGGGAGAAGAACGCGAAGGGGAAATTCAGGCACACCAGCTTCAGCCAGTTGGCCAGCAGCGTGATCACGTGGAAGCCCGCGTAGTACGGATAGTACAGCAGCGCCGCCAGGAAGCTCATGGCGGGGCACATCAGCCCCACGGTGGCGCAGATAACGGCGGTCTCCAGCATCATGGGGTGGCTTGTCCGGGGATCGAACACCCGGCGGGCCAGCCTGAAGGAGCAGGGGCTGCCCATCAGCACCTCCAGGCCGTAGGCCAGGCAGAACTCCACCAGCACCACCGCCCAGATGGGGCAGAACCGGCCAAACATGTAAACGCCGCCCTGGTTCGCGATGGCGGCCAGGACGCTGTCCGCGCCGTTGAGCGCCATCAGCAGGCTCCCGTTCACCACGTACAGGCTGTAGAACACATAGCCGTGGACGGTGATGATGACGGTGAGCAGGGCAAAGATCATTCTCTCAAATTGGTTTCTCGGCATGATACCTCTCCTTTTTGCGCGCAAAAAGACACACATGGCCGCCATCCGCCGGAAATCCGCTCATCGGTCCAGGTCCCGTGATCAGATTTACGTGCGGAAAGCACCACGTGTGTCGTCCATGCGCATATCAAATTTTGCGGGAATATCCTATCACAAAGGGGCTTTTTTTGTCAAGAAGCGGGCCGCGATCTCCCTTTTGCTGTAAATGTTATGGAGGATGTGTTTCATCACGGCCCTCTCCTTATCCGTTCTTCCGTGTCAGAAAAGTTCCCATGATCGCGCCGATCAGGATAATCGGCGCCACTCTGACAAACAGCCATTCAAACGCGTGAAACGCCACTCCGAGAACGGCGGTTTCAGGATTCCTATAATCCCAGCCCAAATAGGGGCTTTCCAATCGGAACAAGACCGCAAAAATTGCCACTATGGCCACGCACAATGAGATAAGCAGCCAATGCAGGATTCTTTTTCTTGTGGTTTTTCTTTGTGCAAGTTGCAAGTTTATGACCTCCAGTTTTGCGGAAATCGCCTTTAAGGCATCCGCTTCCGACGCAATGATGTTTTCTCCCAGCAGCGTACTCACAGGTGTTTCAAGTATTTCCGATATGGAGATCAACATATCGGAATCGGGAACCGACAGGCCTTTCTCCCATTTCGAAACTGTCTGTCGCACGACGTTCAGCTTGACAGCAAGCTCTTGTTGCGAAAGTCCTTTTGATTTTCTGATCGCTCTGATATTTTCGTTGAGCATGGGGGATAGCCTCCTTTCTTTCAGTTGTTACGGCTATTGTAGCCGGAACCGCCCGTTGCCACAAGCAACGCATTTTAACATTCAGGAAAAATGACAAATTTCCGTTATCGGGCAGGCGCCGTCTGGCGCCTGCCTTTTCACGAAGATATTGACGCCCCGGCAATCAGCGGCGCAATGGGAAAAAGGAGGGAACCGCGTTGCACATTCCCGTTTTTCCTGCTATACTGGGGCTGATAAAATCGACAAAACTGTTTTGGGAGGTGCGGGCCATGATCCTGACGGTCCCCTGTCTGTTTGGTCTGGAAGCGTTGGTGGCGGACGAGATGAAGCGCCTGCAATTGCAAAATGTCCGGGCGGAAAACGGCCGGGTCCACTGTGAGGGGACCATGGCCGACATCGCCCGTTTGAACATCAACCTGCGCTGCGGCGCCCGGGTGCTGATGGAGCTGGGCTCTTTCCCCGCCAGAGATTTTGAAGCCCTGTTCCAGGGCGTGCTGGCCCTGCCCTGGGAGGACTTCATCCCCCGGGACGGCGAGTTCCCCGTCAAGGGCTACTCCCTGAACTCCACGCTGCACTCCGTTCCCGCCTGCCAGGCCATCGTCAAAAAAGCCGCCGCCCGGCGGCTGGGCGATGTCCACGGCTGCGGGACCCTGCCGGAGTCCGGCAGCCGGTATCAAATTCAGTTCGCCATCATCAAGGACGTGGCGACCCTGTATCTGGACACCTCCGGCGAGGGGCTGTACAAGCGGGGCTACCGGGCTCGGAACATGGGCGCCCCCCTGCGGGAGACCCTGGCGGCGGCTCTGGTGACATTGTCCCGCTACCGGGGCAAGGACCCCTTCTGCGACCCCTTCTGCGGCAGCGGCACCATCCCCATCGAGGCCGCCCTCATCGCCAAGAACCGTGCCCCGGGCCTGGACCGCAGCTTTTCCGCTCAGAAGTGGAAGTCCATGGATTCCAAGCTGTGGCTGGACGCCGCCGACGAGGCCATGGATAAGGAGTTCCACGGCGTCTACGACATCTGGGGCGGCGACATCGACCCGGCGGCCGTGGAGCTGGCGCGGCACAACGCGGAGCTGGCCGGGGTGGCGGACTGCGTCCGCTTCGAGGCGGCGGACGCCGGGAAGTTCCACCGGGACAGCGAGTACGGCCAGCTGGTGACCAACCCGCCCTACGGCGAGCGCCTGCTGGAGAAAAAAGAGGCCGAGGACCTGTACCGGATGTTCGGCCGCGCCCTGCGGGACCTGCCGCCGAAATGGCGGGTGCTGGTGCTCAGCTCCCACACGGAGTTCGAGCGCTGCTTCGGTCGCCCCGCGGACAAAAAGCGCAAGCTGTACAACGGCATGATCAAGTGCGATTTATTCATGTACGGCAGGTAACCGCCCGGATAAAAGCTATCCCCATCCCCCGCCATCTATCTCTGATCTCTCACAGGGGGTGCCATTATGCGCCACATTTTCATCATCAACCCCCGCGCCGGAAAAAGGGACCAGGCCGCCCGCATCTACGGCATGGCGGACCGGCTGCGGGAGGTCCACGGCCTGGACTGCGCCTGCATGCTGACGGACCGCCCCGGCGGCGCCACGGACATGGCCCGGAGGCTGGCCGCTTCCGGGGAGGCGCTCCGCCTTTACGCCTGCGGCGGGGACGGCACCGTCTCCGAGGTGGCGGGCGGCATCGCCGGCTTTCCCAACGCCGCCATGACCTGCATCCCCACCGGCACCGGCAACGACTTTCTGAAAAACTTCGGCCCGGATATGGCGAAATTCTCCGACGCGGAAAACCTGTGGGACGGCCCGGTCTTCCCCCTGGACCTGATCGACTGCAACGGCCATCTGTGCCTGACCATTGCCTGCACCGGCATCGACGCCCGCATCGCCGACAGCGTCCACCGTTACGGCGGCCTCCTGTCCGGCCGGAGGAGCTATCTCTGTTCCGTGGCCGTGAACTTCCTGTTCCAGCCCATCGGGCGGCGCTGGACCGTCTGGCTGGACGGCGAGGAGCTCGAGGACGACTTCGCCCTGGTGTCCATGTGCAACGGCCGCTACTACGGCGGCGGCTCCACACCGGTACCGGAGGCCCGGATGGACGACGGCGTACTTCACACCGTGCTCATCAAAAACATCAGCAAGCCCACCTTCGCCCGCCTCTTCCCCGCCTACTCCGCCGGTGACCACGCCCGCCTCCCCTCCGCGCTCTTCCGCGTCTCCACCGCCCGGGAGGTCCGCATCCACGCCGACGGCGAGGAATTTATCACCTGCCTGGACGGCGAGACCTTCCGCTGGCGGGACGCCACGCTGCGTCTGGCGGACAGGCGGCTGAACTTCTTCGGCCCCGCGGGCTGCGACCCCAATGCCACGGCGCGGCAGCCAGTTTGACACAACATTTACAAATTCTTCATAACTTTTGTGAAAATCCCCCTTTACAAATTGGGGCAACTGTACTATGATAACAGCGTTAGCACTCGAAACGAACGAGTGCTAACGCTGAATCTGTTTTTTCAAAATTTTTTATATCACAAGGAGGAACCCATTATGAAACTCACTCCGCTTGCAGACCGCGTCATCCTGAAGATGGTGGAGACCGAGGAGACCACCAAGGGCGGCATCATCCTCACCGGCTCCGCCAAGGAGA
>CABSFC010000134.1 GCA_902476875.1 uncultured Oscillibacter sp. | reverse complement strand
GGCGGGAGCCGCGCACTTTTTTCATCCCCCGCCGCCCCTTCGACAGAATCCATCCGACTTCTTGTGCCCCCCCGGAGTAAAATGGGGGAAATTGGAAGGAGGTGGTCCCACCGTGGGAACAGAGGAGCGGCGGGTGCTGAGCCTGCCGGCGGCGGAGATCCGGCCCAATCCCCGGCAGCCCCGGCAGGTGTTCGATGAGGCGGGATTGCGGGAGCTGGCGTCGTCCATCCGGCGCCACGGTATTCTCCAGCCTCTGACGGTGCGGCGGTGCCGGGAGGGCTGGGAGCTGGTGGCGGGGGAGCGGCGGCTCCGGGCGGCGAAGCTGGCGGGGCTGGAGACGGTGCCCTGCATCGAGACCGCCGTGGACGACCGGGAGTCCGCCCTGCTGGCGCTGGTGGAGAATCTGCAGCGCCGGGACCTGCACTATTTTGAGGAGGCGGCGGCCATCGCGGACTATCTCCGGCAGTCCGGCGTGACCCAGGAGGAGGCGGCGGCCCAGCTGGGGCGGTCGCCGTCGGCCCTGGCCAACAAGCTGCGGCTGCTGCGGCTGTCCCCGGCATGCCGGGAGGTCCTGACGGCCAATGGCCTGACGGAGCGCCATGCCCGGGCTCTGCTGCGGCTGGAGGACGAGGAAGAGCGGCTCTCCGCCGTCCGGCACATCGCCAGCCGCCAGCTGAACGTGGCCCAGGCGGAGCAGTACGTGGAGCGGCGGCTGGCGGAGCTTCAGTCCACGCCGCCGGCGGGCCGCCGGACGTTCATTTTGAAGGACGTGCGGCTGTTTCTGAACAGCCTGGACCGGGGCCTGCGGCTGATCCGGGAGGCCGGCGTGGGGGCGGAGAGCCGCCGGGAGGAGACGGAGGACGCCATCCTGCTGACCATCCGCATCCCCAAGCAGCGGAAAAAGCAGGGATAGCCGCAAAATGTTGTTACGGGATTGTAATCTCTTTTTTGCGGAAAGTGTGCTAAAATAGGGAACCAGTGGAATAGGCTGTTGGTGTGTACAGCCTGTCACAAATCACCGTGACAACAGGAGGGCTTCATGGAGCAGAGAACGAACGAAGCCGCTGCGCAGGGCGCGGGAGGCGCCCGGTTGAAAAAGAGCGATAAAAAGCCGCTGGCCGTTGTGGGGATCGCGGTGGCTGTCCTGCTGGCGGCCTATCTGGGCCTGTGTGCCTGGGCGACATATGGAAAGGCCGTCTGGAAGGGCACCGAGGTCCTGGGCCAGCAGATCGGCGGATTGACCGTGGAGGAGGCCGCCGCCAGGGTGGAGTCCGCGCTGCCGCGGCTGGAGATCGGCCTGTATCTCTACGACGGCACGCTGGAATACGCCCCCGAACACAGCGGAGCGCCGGATATGACCATCCCACTGAGCGAGCTGGGGGCGGATATCGACGCGTCCGCCCTGGTGCGGGGCGCCGTGAGCTTTCTGAAATCCGGCCCCTTCCTGACCGCGGGCTGGCGGTATCTCACCAACTCCGGCGTGTCTTACGGCGGCGGGCCGGGGGACATCCCGGTGGATACGGCCAGGGCCGCCGCCACGGCGGAAGCGGCGGCGGAGCGGCTCTCCATCGCCAGGCAGGATACCTCTTTTGAGGTAAGCGGCAGCGCGGTCCTTGTGCGGCTTGCCAAGGATGGCCGCGCGGTGGACGCGGGGCGTATCCAGGAGGGGCTGGAAAAGGGCTGGTGGGATCTGGATCTCACGATGAACGTCCCTTACGCCGTGGACACCGGGAAAACGCTCACCGCCCGGGAGATTCACGACCAGGTCTCCGCCGAGGTGAAAAACGCCGGCTATGACGCCGAGACCGACGCCATCATCCCCGAACAGGTGGGGGCCGACTTCGACGTGGCCGCCGCCCAGGCGGCGATGGACGCGGCGGCGCCGGGGGAGACCGTGTCCATCGACGCTGTCATCGAATACCCGGAGGTCACCGCCGACGAGCTGAAGGAGGTCCTGTTCCGGGACGTGCTGGGCGAGGCCAGGACGAAAGTCGGCGGCACCGCCGCCCGGAGGAACAACGTGAAGCTGTCCGCCTCCTCCGTCAACGGCTATGTGATGAACACCGGGGACGTGTTCTCCTACAACGGCGTGGTGGGCCAGCGGACCGCCGCCCGGGGCTACCAGCCCGCCCCCGCTTATGTGCAGGGGGAGACGGTGGACGAGATCGGCGGCGGCATCTGTCAGACTTCCTCCACGCTGTATCTGGCCTGCCTGCTGGCCAATCTGGAGATCACGGAGCGGTACGCCCACCGCTATATCCCTACATATATCGCAGCCGGCATGGACGCCACCGTGTCCTGGGGCGGCCCGGACTACAAGTTCACCAACAACACCAGCTATCCCATCAGGATCGTCACAAAGTATGAAAACAGCTATCTGACGGTGCAGGTACTGGGCACCAAAACCGACGACGTCACGGTGAAGATGACCAACGAGAAGCTGTCCACCACCAACTTTGAGGTGGTGTATGAGGACGACCCCACCCTGGCCCCCGGCACGGAGACGGTGAAGACCACCCCCTACACCGGGTCCAAGTGGAAGACCTACCGCAACCTGTACGACGGGGATGGGAAGCTGATCTCCAGCACCTATGAGGACACCAGCAACTACAAGGCCCGGAACAAGGTCGTCCTCCGTGGCCCCGTCCAGACGGCCGAGCCCGCCGCGCCGGTGACCGGTCCGGCGGACCTCCCCGTGACGCCGGAGGAGCCGGACATCCCTGTGGAGACGCCCGACGCGGAGCCTCCGGTGGAGGAACCGCCGGAGACATCCATCATCGTCCTGCCGGACGGATTTTCGGACGGCGTGTAAACGGAGAATAAAAAGAAGCTGTCGAAGCGATAGCTTCTTTTTTTGCGCATACTGATACAGCGAACTTTAACGGATTCCGACAGCGGGGAGGAGAGGCTTATGAAGCTGCGGCGGTGGCTGCCGCTTTTGGTTTTGTGTATCGGGGCCTTGGCGCTGTGGCCCTGCCGGGACGCGCTGACGGCGGAGCGCATCGCCGCCCGGTCTCCCCGGCAGGCGTGGCTGGCGGCGGCGTTTCTGCTGGCGCTGTACGCGGTGAAGAGCCTGTCGGTGGCCTTTCCCCTGTCGGCGCTGGAGGCTGCGGGAGGGATGCTGTTCCCCTTTCCGGCGGCGCTGGCGGTGAACCTGTGCGGCGTGGCGGTGGCCCAGACGGTGCCCTATCTGCTGGGGCGGCGGGAGCGGGGCGGCCTCTCGGCCCTGGCGGAGCGCTACCCCCGGCTGGCGGCGCTGGAGGGGCCGGGAGACAGCCGCCCCGGCAGGACGGTGTTTCTGCTGCGGCTGGCGGGGGCGTCTCCCGGCGATCTGGTCAGCATGTACCTGGGAGCGGCGGGGGTGTCCTGGCGGGCCTACTTCACCGGCGGCCTGCTGGGCAGCCTGCCCCGGGTGGCCTCCGCCACGCTGCTGGGAGCGGCGCTGTGGGACATCGGGGGAGACCGCTTCTGGCTCTCCCTGGGCGCCGGCGCCGCGCTGACGGCCCTGTCCCTGGCGCTGTGGAAAGCCTGGCGCTAGGGGCCGAGGCGCTGTCAAAGGGGGCGGCGGAGTTCGTCCCCTTTTGACGGCTGCCAAAACGGAAACGTTTAAAATGTGCAATATAACCATAAAGAAAACGATTACTTAACACAATTATGGTAATTTGTGAAGTTGACGGCGTCGGGCGAGACTGTTAATATGTTGACGATCCCGGGAGGCCCGGGACGCCAAAAAATCTGACAATAAGGAGGAAACGAGCATGATTCGAGAGATCGATATCAGGAGCAAGGAGCAGGCGGAGAAGATCAACAAGCTGGCCTGCGAAGTGCCTTATGAAGTCTGGGTGAGCACCGACACCGTGATGCTGGACGCCCGGTCTCTGCTTGGCCTGCTGGCGCTGGTGGGCAAGAAGGCCAACGTGGTTGCCGAGGATAATGTGAATCCCATTTCTTTCGGCAAGCTGGTTTCTAAAATGGAATAAGCGAACGGAAAACGGAAGGGCGGCGCGGAAGCGCCGCCCTTCCGTTTTTTGATATTGTGCTTTTTGTGGTTTTATGCTATGATACTTTAGTTAAAGTATCTGTATTCGGAGGAACTGCTTTGGAACGCAAAGACGTACTGGTCCAGCCGGCGGACCTTGCCCGCCAGCGGGACTTTGAGGAGAAGATCAGGGCCATGTTCGCCGCGCGGGAGGCCCACCCCGTGGCCTGTGTGGACACGTTTGGCTGCCAGCAGAACGTGGCCGACGGCCAGAAGCTGATGGGGATGCTGGAGGCGATGGGCTTCACCTTTACCCAGGACGCCAGGGAGGCCGACCTGGTCATCCTGAACACCTGCGCCGTCCGGGAGCACGCGGAGCAGCGGGTGTTCGGGAACTTGGGCATCCTGACCCACACGAAAAAGGAGAACCCGGAGCAGGTCATCGCCCTGTGCGGCTGCATGGCCCAGGAGGAACGGGTGAGCCGCCGGGTGAAGGAGTCCTACCGCCACGTGGACCTGGTGTTCGGCCCTCACGCGCTGTGGAAGTTCCCGGAGCTCCTCTGGCGGGCCTACGAGACGAGGAAGCGGGTCTTTGCCGTGGATGACGAGCACGGCACCATCGCCGAGGGCATCCCCGTGATGCGGGAGAAGGGCGTGAAGGCCTGGGTCTCCATCATGTACGGGTGCAACAACTTCTGCTCCTACTGCATCGTGCCCTATGTCCGGGGCCGGGAGCGCAGCCGGGACCCGCGGTGCGTATTGCGGGAAGTCAAAGAGCTGGTGGAGAGCGGGTACAAGGACATCACCCTGCTGGGCCAGAACGTCAACTCTTACGGCAACGACCTGGATCTGGACTATGACTTCGCGGACCTGCTTTCCGATATCGACAAGATCCCCGGCGAATATCTGATCCGCTTCATGTCCAGCCACCCCAAGGACGCCACAAAAAAGCTCTTCGACACCATGGCCCGGTGCGGGCATGTTGCCAAACAGCTGCACCTGCCCTTCCAGTCCGGCAACGACCGGGTTTTGCGGGAGATGAACCGGCGGTACACCCGGGCGCAGTATCTGGAGCTGGTGAACTATGCCAAGTCCGTCATGCCGGGGCTGGTGCTGACTTCCGACGTGATCATCGGCTTCCCCGGCGAGACGGAGGAAGAGGCCATGGACACGGTGTCTCTGGTGGAGGAGGTGGGCTTTGACGCCCTGTTCACCTTCATCTACAGCCCCCGGCCCGGCACGAAGGCCGCGGCCATGCCCGACCCGGCCAGCCGCCAGGAGAAGCAAAAGTGGTTCGATCAGCTTTTGGAGGCGCAGAACGCCATGTCCGCCAGACTCCACGCCGGGTATATCGGAAAGACCGTGCGGGTGCTGGTGGACGGGAAGAGCGACGACGCGGACTTCCCCCTGTCCTCCCGCACCGAGGGCAACCGGCTGGTGCGGCTCAGGGGCGGGGAGGAGCTGATCGGGCGGTTTATCGACGTGAGGGTCACGGACAGCAACACCTGGGCGTTGTATGGGGAGCCGGTCTGACGGGCGGGGCTTCAGATATGGTTGAAGAAGCCGTTCATAGGATGCTTCCGGAAAGAGGCTGAAGGGAAGAAACGACCTTTTCGGGAAACCTTTTGCGGAGTTTCCGCAGGGATTGCACCCCCATTTTCTTTGGCCTTGCCAAAGAAAACCCTCCAGAGGGCTTTCTCGCCGCTTCGCGGCTCACCTTGGCGGGGCCGTGCACGGTCCAAAAGAAAAACGCCTGGCGGCCAGAAATTTCCCCTTGTGGGAAAATTTGGCCGAAATGCGGGGGCCGTGCGAATCGGGATGGCAAAGACTTGCCGGACTTTATCCGGCCGCGCTGTACGCCGGCGTCCGATAGAACGTTTATGCCGCAATTTGGGACGCTGGGTGCAGACCTGTGGGTGCTTGTCGCAAGGGCTTTATCAACCCACCCGTTCATTCCGCTTCGCTATGAACTCCGTGGGCGATAGGATACAGCCT
>CABSFC010000133.1 GCA_902476875.1 uncultured Oscillibacter sp. | reverse complement strand
TATTCCTCCGTCTCCGGCTGGATCAGCGCCTCCTGGAAGCCCCGCGCGCCGGGGCAGAGGATATCTCCCGCCACCGGCAGATCCTCGCAGACGTACAGGTTGGCCTGGACGCCGACGGGGCGCCCAGGGTAGTTGGTGACGGCGTAGGTGTACCGGGCCACCTGCTTGCCGCAGCAATCCGACAGGTCGAAGCCCTGGGCCATTTGCAGCTCGTTGTAGCTGAGATAGGGCTCCACCAGGGCGTCGGGCAGCAGAAATTGCAGCGTCTCCAGGGGCTCCGGCTCCACCTCCCAGCCCAGGGACTGGAGGTAGGCCACCCGCTGGCTGTTGTCGGTAAGCTGGGGCGGGGCGGCGCCCTCCTCCGCGGGCACGCGGCCGAGCAGGATGATGAGCGCCGCCATGACCACGCCCATGGCGACGACGGCCAAGACGGCCTTTTTCCGGGAAAACCGGGCGGTCCAAATCAACATATCGATCCCTCCTGTTTGTTCCTATTCATTTTTGGGCGGGATTATGATAAGATAGAATAGAAAAGGAGGGCGGACTATGGAAAAGCAGCGTCTGGACAAGATCATCGCCTCCACGGGCAGGTGGTCCCGGCGGGAGGTGAAGTCCCTGGTGCGCCAGGGCCGGGTACTGGTGGACGGGGCCCCCGTCCGCTCCGCCGAGGAGAAGGTGGACCCGGAGACGGCGGAGATCGCGGTGAACGGAGAGGCACTGCGCTACCGCCGCTTCACCTGGATCATGCTGAACAAGCCGGCGGGGTATCTCTCCGCCACCGAGGACGGCCGGGGGGCCACCGTGCTGGATCTGCTGCCGCCGGAGCTGCAAAAGCAGGGCCTGTTTCCCGTGGGGCGGCTGGACAAGGACACGGAGGGCCTCCTGCTGCTGACCAATGAGGGCGGTCTGGCCCACGAGCTGCTGTCGCCCAGGCACCATGTGGAGAAGGAGTACCACGTCCGGGTGGCCGGACGGCTGACAGAGGAGGACTGTCGGGCCTTCGCCGCCGGAATGACCCTGGACGACGGACTGGTCTGCCGTCCGGCGGGGCTGGCGGTCCTGACGGCCGGGGAGGAAAGCGAGGCTCGCGTTACCCTGCGGGAGGGAAAATTCCACCAGATCAAGCGGATGCTGGCCCAGCGGGGCAGGCCCGTGCTGTATCTGGAGCGGGTGCGGATGGGCAATTTGCTGTTGGATATGTCACTTTCACGGGGTGAATTCCGATTTTTGACAGAGGACGAGGTGGAAATTCTTCGCAATTCCTGAACATTGGGAGGAAAAGGACGAAACTTCAACAAAAAGTTCGGGACTTTTTTGTTGAAAAAAGAAAAAACATCTTGCTTTTTGACAAAAGTGTCGATATAATATAGTCGTTGACAAATTGCACAAAGAATTTCGTGTGTTTTCTGTGAGGAGGACGACCATGTCTGGGAGAATTTTTCAAAATGTGGTGCTGCAGCTGAAGGAGAACACGGACCGCACCGTTGGCGTCATCGACGGGGAGGGCATCGTCATTGCCTGCAGTGAGCTGTCCATGATCGGCCAGCGGTGGGCGGAATATGTGCCGGCTGTGAACAACGCCAGCGGCGGCATGGTCTCTTCCGACGGCAAGACCTTCAAGGCGCTGAACGGCTGGGGCAACCAGTTCGACTACGCGGTGTTCACCTTCGGCGACAACGAAGTCAGCAAGACCGCCTGCGCCATGGCCACCGTGGCTCTGAACGCCGCCAAGTCCTATTATGAGGAAAAGCACGACCGCGGCTCCTTCATCAAAGACATCATCTCCGACAACATCATGTTGGGCGATATTTATATGCGCGCCAAGGAGTTGCGGGTAACCGCCGACGTGTCCCGGGGCGTGTTCGTGGTCCGCTCCCTGAAAAAGGGCGAATCCGTGCCCACCGACGTGGTGCAGGCCATGTTCCCTGACCGGCAGAACGACTTCGTCCTCAGCGTGGGCGAGGGCGACGTGGTCCTGATCCGCCAGATGCCCGAGGGCTCCGGTATCAAGGAGCTGAACAAGATCGCCGACGCCGTGGAAGCGGCTCTCCGCTCCGGCAATGAGAGCACCGTGGTGGTGGGCATCGGCACCGTGGCCACTCACCTGCGGGACCTGGCGAAGAGCTACAAGGAGGCTCAGATCGCCATCGAGGTGGGTAAGGTCTTCGACACGGAGAAGTACGTCATCAACTACGAGAACCTGGGTATCGGCCGCCTGATCTACCAGCTGCCCACCACCCTGTGCGAGATGTTCCTCCAGGAGGTCTTCAAGAAGAACCCCATCGACGCCCTGGACAAGGAGACCCTCTTCACCATCCATAAATTCTTTGAAAACAATTTGAACGTGTCCGAGACCGCCCGGAAGCTGTTCGTCCACCGCAACACCCTGGTGTACCGGCTGGAGAAGATCAAGAAGCTGACCGGCCTGGACCTGCGGGAGTTTGACGACGCCATTACCTTCAAGGTGGCCCTGATGGTCAAGAAGTACCTGACCAGCCGGGGGATCGACTCCTGAACCGTATGAATCTGCGAAAAAAGCCGCCCCGGAGGGGCGGCTTTTTCCACGAATATCCGCCGTAAAGACGGGCGGGGCCCTTGACAACGGCAAACTACTATGGTAGTGTAGAAACAGTCAAACTATTGTGATAGTTTGCAGAAAGCCCTGGATTCTTGCAAACGGTTATTGCATTGGCGGGAAAAACCGTATATAATGTGATAGATTGAAGAATTATGTCGACCTGACCGCCTGCGGGAGGGCCGGTATTTCCATAAAGGAGCGAGGTGCCGCATGATCCGTTTGAAAGACGTGGAAATGGAGTACGACAACGGGACCCGGGCCATCCGGGGCATCACACTGACCATTGAGGACGGCGAGTTCGTCTTCCTGGTGGGCCCCTCCGGGTCCGGCAAATCCACCATCATCAAGCTGCTGACCGGCGAGGTGGAGCCCTGCGGGGGCCGCATCATGATCAACGGCTTTTCCGTCAGCAACATCTCCGGCAGGCAGATCCCTCTGATGCGCCGGACCCTGGGCGTCATCTTCCAGGACTTCCGCCTGATCGAGAAAAAGACGGTTTATGACAACCTGGCCTTCGTCATGCGGGCCGTGGGCGCAAGCCCCAAGGAAATCCAAAAGCGCATCCCCTATGTGCTGGAGCTGGTGGGTCTGGCGGAGAAGGCCAGGAGCTATCCCACGGAGCTCTCCGGCGGCGAGCAGCAGCGTGTGGCCATTGCCCGGGCGCTGGTGAACAACCCCAACACCATCATCGCTGACGAGCCCACCGGCAACCTGGACCCGGAGCGGTCCCTGGAGCTGATGGAGCTGCTGGTGAAGATCAACGCGCTGGGCACCACCGTGGTGGTGGTGACCCATGAGAAGGACCTGGTGGACCATTTCGGCAAGCGGGTCATCACCATTGATTCCGGCCATGTCATCAACGACAGCGTGGGCGGCTATGTGGGAGGACACATCCATGGGTAAGCACAACTTCGGATACTTTTTCCATGAGGGACTCAGCAACATGTTCAGCCACGGCTTCATGTCCTTCGCCGCCATCGGCATCACCGTGGCTTGCCTGCTCATCATGGGCACCTTCACCCTGGTGGCGGTGAACGCCAACGGGCTGCTGGTTGACCTGGAGCGGGAGAACGAGATCGTCGCGTATGTGGACGACAGCTATACCGACGCCCAGTCCAAAGCGCTGCAAAAAAAGCTGGAGGAGGTGCCCAACGTGGCCTCCGCCACCTATATCAGCAAGGAGCAGGCCACGGCGGATTTTGCCGCCGAATATTCCGACGAGGCCCTGTTCCAGGACCTGGACCCGGAGATCTTCGAGGACCGCTACGCCATCAGGATCGACGACCTGAATCAGATCTCCCAGACGGTGGAGCAGGTGACCGACATCCCGGGCATCAGCGACGTGGTCGCCCACGAGGAGATCGCCGACGGATTCATCACCGTCCGCAACGTGGCCACCGTGGTGTGCGTGGCCCTGATCGCCATTTTGTTTGTGGTGTCGGTGTTCATCATCTCCAACACCATCAAGCTGACCACCTTTGACCGGCGGGAGGAGATTGCCATCATGCGGATGGTGGGCGCCACCAACGGCTTCATCCGCTGGCCCTTCGTGTACGAGGGCTTCATGCTGGGTCTGCTCAGCGCCGCCCTGGCTTTCTTTTTCCAGTGGGGGCTTTACGCGGCGGTGGCCCAGGGCGTGGACAACAACGACACGCTCCAGCTGATCCAGATCATCCCCTTCCAGCAGCTGTGGCCCTTTGTGGCGGGGATCTTCGCGGGCGCGGGTATCCTGATCGGCGTGGGCGGCAGCCTGTCCGCCATCCGCAAGTTCCTGCAGGTGTGAGGAGGGCTCGATGAAAAAGAGACATCTGAAGCGGGTCTGCCGGAGCCTGACGGCGCTGGTGCTGACGCTGTGCGTGCTAGCCGCGGACTTTTCGCCCGCCCTGGCCGTCACCCAGGCGGACATCGACGCGCTGAAAAGCGACGCCGGCGATCTGAAGGAGCAGAAAAAGGACCTGAACGCCAAAATCGACGCCCTGTCCGACGATATCAGCAACAACGTGGCGAAGAAAAACCTGCTGGACCAGCAGATCAGCGTCCTGAGCAGCGAGATCGCCAATGTGGAGGCCCAGATCAGCGCCTACGCCGCCCTCATCACCCAGACGGAGGCTGAGCTGGCGGACGCCCAGGAGCGGGAGGCGGCTCAGTACGAGCTGTTCTGCAAGCGGGTCCGGGCCATGGAAAAGCGGGGGACTGTGTCCTACTGGTCCGTCCTGTTTAAGGCCGAGAGCTTTACGGACCTGCTGACCCGGCTGGACGCCATCAACGAGGTCATGGACGCGGACCAGCGGGTCATCGACGATCTGAAAGCCCTCCAGGTGGAGATCGAGGAGAAGAAGGCGGACCTGGAGGAGCAAAAGGCCGGGTCTGAGGCCGCCAAGAGCGAGCTTGTCAGCAAGAAGACCGAGTTAAATAAGCAGCGGGAGGCCGCCAACGCTCTGATCCAGCAGCTGCGGCAGAGCCAGTCGGAGTACGAGGACGCGCTGGACGACCTCTCCGCCGAGGAGGAGGCCGTGCAGGCGGAGATCCTGCGGCTGTCCAGGCAGCTGGCGGCTGAGCAGGCCGCCAGAGGCCAGTCCAGCCAGTCCAATCCCGGCGGCTACATCTGGCCGGTGGACAGCCGGTACATCACCTCCACCGTGGGCGGCCGGCAGTCCCCCGGCGGCATCGGCTCCACCAACCACAAGGGCACCGACATCGGGCGGGTGGGCTACACCAGCTCCGTCTACGCAGCCAAGTCCGGCACTGTCATCGTCTCCCAGAGCAGCAGCTCTTACGGCAACTATGTGGTCATCTCCCACGGCAGCGGCAACACCACGCTGTACGCCCACCTCAGCAGCCGGAAGGTCAGCGTGGGCCAGTATGTGAACCAGGGCGATGTCATCGGCATCACCGGTTCCACCGGCAACTCCACCGGCCCGCACCTCCATTTCGAGGTGACGGAGAACGGCGTCCGGGTCAACCCCCTGAGCGGCCACGGCGCGGAGCCCCGGATGGGCTATCTCACCGGCTATACGCTGTCCGGCAGCGCTTGACGCACATAAACAAGCCTCCCGCCCCATACGATGGAGCGGGAGGTATGTTTTTATGATTGGTTTGTTGATCTGGAAGGAGCCGCGG
The DNA here is from genome assembly GCA_902476875.1 of uncultured Oscillibacter sp. Classification (GTDB taxonomy): domain Bacteria; phylum Bacillota; class Clostridia; order Oscillospirales; family Oscillospiraceae; genus Oscillibacter. Next base: position 305 of record CABSFC010000133.1, on the reverse strand, counting down.
TCCGGCAAGCGGCAGCGGTCCGTGACGGTGCGGGAGTGCAGCGTGCTGCACATGCGGTTTTTGCGGGCGGAGGTCCTCCGGGGGCCCAGAACGCCGGAGGCGGTGGTCCGCCGCCGGGTGGCGGCGGCGGGAAAGCGCCTGCGGAAGCAGGGGGTGGCGCGCCTGGTGCTGCCGGAGGACTTTGCCTTTGACGCCCAGCTGGCCAGATATGGCCTGCGTCCGGTGTCCACCCTACCCCTGCGGCGGGGGCTGGCGGCGGACTGGACCCGCTGGCTGCTGGCGGAGCGGGGTCTGACCGCCGCCGG
>CABSFC010000132.1 GCA_902476875.1 uncultured Oscillibacter sp. | reverse complement strand
TTCCGTACAGGATTCAGTTATCGCCTTGGGACGTCCCGCCGCTGCTCCGGGAGCTTGATGCGGAACATCCGGCAGTAGTCCTTCTGAGCCTCCAGCTCACATTCGCAGATCAGCTTGATAAAGGCGGCGTCGCTGGGGGCGCTGCTCCGCTGGGCCTGCTGGAGCGCGGTGATATAGTCGTGGCGCAGGATGGGCGGGATGGATACGATGCAGTAGCCCTTGTTCACCAGCACCAGGTTCATCAGCAGCCGGGCCGTGCGCCCATTGCCGTCCTGAAAGGGGTGGATGTCCACCAGCCTCCGGTGGGCATAGGCCGCCAGCAGGACCGGGTGCAGCGCGTCCTTCTTCTGGTTCAGTTCCTCCACCAGTTTGGTCATCTGACCTGGTACCTCCTCCACGGCGGGCGGAATATACTCCGTGCCGGTGATAAATACCTGCCCGGTGCGGTAGCGTCCGGCCCGGTCCGGGTCGATGCCGCTGTAAAACAGGGCGTGCAGGCGCAGGATGTCCTCCTCCCGGAATTGGAGGGGGCCGCCCCGCGCGGTTTGCAGCATATAGTCATAGGCTTGGGCATGGCCGGTGGCCTCGTAGCAGTCCCGGATGGGCTTGCCGCCCACGGTGATGCCATCCTCCAGCAGCACCTTTGTCTCGGAGAGGGTCAGGGAGTTCCCCTCCAGGGCGTTGGAGGAATAGGTCATGCCGATGCGGAAGTAGGCGTCCAGCTCCTTTACCTCGTCCGGGGTCAGGGGGCGGCGCTCCCGGATCACCTTGGCATAGCCGTCAATTTTGCGCAGTAATTCTTTGTATGGCATTGGCGCCACCTGCCTTTCAGATAAAAACAGTATAGCATGTTTTGCCCCGTAAAGCAACGGGAAGCGGAAGGCGGGCGTTGTCGAAACGCGTCTCAAATTGGGACGCGTTTCCTGGACTGCCGCCCCGCCGACGGCTTGCGGCGGGGCGGAGCGGGCTTCCGGGGACGCTCCGGGACCCCCGGCGGCGCGGCCGCCCCCATAGTAGCCAAAGCCGCCTTTTGGCGGCTTTGAGGGGTGTTTTCCCCTTGATGACCGCATAAGCCGCCGGACGGCGCCCGGCCTTGACGGGGGCCGGACGGTGGCTTATATCCCCCCGCAGGGGAAAACACCCCCGCATCCCGGCCCTTTACCAGGAATCCCCTCTGAAAGGGCGGCTGCACATCCGGCAGGGTCTTAAAGGCGGCATCTTTGGGCCATGCGTATACATCATGTGACGCCGGGCGTTGGGTCTTAGGGGCTGCTGCCCCTAACCAGCGGAATTTGTGCTATCAAATTCCATGCTGGCGCGGACAGCGGCATCGACAGCATCACCGTTCTCTCTGGCTTGGCCTCCACGCTTCCTGCCCTTGGTTTTTCTTGAAATTGTATTCCAATTTGCGATGCGCCGGTTTTGTCTGTAAACTGCCTTGAAGCCCGGCCAGCTCTTTCTGCCTGCATGGGACATTCATCTTTGCCGCCAGACTGCGGCTGCTCCTCGGGCTGATTGATAGATTGATTGATATAGCTGAACTCAGTATAATTCTTTTTCATATAATTTGCGTCTGGTTTTGTGCGGTCAAGGCTGCGGTTTTTTCGCACTCTTGGCTGCGGAAAAGCCGCGGTCTGGCCTGCCGGTTTACCGCGGTCCTGTCTGCGGGCAGGTCCGCCATCTTCCGGTTCCCGGGCAGATGGGGCCGCGTTCCCGGTAGTAAACCGCTTGACATAGATCCTCGCGGGGCGGCCTTGTCCCTGCCTGACGCGCTCAATTAAGCCGTATCCCCGTTCCAGCTCAGCTGCCAATCTCCCGGCTTTGTCGTGGCCGCAGCCCAGTACCTCCTGTATTTTGGCCACGGGGTAATAGATGAATACGCGGCCTTGTTCGTCATACCATCCGTTCCGCTGGGACAGGCCCATGCGGTTCAGCATGAGGCCGTACAGCAGTTTGGCGTCGGTGGAGAGGCCCTTGTACTTCGTGTCGGTAATAAGCTGGCGAGGGATGCGGAAAAAGGAAAACTGATTGCTTTCGTCGCCGTAGTAATAATCAAATCTTGTATTGGTTTCCATGTTGTCTCCTCCTATGTCTGGATAACAAACGAGGCACTATCCGATTATCAGATAGTGCCTCGTTTGTTCCTGTGATTTGTCAATAAACAGCTTTTTTATACGGTCCTGCCTGTATTTGTCGTTTTCTGCGGGTTCCTTATCAGGCTAAATTTTATGGAAGCGGCGGTTTTTGTCAGTCATCGGTGCGGACGCCTTTTTCGATCCCCCGGATGTCATAGGGCGTGGTCTGGTACACGCAGTAGTTCAGCCAGTTGGCGTACAGCAGGTGGGCGCAGCTCCGCCAGTTCATCACCGGCTTTTTGCTGGGATCGTCGCCGGGGAAGTAGTGCTGGGGGATCTGAATATCCACCCCCGCGGTCAAATCCCGCATGTACTCTTTCCGCAAGGTCTCCCGGTCATATTCCGCGTGGCCCATCAAAAACACCTGCCGCCCCTGGGCGGTCTTCACGGCGTAGACCCCCGCCTCGTCGGAGGCGGCCAGGATCTTCAGCTCCGGGACCGCCTCGATATCCGCCCGGTCCACCGTGGTGTTCCGGGAGTGGGGGACCCAGAAGGTGTCGTCAAAGCCCCGGAAGAGGATGAAGTTGGGGTCCTCCACCGTGTGCTGAAAGACGCCGAAGAGCTTGTGGGGCAGCGTCCGCTTGGGGATGCCGTAGTGGTAGTACAGCCCCGCCTGGGCGCCCCAGCAGATGTGCAGGGTGGAGTGGACATGGGTCTTGCTCCACTCCATGATCTCACACAGCTCCGGCCAGTAGTCCACCTCCTCGAACGCCATCAGCTCCACCGGCGCGCCGGTGATGACCAGGCCGTCGAAGGCGCGGTCCTTCACCTCGTCGAAGCGCTTGTAGAAGGCCAGCATGTGGGCCTGGGAGGTGTTCTTGGACACGTGTCCGGCGGGGGCGATCAGCTCCAGCTCGATCTGCAGCGGCGTGTTGCCCAGCACCCGGGCCAGCTGGGTCTCGGTCTCCACCTTGGTGGGCATCAGGTTTAAAAGCAGGATGTGCAGAGGCCGGATGTCCTGGGTGATGGCCCGGGTCTCCGTCATGACAAAGATGTTCTCCGCCGTCAGGATGTTGGTGGCGGGAAGCTGGTTGGGGATTTTGATGGGCATCAGTCGACCGCCTCCAATGCCTGCGCGATGTCGTCGATCAGGTCCTGCCGGTTCTCCAGGCCGCAGGAGAGGCGGACCAGGTCGGGGGTGATGCCGGCGGCAGCCAGCTCGGCGTCGTTCATCTGGCGGTGGGTGGCGCTGGCGGGGTGGAGGCAGCAGGTGCGGGCGTCGGCCACGTGGGTCTCGATGGCGGCCAGCTTCAGGTGCTTCATGAAGGTCTCCGCCGCGCTCCGGCCGCCCTTGAAGCCAAAGGAGACCACGCCGCAGGTGCCGTTTGGCATGTACTTTTGAGCCAGGGCGTAGTATTTGTCGTCCTCCAGGCCGGGGTAGGTGACGAAGGAGATCTTGGGATGGCCCTTCAGATACCGGGCCACCGCCAGGCCGTTCTCACAGTGCCGGGGCATGCGGACGTGGAGGCTCTCCAGCCCCAGATTCAGCAAAAAGGCGTTCTGAGGGGACTGGATGGAGCCGAAGTCCCGCATGAGCTGGGCGGTGCACTTGGTGATGAACGCGCCGCCCAGACCGAACTTCTCGGCGTAGGTGATGCCGTGGTAGCTCTCGTCGGGGGTGGTCAGGCCGGGGAACTTGTCGGCGTGGGCCAGCCAGTCGAAGTTGCCGGAGTCCACGATGGCGCCGCCCACGGCGGCGCCGTGGCCGTCCATGTACTTGGTGGTGGAGTGGGTGACGATGTCGCAGCCCCACTCGAAGGGGCGGCAGCCCACAGGCGTCGCGAAGGTGTTGTCGACGACCAGGGGCACGCCGTGGGCGTGGGCGGCTTTGGCGAACTTCTCGATGTCCAGCACCGTCAGGGCGGGGTTGGCGATGGTCTCGCCGAACACGGCCTTGGTATTGGGCCGGAAGGCGCCCTCCAGCTCCTCGTCGGAGCAGTCGGGGTCCACGAAGGTGAAGTCGATGCCCATCTTCCGCATGGTGACGTGGAACAGGTTGTAGGTGCCGCCGTAGATGGTGGAGGAGGCCACCACATGGTCGCCGCAATTGGCGATGTTGAAGATGGCGTAGAAGTTGGCGGCCTGGCCGGAGGAAGTCAGCATGGCGGCGGTGCCGCCCTCCAGCTGGGCGATCTTGGCGGCCACAGATCTTGGCGGCCACATAGTCGTTGGTGGGGTTCTGGAGGCGGGTGTAGAAGTACCCGCTAGCCTCCAGGTCGAAGAGCTTGCCCATGTCCTCGCTGGTTGCGTATTTGAAGGTGGTGGACTGGTAGATGGGGATCTGGCGGGGCTCGCCGTTGCCGGGGGTGTAGCCCCCCTGGACGCATTGTGTCTCGATCCGATAGTCGCTCATATCAAAACTCCCTTTCCTTTCAGGACGAAAAACGGCTTTCGTCCCAAAGATTTGTCTTTGAGACGAAAGCCGAATATGACTTCCGCGGTACCACTCAAATTGCGCGGGCCTCACGGCCTCACGCCTCTTTTGGGGTCCAGCAACCCCTTCGCGCTGACGCGGCGTACACGGAGAGGCCCTACCGGCGGCACGCCGCCCTCGAACCCTCAGCTCAGGAGCCATAGGACCTGGAGACCCTTGCCGCCGGCTTTCACCGCCCGCCGGCTCTCTGGGGGCGCCGGCCTCCGTCCCTCTCCATCATCGCTTTCAAACGTATTATAGTGGCAGGATCTCCGTTTGTCAACCGCGGTTTTCCACGATGTGGACGTTCAAATGGTCATAGGTCATCTCCACGCCGTACTCCGCGAAAGCGGTTCGCAGATGCTCCCCCAGGTCGTAGTGGACAGGCCAGTAGTCCGCGGTCTCCGCCCAGCAGTAGACGGTGTATTCAATGGAGCTTTCGCCGTACCCGGTGAGGTAGACGGCGGGAGCCGGGTCGGCCAGCACCTTCTCCGTCAGCTCCAGCGCCCGCCTGCAGGCGGCCTTGACCGTCTCCGTGGGGGCGTCGTAGGAGGCGGTGACCACTTGCTTCACCCGGCGGCGGCCCAGGGCGGTGTAGTTGGTCACCTGGGAGTCCGCCAGGGACTTGTTGGGCAGCATCACCAGAAGACCGTCGGGAGTCACCAGCTTGGTGTGGTTCAGGGCGATCTCCTCCACCGTGCCGGAGGTGCCGGACACCTCGATGAAATCCCCGATCATAAAGGGGTGGGAGGAGAGGATCACCAGTCCGCCCGCCACGTTGGCCAGCACGTCCTCCGCCGCCAGGGTGACGCCCAGGGACGCCACGGACAGCAGGGCCACCAGGGAGGTCATGTCGATACCCAGGCTCCCCACCACGATGATGGCGGTGAGGAGGTACAGCAGCAGCTTGGCGCCGGAGAGCACGTATTTCTTCACCCGGTCGTCCAGCCTGGACCGTGTCAGCAGCCCGCGTGTCAGCTTCAGCAGCACCCGGACGACGATCAGGCAGACCACCAGCGTAATGGCCGCGGTCAGAACGTCCCCCAGGGCGATGGAGCCGACGGAGGCCGTCAGCAGCGCATTGAGGTTGGAAGGCATAGCAACGCTCCTTTCCTCCGCGGCCGACCGCGGAAATTCTGTCAAAGGGCGGCCCCGCCGCCCGCTGTGTCCATCATCTGATATTATAGGCGGGAAGGGAGGGGATGTCAAATCCCCGCCGCTATTTCCTGATTTACTACCGGGAAAATAGGAAATAACCCCCCCAAAAAAACAGCATAGCCGGTCTCTTCCTTTTGGCCCAAGGCGTTAAACATACTATGCGGGTTCACAAGTTACGGAGGGAAAGGGTGTGTGCGGGAAAACCGTCAGGGTTTTCCTGCACGATTTGAATCATCCCGCCGCAGTACCCGCAAGGGGCACGCCGTATCCGTAAAGCGGCAGAGCCGCTAACGGCTACGCAGCGGCCCATTTTGCCGTTGGCAAAAGCGGGAAAGCACCAAAAGAAAGAGACAGGCACAGCCTGTCTCTTTCTTTTGGTGCGCGAGGCGGGACTTGAACCCGCACGTCCGTAAAGGACACTAGAACCTGAATCTAGCGAGTCTGCCAATTCCACCACTCGCGCG
>CABSFC010000131.1 GCA_902476875.1 uncultured Oscillibacter sp. | reverse complement strand
ATCACCGACGAGGTCATGGCCGCCATCGAGGAGTGCAACCCCCTGGCTCCCCTCCACAACCCCGCCAACATCATCGGCATCAAGGCCTGCCAGGCTCTGATGCCCAGCACCCCCATGGTGGCCGTGTTCGACACCGCCTTCCACCAGACCATGCCCGCCAAGGCCTATATGTACGCCCTGCCCTACGCCTACTATGAAAACGACAAGGTCCGCCGCTACGGCTTCCACGGCACTTCCCACAAGTATGTCTCCGGCCGCGCCGCCGTGATGCTGGGCAAGAAGCCCGAGGATCTGAAGCTGATCTCCTGCCACCTGGGCAACGGCTCCTCCATCGCCGCCGTGGACGGCGGCAAGAGCGTGGACACCTCCATGGGCTTCACCCCCCTGGCGGGTCTTCCCATGGGCACCCGCTCCGGCGATCTGGACGCCGGCATCCTGCAGTACCTGATGAACAAGTACGGCATGAACATCGACGAGATGCTGAACATCCTGAACAAGAAGTCCGGCGTGGAGGGCCTGTCCTGCGTGTCCTCCGACTTCCGCGACCTGGAGGACGCCGCCGGCAAGGGCGACGAGAAGGCCAAGCTGGCCCAGGAGAAGTTCGCCTATGAGGTGAAGAAGTACGTGGGCGCTTATGCCGCCGCCATGGGCGGCGTGGACGCCATCATCTTCACCGCCGGCGTCGGCGAGAACGACAAGGTCGTCCGCGCCATGGTCTGCCAGGGCCTGGAGTACATGGGCGTGAAGCTGGACGCCGAGGCCAACAACGGCCGCGGCAAGGAGCTGGTCATCTCCGCCCCCGACTCCAAGGTGAAGGTCCTGCTGATCCCCACCAACGAGGAGCTGATGATCGCCCAGGATACCGCCGCGATCGTGAACGGCTGATCAAATTCCAAAGGGTTCCCGCTGTGCCCGCAGCGGGAACTTTTTTGTGATACCTTTCTGGAGCTGTTATGCCAGAATCGATTCGAACCCCGGGAGGATACGCCATGCAGCTGAACACCCTGTATATGGTCCATGAATTTCTGGCCCGTTATGTGAAACCCGGCGATTTCTGCATCGACGCCACCGCCGGGAAGGGGCGGGACACCGCCCTGCTGTGCCGCCTGGTCGGGCCGGACGGGCGGGTGCTGGCCTTTGACATCCAGGAGGAGGCGGTTTCCCGGACCCGGGCGCTGCTGGCGGCGGAGGGGCTTCGCGCCGACGTGCTTCTGGACAGCCACGCCCATATGGAGCGGTACGCGGAGGCCGGGACCGTGGACTGCGTGGTGTTCAACCTGGGCAGGCTCCCCGGCGGCGACCCCCATATTTTCACCCGGGCGGACAGCTCCGTGGCGGCCATCGGGGCCGGACTGCGGCTGCTGCGGCCGGGCGGGGTCATGGCCATCGCCCTCTACTACGGGAAGGAAAACGGCTATGAGGAGAGGGCCGCCGTTCTGGAGTACCTGAAAACGCTGGACGACCGGGCGTTCTCCGTGCTCCGCTGCGACTGGACCAACCGCCGGGGCGATCCGCCCATGCCCATCTTTATCTGGAAGGAGCGGTAGCGGTTCAGCGTTGCTCCGGCGGCGCTTCCGTGCTATACTCCAAACAGGTAGTTCACATTCTGCGGCGTTCGGCAGAGCTCTGCCGGACGCCGGGTAAGGAGCCATATGATGAAAATCGGATTGCAATTTGCCATGGTGTCGGAGCTGCACGCGCTGCCCGGCGCCAGGGAGCTGGAGCCCTTTGAGACCGTCTCCGGCGTGCCGTTTTTTGAGGTCGCGCCGGACATCCTGGCCTGCGCCGGCGGCATCAGCAAGGTCAACGCCGCCATGGCGGCGGAGATCTTCTGCCTGCGGTACGGCGTGGACCTGATTTTAAACGCCGGCGTGGCGGGCTGCGCCACGGACCTAGCCACCGGAAGTCTGGTGGTGCCGTCGGAGTTCATCCAGCACGACGTGGACACCACCGCCATCGGCGACCCCGTGGGCATGGTCTCCACCGTCAACCAGCTGGCGTTCCCCACCTGGGCGCCGGAGCGGTGCGTGGAGATTCTGAAATCCCTGGGCGTCGCCGCCTCCACCGGCCGGGTGGCCACCGGGGACTGGTTCGCCGTCAAGTGCCCCCGGGCGGAGTGGATTCGGGACACCTTCTCCCCCCTGCTGGTGGAGATGGAGGGCTGCGCCATCGCCCAGGTGTGCCTGCGGAACGGCGTCAGGTTCGCGGCGCTGAAGTCCGTGTCCGACCACCTGTTCCGGGAGAACAACGCGGAGGAGTACTTCGACTTCGGTCAGGCGCTGGAAAACCTGGGCGGCGTCCTGCTGCCCCTGGCGCTGGAGCTGCAGAAGGAGGCGGTCTGACATGGAGCGCATCGCAAGCTTTACCGTGGACCACAACAGACTGGTCCCCGGCCTCTACCTCTCCCGCCGGGACGGGGACGTCGTGACCTTTGACCTGCGGTTCAAAAAGCCCAACACCGGAGAGCTGCTGAGCAACAGCGAAATGCACTCCGTCGAGCACCTGATCGCCACGCTGCTGCGGAACTCCGACCGCAAGGACGCCGTCGTCTACTTCGGCCCCATGGGGTGCCAGACCGGATTCTACTTCCTGTTCGATGAGCGGCTGCTGTCTCTGGCGGAGGCCGTGGAGCTGTTGAAGCGGGTCTTCGCCGCCGCGGCATCGTTCACGGGCGAGATGCCCGGGAAGAGCCCGGCGGAGTGCGGAAATTATGTTAACCTTGACGTGGACGCCGGAAAGGCGGTCTGCAAATGGTATGCGGCGCTGATCGCGGACTGGACCGTGGACCGGCTGGCCTATGACTGAGCGGGCGGAAAAGCAGAAACGGAAGCGGGAGCGGTGGGAACAGAAGACCGCTTTAGAGCAAAAATATGCGCGTAGGAAATTTTACGCATTGCGCACCATACGTTTTTTCTTCGCTGTGATAAGTTCCATATTTTTTCTTCTGTAACTTTCTTCCGAAAAATCGTTGACATTTTGAAATTCCGCTGATATACTTGATAAGCCGCTTTGAATGGGTCTAAAAGTATGCCGATGGCATCGCCCCCGACAGCGAGCCCGTAAATGAAGGAGTTGAATCAAGTAATGAACGCAATCATCGTGACCGGCGGCAAGCAGTACAAGGTCGCTGAGGGCGACGTGGTCTACATCGAGAAGCTGGACCAGGAAGCCGGCGACACCGTCAAGTTCGACCAGGTCCTGGCCATCATCGACGGCGAGAAGGCCACCTTCGGCACCCCCGTTGTGGCGGGCGCTTCCGTGGAGGCCAAAATCGTCAAGAACGGCAAGGGCAAGAAGATCCGCATCTTCAAGTACAACGCCAAGAAGGGTTACCGCAAGCGTCAGGGCCATCGCCAGCCTTACACCAAGGTCGAGATCGGCAAGATCTCCGTCTAAGGCATGACGACGATCACCTTCCGCATGGAGAACAACCGGATCACCGGCTTTGACTCCAGAGGCCACAGCGGCTACGCCGAGGCGGGCGCGGACATCGTCTGCGCGGGCATCACCAGCGCCATCCGCCTGGTGGAGGCCACCATCAACGACGTGCTGGGCCTTGCGGCGTCCGTCAAGGTCCGGGAGGACGACGCGTCCATCTCCCTCCGCCTGCCCGGGGGTCTGGCTCCCACGGCTGAAAGCACCTGTCAGGCGCTTCTGGCGGGGCTGATGGTCTACTTCGCCGAACTCCATGACGAGTATCCCGACAACATCGAAGTTCTGGAGGAAGAATAATTCCTCCCCATTCTAAAATCTTTCAGAAAGGATGGTCCGTATCATGATTCGTATTGGTCTTCAGTTCTTCGCCCACAAGAAGGGCGGCGGCTCCACCAAGAACGGCCGTGACTCCGAGTCCAAGCGCCTGGGTCCCAAGCGCGCGGACGGCCAGTTCGTCAAGGCTGGCAACATTCTGGTCCGCCAGCGCGGCACCCGCATCCATCCCGGCAAGAACGTTGGTATCGGCACTGACGACACCCTGTTCGCCAAGGCGGACGGCGTGCTCCGTTTCGAGCGCCTGGGCAAGGATCGCAAGCAGGCCTGCGTTTACGAGGCTGAATAAACAAGGAAAACCGCTCTGGCCATCAGCCAGAGCGGTTTTTTTATTGCCCCAGCAGTTGCAGCGGCGACACGCCCAGCGCCTGGGCCAACAGCAGCAGCTCGTAATCCGCCACCACCCGGTCCCCTGTCTCCATCCGGCTGATGGCCTTTTGCCCGATGCTGTATCCCAGCAATTGCAGTTTGGCCGCCAGCTGCTCCTGGGACAGTCCCCGCTCCAACCGCAGCGCCCGCACATAAGTCCCTGCCACATTCAGCTTTTCATCGTAAGGATTCAGTTTCATGCCCTCACCTAGTCATCTTTAGAATATTTATCTTGACAGTATCATGCCGGACCTGCTAAGATTATTCCAAAGATGACTAAATCGAGTATGAGGGAACAATTTCGTCCTCGCCAGCGTGTTAAAAGTGAACCGCACTTTCCAGACCAATGAGGTGACAGCCATGCCCACACAAGCTCCATCCCGCCGCCGGAGGCGGCGCAGTCCCCTGCTCTTCCCCGCCGCCTGCCTGCTGTTTCTGCTTTTGGGCGTTTTCCTTGGCCGGCGGAGCATGGCTTCCGCCGCTCCGGCGGTCCCCCCGGCTCCCGCCGCGGAACCCGCGGCCTCCCTGGCAGACGGCGGCGCGATCCCGGATGGCCTGCGGCCGGAGGACGGCGACATCCACAGCGGCCCGCTGATCCTGGTCAGCAACAGCTGCCCCTATGTCTTCCCGGAGGACCAGCCCCTGGTCCATGTGCTGGAGGCGAAAAACGACAGCTATTTCGTCCGGGACGGCACTGTCCAGCTGGCCCCGGAGGCCATGGAGGCCCTGAACGCACTGCTGGCGGACTTCACGGCCCAGGGCGGGTCCAAGCGTGTCAACGTGGTGGCGGGCTATCGGACGGAGGAATTTCAGCGGCACCTGTTCGACCAGTCCGCCACGGCCAACGGCCTGGAGCACGCCCGGCGGTATGTCTCCCAGCCCGGCGGCAGCGAGCACCACACCGGCTATGCCGTGGATCTGGCGCTCTACTACCCTGACAGCGGTGCCAGCGGCACCTTTGACGGCGCCGGCGATTACCAGTGGATCGCGGACCACGCCGTGGAGTACGGCTTCGTCCTCCGCTATCCGGCGGACAAGGAGGCCCTGACCGGCATCGGGGCCGAGTCCTGGCACTACCGCTATGTGGGCCTGCCCCACGCGCCGCTGATGGCGGAGCGCGGCCTCTGCCTGGAGGAGTACATGGATCTCCTGAGGCAATACCCCTGGGACGGGGAGCATCTGTACACAGCGTACGGCGGGCAGACCTATGCGTTCTACTTCTGCGGTGCGGACGCCTTGTACGTCCCCGACGGGCGGGCGTATGCCCTCTCCGGGAACAATGTAGACGGCTTCATCGTCACAGTTCGCCTCTGACCGCTCTTTTTGGTGTATTTATCTTGACGTGTCCTCTTATTTTCGTTAAAATGGACGAAATTGGAGAATCTATCACCGAGATTTGGAATACGAGAGGTACACAATGGCAACTTCATTCATCGACAAGGCCCGCATCACCGTCCGCGCCGGCAACGGCGGCAACGGCGTGGTGGCTTTCCACCGGGAGAAATACGTGGCGGCCGGCGGCCCCGACGGCGGCGACGGCGGTAAGGGCGGCTCCATTATTTTGCAGGTGGACGACAACATGTCCACCCTGATGGACTTCCGCTATAAGCGCAAATACGTGGCCCCCAACGGCATGGACGGCCAGGGCGCCCGGAAGTCCGGCAAGGACGGACAGGACCTGATTATCCGCGTCCCCCGGGGCACCCTGGTGCGGGACGCCGAGACCAACGCCATCATCAAGGACATGTCCGACAAGGAGCCCTTCGTCCTGTGCAAGGGCGGACGGGGCGGCTGGGGCAACATGCACTTCGCAACCCCCACCCGGCAGGTGCCCCGCTTCGCCAAGGCGGGCCTCCCCGGCGAGAGCCACGACGTCGTCCTGGAGCTGAAGCTCCTGGCGGATGTGGGCCTCATCGGCTTCCCCAACGTGGGCAAGTCCACCCTTTTGAGCGTGGTGTCCAAGGCCCAACCCAAGATCGCCAACTACCACTTCACCACCCTGTTCCCCAACCTGGGCGTGGTGTGGGTAGACGAGGGCGTCAGCTTCGTCATGGCGGACATCCCCGGCATCATCGAGGGCGCCA
>CABSFC010000130.1 GCA_902476875.1 uncultured Oscillibacter sp. | reverse complement strand
GCCACCACCCACTACGCGGAGCTGAAATCCTTCGCCATGACCACCGCCGGGGTGGAGAACGCCTCCTGCGAGTTCGACGTGGAGACTCTGAGCCCCACCTACCGGCTCCTCATCGGCATCCCCGGCAAGTCCAACGCTTTCGCCATCTCCAAGCGGCTGGGCCTGCCGGACGAGGTCATCGAGGATGCCAGGGTCCAGATGAGCGGCGAGAGCGTCCGGTTCGAGGACATCCTGACCCAGCTGGAGGCCAAGCGCCAGGCTCTGGAGAAGCGGGAGCTGGAGGCGGACCGCCTGTACCGCCAGCGGGAGGAGGACGCCCGCAAGGCCCGGGAGTTCCGGGAGCAAATGGAGCGGGCCAAGGAGAATGCCCGCGGCCGGGGCGAGGCGGAGGCCAAGCGCATCCTGCGGGACGCCCGGGCCGCCGCCGACCAGGTGTTCGCGGAGCTCAGCGAGATGCGGAAGGCCCAGGCCCGGGCCGATCGGGCGGCAAACGAGAACGAGGCCCGGGCGGAGCTGCGCCGGAAGCTGAACGAGGCGGAGGACGCCGTGACGAAGCGCGACGCGCGGCAGGAGCCCATCCCCAGGCCCAGCCGTCCCATTCGGGAGGGGGACCTGGTGGAGATCCCCGGCGTCCGGCAGCCCGCCGAGGTGGTGTCCGTGGGCAAGGACGGCACCCTGCAATTGAAATCCGGCATTTTGAAGATGAAGGCCAAAGCCGGCGAGGTGCGGCTCATCGAGGACGACGAGCGGGCGGCGCGGCGGAAAAAAACCGCCGTCGCCGTCCGGCAGAACGCGGACCGGACCCTGCGGACCTCCGCGCCCCGGGAGCTGGACATCCGGGGCCTGGAGACCCTGGAGGCCGAGGGCGTGGTGGAGAACTTTCTCTCCGCCGCCGTCATGGGCCGGCTGGAGACCGTGACCATCATCCACGGCAAGGGCACCGGGGCGCTGCGCAAGGCCGTCCACGATATCCTGCGGCGGAACCGCGCCGTGAAGGACTTCCGCCTGGGCGTCTACGGCGAGGGCGAGAGCGGCGTGACCGTGGTGACGCTGAAATAGGCGGGACCCCTCTACAAAAGGCGTTCCAAACCGGCTTTTTTGCCCTGTGGAGGGCAATGCCGCGGGATTTTTTATCCCGGCCGCGGTCGGGCCGGGGCCATAGCCGCGGACCCAAAAGATAAAAAGAGAGGTGCTGACATGCAAGAACTGGAAAAGCAGTTCCACATCCACTGCGTCCCCGGCGACGTGGGGCGCTACTGCATCCTGCCCGGCGACCCGGGCCGGGTGCCCGCCATCGCGGCGCTGTTTGACGACGCCCATCCCGTGGCCCGGAACCGGGAGTTCAATGTCTGGACCGGCACGCTGCTGGGGGAGAAGGTGACGGCCTGCTCCACCGGCATCGGCGGGCCCTCCGCCGCCATCGCCATGGAGGAGCTCCACAAGTGCGGCGCGGACACCTTCCTGCGCACCGGCACCTGCGGCGGCATCGACCTGAACGTCCAGTCCGGCGACATCGTGGTGGCCACCGGCGCCATCCGGTATGAGCACACCAGCCTGGAATACGCCCCCATTGAGTTCCCGGCGGTGCCGGACCTGGAGGTCGCCAACTGTCTGGCCCGGGCGGCGCGGGAGCTGGGCCTGCCCGTACATACCGGCGTGGTCCAGTGTAAGGACAGCTTCTACGGCCAGCACAGCCCCGACGCCTCCCCGGTCTCTTATGAGCTGAAAGCCAAGTGGGAGAGCTGGAAGCGCCTGGGCGTCAAGGCCAGCGAGATGGAGTCCGCCGCCCTGTTCGTGGTGGCGGCGGCGCTGGGCTGCCGCTGCGGCTCCTGCTTCCACGTCATCTGGAACCAGGAGCGGGAGGCCGCCGGCCTGGACCAGAGGATGAGCGAGGACACCAGCGGCTCCGTGAAAGTCGCGGTGGAGGCGCTGAAGCTGCTGATTGAAGAGGACCGAAAGAAAGGCCGATAACAAAAAGCGCCCCGGAGGCAGATGCGCTCCGGGGTGTTTTTATGCCGTCAGTCAGTGGCCGCGTAAAAATTCGCGAAAATTGTTGACAAGTAAACTTGGTATATGGTATACTTAGATTGCAAAGTTAACTTGGCTAAATAAACAGAAAACTTGGCGAAAGGAGCGGCTATGGATAAAAACGAGATTTTGACCCGCAGCCGGGCGGAAAAGCGGGACGAGGGTGAGGTCTATGTGGCGGACAGGGGACGGAGGGCCGGCATAGTCGGCTTCTGCGCGATAACGGTGGTCATCCTGGTGTTCAACCTTGTCATGGACCAGAACAACTATGTGCCGATGGCCATGCTCTGGGCCTATCTGGCCGCAGAGGGCTGGGGCAAGTACCGGGCATCCGGGGCTAAGACCCACCTGTGGGTGGTGGTCTTCGGCGCCGTGGGCGCCCTGTGCTGGCTGGCGTGCCATGTTTTGACAGTGGTCAGGGCCGCGGTGTGAGGAGGGCGTCTATGGAACGGGAAGAAATCCTGCGCAAGAGCAGGGCGGAGAACAAAAACCAGGACGAGCGGGAGCGGACGGTTCGGATCGAGGGCGAGTCCTTCAGTCTGATCTTCGTCTTTCTCATCGGCGTGCTGCTGATGGCCTGGAAGCGGGTCCACGGCTTGCCGGCGGCGGACGTGCTGGCCATGTTCTGGGCCTCCTGCGCCGCCAGCCGTCTGTACCGCCTGACCAAGCGGCGGAACGGTTCGGATATCGTGACGCTGCTGATATCCCTTGCATTTCTGGCCTGGAATCTGGTACAATTTTTCCAACAGGGATGACGCCATGGAGAGAAGGAGCCCGACGTGCTTTCTGATCCTCACCCTGCCGGCGGCGGTGCTGCGGCTGGGCGCGGGATGGGTGGAGCTTTCCCGGATATGGAGGATGTTAAAATGGATGACCAGCTGGTATTGAAAAACCGGGTAAAGATAGCCAGGGCGGAGAAAAATTTGTCACAGGCCCAGCTGGCGGAGCTGGTGGGCGTCTCCCGGAACACCATCAGTTCCATCGAAACGGGGCAATTCAGCCCCACGGCCAAGCTGGCGCTGGTGCTGTGCGTGGCACTGGACAAGAAGTTTGAGGACCTGTTTTATTTTGATTGAAAAACCGCCGCTTCCTAAGGAGTGTGCGGATAAAGAAGTATCTGCAACTCCGGGAAACCGGCGTGATGTGCTGCGGCATATCACGCCGGTTCTCTTTTCGCAACCTCGCTGGAAAGAGCCTCGTTGTCCTCCAGGACAAGCTCTCCCACGAAATTATAGTGGATGTCAATTCGCTGGGTACGGTGGCCACTGGACTTGTCCGGGGCGTGGACGGTGATTTTCTCCACAAACGCGTGAAGAATAGAGGGAGTCAGTTTTTCAGGTTCTATGTACTGCTTTGCGATTTTCAAAAAACTTTTGATATTGACGCTTTGCTGCTCGGCACCGCCTATGACGCGCTGTAACTCCGCGGCGCCGGCTTCCAGCTCCCTCTGCTCCCGTTCATAATCCGCGCTCATTTTCGCAAAACGCTCATCGTTCAGCTTGCCGCTGATATTGTCCTCATACAGCCACTTGATAATGCCGTCGATCTCTTTTGCGCGACGGATCTGCTGTGCCAGCCGCCGCTTGGCCCCCGCCTGCTCCCGCTCCCGTTCAGACAGGCTGTTGCGCGTGATTTGCCGCACAAAATCATCCTCATAGTCGCGGGTGTAGGCGATGACCTTTCGCAGATTTTCCAGCACCAGCTTCTCAAGCACACACTCCCGGATATAGTGGGCGGAACATTCGCCTTTCTTCCGTTTGTAAGTAGCGCATACATAGTTGTCCTTGTCCCGCTCCCAGGAGGTGGTGTGGCACAGGCTGAGCTTATTGCCGCAGTCGGCGCAGTAAAGAAGGCCGGAGAACATCCCCATATCCCCCATTTTGGTGGGCCGCCGTTTTTGACGGCGGTTTTTTGCACCGTGTCCCAGGCTTCCTGGTCGATGATGGCCGGGTGGGTATTCTCAAAGACCATCCGCTTTTCCTCCGGGTTAATGATGACCTTTTTGCTCTTAAAGGACTTTTTAGTGGTCTTGAAGTTCACCGTATGCCCCAAATACTCCGGTTGTTCCAGAATATTCGCAACACTGCTCTCGTTCCAGTGGCAGGGGTGTTCGGGGTCGTAGCGGTTCTTTCGGCCTGTCCTCTGGAAAGCCAGAGTGCCGGGGGTCGGGATTTCCCGCTCCCGCAGGATGCGGGCGATCCGCCCCGGGCCGTTGCCCTCCGCGCACAGCTGGAAAATCATCCGCACCACCGGGGCTGTCTCCTCATCTTTGACCAGATTTCCACCCTCGGCCTTGAGGTAGCCGTAGGGGACTTGGGTGGACAGCCGCTGGCCGGACATGCCCTTATTGCGGAATACGGCCCGTATCTTCTTCGAGGTGTCCTTTGCATACCACTCGTTGATGATATTTCGGAACGGGGTAAAATCGTCCATCTGGTTGTCGCTGTCCACGCCGTCGTTGATGGCGATAAAGCGGACGTCCATCTCCGGGAACCGGATTTCCGTGTACAGCCCCACCTCCAGATAGTTCCGGCCAAACCGGGACATATCTTTTACGATCACGGCGCTGACCTTTCCCGCCTCTATATCGGCAAGCATCTCCTGAAAGCCGGACCGGTTGAACGATACCCCGCTATACCCGTCATCCACATAAAATTTGAAGTGCGTATAGCCGTGGTCGCGGGCGTATTTCTCCAGGATTTGCTTTTGATGGGCGATGCTGTTGCTGTCCCCCTCGTTCTCGTCGTCCCGGCTGAGGCGGCAGTACAGGGCCGCCCACTTTTCCACGATGGACGAAAGGAGATTGGAAATCGCTGTAAACTTGTCAAACTGCCTGTTCAAGATTCAGACCTCCATTCCGGCAGTTACCGCGGTGAAAGGTGTTCTGTTGACACTTATATTATACCAAAGTGTGCGAAAACAGTCGAAAAATCAGATTTTTCCCGGCAATTTCCCCGCTTTGGTTTCCATGTCAATCAGACGCTTGATTTTATCAACCGCGGAACCGCCCTGTTCTTGAAAATGGGAGGTCACAATATAGGTCGTACTGCCAATCCTTCTCTCTGTCTCTGTTGGCGGCACCTGTTTGGCACCGGCCACGCGCTCACCTCCCTCAACCTAAAATAAAAACTGTGTCTTGTTAAAATGCCGTTCTCTCCAAATCCGTTCCTGCCCCCGGGCCTTCCGGCGGCGTTTGGGCTTCCTCTGGCGCGCAAACGCGTCGCTTTGCCGGAAAGCATGTCCGCTTTGGACGGTCGTGCGGTTTTCAAGGTGCGGATCGCCTGGGCGCTTTTTGTCGAAACGCGTTCCAAATTGGGACGCGTTTTCCCTCGGTCTCCAAAAAAGGGAAAACCGCTGGTTTTCTCTTTATAATTATTACGGACGCCGGGGGTGCTTTTGCCAAACCCAGGCGAAAACAGTGCTTTTCCGGCAAAAGTTCCTTTTACTACCTCTTTTTCTTGCGGCAAAAAGAAAAGGAAGCGGCCGATTCATGCAGATCGGCTGCCTCCTAAAAGTTAATTCCTACAAAACACCTACAAAAATCCTACAAAACGCCGTCACCCGCCGCAAGTTCCGCTAAAATGCGCCGTAAAGCGGTAGCCCACCTGGTTTACTGTTTTGATATAGATGGGGGACTGTGGGTTTGGCTCAATGGCACGGCGCAGGATGGCGATAGGGCCGGATACATCACCGCCATAGCCGCCCTCCAAATTCCATGCGCCCATACATATCTGCTCCGGAGTCAAAACAAGCTGCGGGTTTCGCATAAAGTAGTGCAGCAGGGAAAATTCCCGCAGCCGCAGATTGACCGGCTGTTCTCGCACAAGGACGGTATGACGGCGGGGATCGATGAAAATATCCCCCCGCTGGATGGCCCTCTGGTTAGGATGCCCCTTGTCAAAATGGTCATAGAGGGTATAGCGGCGCAGCAGGGCCAGGGCATGAGATATAATCATGTCAGGCTCCAGCCCCTCTGGAACGCACATATCCGCCCCGGCTTTCAGGAACTGGCCGGACGTCCCAGCCGGGGCCAGGACAAGAATTGGAGCGTGGGTGGTCAGGCGCATCCGCTCCACATAAGCCGGCGCACACCCCTCCGCCAGCCCGGAGGCGTTTAGGATAATTAGGGATTTGTACTTCATCGTCATCACCGTTTATGAAACGCGTCTCAAATTGAGACGCGTTTTCGACAATATCTGCGTATCAGCTTTGAAAAAGGCGGGGCGGCGTTTTTATGCC
>CABSFC010000129.1 GCA_902476875.1 uncultured Oscillibacter sp. | reverse complement strand
CGCCGCCCGGGAGGAAACACATATTAAATTTTTGGAGGTACGATCATGAACTTTCCTGCTGAGCTGAAGTATTCCAAGTCCCACGAGTGGATCAAGATGGAGGGCGACGTGGCGGTCATCGGCATTTCCGATTTCGCGCAGGACGCCCTGGGCGACGTGGTGTTCATCAACCTGCCCGGGGAGGGCGACGACGTCTCCGCCGGCGAGTCCTTCGGCGACGTGGAGTCCGTCAAGGCGGTCTCCGATCTGATCAGCCCCGTCAGCGGCACGGTGTGCGCCGTCAACGAGGAGCTGGCCGACGCCCCTGAGAAGCTGAACAGCGACCCCTACGGCGCGTGGATCATCAAGGTGGAGAACATCACCGGACAGGAGGAGCTGCTGGACGCGGCGGCCTACGAGGCGCACTGCGCTGAGGAGGGCTGATATGGGAAGCTATGTGCCCTCCACCCCGGCGGAGCGGCAGGAGATGCTGCGGGACATCGGGCTTGGCGACTATCGGGAGCTGTACCGCGATGTGCCTGAGAGCATGTACCTGGACCATCCGCTGGATGTGCCCGCCGGTATGAGCGAGCTGGAGGTCGGCCGCGCCGTGTCCGCCATGGCGGCGAAGAACAAGGTGTTCTCCACCATCCTGCGGGGCGCCGGCGCCTATGACCACTATATCCCCAGCATCGTCAAGTACATCCCCGCCAAGGAGGAGTTCGTGACGGCCTACACGCCCTATCAGGCGGAGATGAGCCAGGGCGTGCTCCAGTCCATCTTCGAGTACCAGACCATGATCTGCGAGCTGACCGGCATGGACGTGTCCAACGCCTCCGTCTACGACGGCGCCACCGCCGCCGCCGAGGCCGCGGCCATGTGCCGGGACCGGAAGCGCCGGGTGACCCTGGTCTCCGCCGCCGCCCATCCCGACACCATCAATACCATCCGTACCTACTGCTACGGCACCGGCGACGAGCTGCGCGTCGTCCCCGCAAAGGACGGCAGGACGGACATCAAAGCGCTGAAGGAGATGCTGACCCCTGACGTGGCCTCCTTCTACGTCCAGCAGCCCAACTTCAACGGCCTCTTCGAGGACGCGGAGGCCCTGGGCGAGGCGGTCCATGCTGCCGGGGCCATGTACGTCATGGGCTGCAACCCCATCGCGCTGGCCATCCTCAAGACGCCCCGGGACTGCGGCGCCGACGTGGCCGTGGGCGAGGGACAGCCCCTGGGTATGCCCATCGGCTTCGGTGGCCCGTATCTGGGCTTCATGGCCACGACCACCAAGTACATGCGCAAGCTGCCCGGCCGCATCGTGGGCGAGACCGTGGACACCAAGGGCGACCGCGCCTATGTCCTGTCCCTCCAGGCCCGGGAGCAGCACATCCGCCGGGAGAAGGCCAGCAGCAACATCTGCTCCAACGAGGCGCTGTGCGCCCTGACCGCCGGACTGTACATGGCCACCATGGGCCCACAGGGCATGGCTGACGCCGCCCGCCAGTCCATGGCCAAGGCCCACTATCTGGCAGCGGAGCTCTGCAAGCTCCCCGGCGTGTCCCTGAAATACCCCGGCGACTATTTTGACGAGTTCGTGGTGGAGATGCCCAAGGCGGAGGAGGCGCTGAAAGCGCTGGAGGACGCCGGAATCCTGGGCGGCCTGCCGGTTGACGGCGGCGTGCTGTGGTGCGCCACGGAGAAAGTCTCCAGGGAGGCCCTGGACAGGGCCGTTGCCATCGTGAAGGAGGTGTTGGCGGGATGAAGCTGATTTTTGAGAAGAGCGTACCGGGCCGGGGCCTGAGCCTGCTGCCCCCCTGCGATGTGGAGATCGTGGACCTGCCCGCCGGTTTGGAGCGCGAGACCCCGCCCGCCCTGCCGGAGATGAGCGAGACCGACATCTCCCGCCACTATACGGAGCTGAACCACAATGTCCACGGCGTCAACTGCGGCTTCTATCCGCTGGGCTCCTGCACCATGAAGTACAACCCCCGCATTGACGAGGAGATGGCGGCGCTGCCCGGCTTCACCCAGATCCACCCGCTGGCCCCCGCCGACGCGGTGGAGGGCTGCCGGGAGGTACTGGACACCGCCAAGCGGTACCTGTGCGAGGTCAGCGGCATGGACGACATGACCTTCCAGCCCGCCGCCGGCGCCCACGGCGAGTTCACCGGCGTGCTGCTCATCAAGCAGTATCACGACGCCCGGGGCGACAAAAAGCGCACCAAGATCATCGTCCCCGACTCCGCCCACGGCACCAATCCCGCCACCGCCGCCATGTGCGGCTTTGAGGTGGTGAACATCGCCTCCGCGCCCGACGGCTGCGTGGACCTGGAGGCTCTGAAGGCCGCCCTGGGGGAGGACACCGCCGGACTGATGCTGACCAACCCCAACACCGTCGGCATCTTTGACGAGAACATCCTTGAGATCACCCGTCTGGTCCACGAGGCCGGGGGCTTGTGCTACTATGACGGCGCCAACCTGAACGCGGTCATGGGCGTGGTCCGCCCCGGCGACATGGGCTTTGACTGCATCCACATGAACCTGCACAAGACCTTCGCCACGCCCCACGGCGGCGGCGGTCCCGGCGCGGGCGCGGTGGGCTGCAAGGCTTTCCTCTCCGAGTTCCTGCCCAGATCCGCCCTGATGGACGGCCCCGGCCGTCTGCAGGTCCGGGGCTTCGCGGGCAACTTCCTGGTGGTGGTGAAGGCCCTGACCTACATCATGACCCTGGGCCGGGAGGGCATCCCCGAGGCCGCCCGGAACGCGGTGCTGAACGCCAACTACCTGATGCGGAAGATCCAGGGGACCTTCGAGCCCGCCTTTGACCGCATCTGTATGCACGAGTTCGTGCTGGATCTCAGCGCTTTCAAGAAGGAGACCGGCGTGTCCGCCCTGGACGTGGCCAAGTCCCTGATCGACTACGGTATGCATCCGCCCACGATGTACTTCCCCCTGATCGTCCACGAGGCGCTGATGCTGGAGCCCACGGAGACCGAGAGCCGGGAGACCCTGGACTGGGCGGCGGACGTGTTCCGCCAGCTCTACGACTTGGCCCACAAGGACCCGGAGTTCATGCACAACGCCCCCCATCACGCCCAGATCGGCCGTCCCGACGACGTCCGGGCCGCCCGTAATCCGGTGCTGCGATGGAAAAAAGATGATTAAACAGTTAAAGATCTACGAGGGGAACAGCTTTGACCCCCATTTCAACCTGGCGGTGGAGCAGTATCTGCTGGAGAGCGTGAAGTCCGGCTGCTGTATCCTCTACCTGTGGCAGAACCAGAACACCGTGGTCATCGGCCGCAACCAGAACGCCTGGAAGGAGTGCAGGACCACCCTGCTGGAAGAGGAGGGCGGGCATCTGGCCCGCCGCCTCTCCGGTGGCGGCGCGGTGTTCCACGACCTGGGAAACCTGAACTTTACCTTCCTGGTGCCCACCGCGGACTACGACCTGGACCGGCAGTTCTCCGTGATTTTGGAGGCGTGCCTGAGCCTGGGCCTCCACGCGGAGAAGTCCGGGCGCAACGACGTGCTGGCCGAAGGGCGGAAGTTCTCCGGAAACGCTTTCTACCAGAACGGGCAGCAGTCCTACCACCACGGCACGCTGCTGGTGGACGTGGACATGGCGCGCATGGGCCGCTATCTCAACCCCGACAAGGCCAAGCTGGCCGCCAAGGGCGTGGACTCCGTCCGCTCCCGGGTGGTGAACCTGCGGGAGCTGGCCCCCGAGGTGACAGTCCCGCTGTTAAAGAAAAAGCTGTTTGAGGCGTTCCGCAAGGTCTACGGCCTGCCCACGGAGACCATGACCCTGAACGATATGGACCGCGCCGCCATCGACGCACTGTACCGCCGGAACCAGAGCTGGGAGTGGAACTACGGCCGCCGCTTGCCGTTCACCTTTACGTGCGGGGAGCGGTTTGCGTGGGGCGACTTGCAGCTCCAGCTCCAGGTGGAGAGCGGGATCATCCAGGAGGCCCGGGTCTACTCCGACGCCATGGACTGGCAGGTGGCGCCCGCCCTGGAGCAGGCGCTGGCCGGCTGCCGCTTCACCCTGAGGAACATGCGGGAACGGATCGGCGCCGCCGGACTGGAGGCCGGCGGGGACATCTGCCACCTGCTGGAAGCGCAGGAGCTTTGACGGCCAAACCCGCAATACAGGCACGGAGCTCTCCCTTTGCCGCTTGGGGAGAGCTCCATTTGACCCACGCCAAAACGAAGCGGCGGAATGGAGAGCATTATGAGTGATTATCAGCTGATCGTCATCGGCGCCGGCCCCGGCGGCTATATGGCGGCCCTCCGGGCCGCGAAGCTGGGGCTGAAAACCGCCGTTGTGGAGAGCCGGGAGGCGGGGGGAACCTGCCTCAACCGGGGCTGCGTCCCCACCAAGACCATCCTGCACGCCTCCCAAATCTACCGCGACGCCTGCAACGGCGGCCATGCGGGGATCCACATCGACGGGGCCAGGGCGGACCTGGCCGCCATCTTCGCCTACAAGCGGCAGGTCTCTCAAAAGCTCAGCAGCGGCATCGAGGGCCTGTTCAAGGGCGCTAAGGTGGACCTGATTCGGGGCAGGGCGTCCATCCCGGAGGCGGGCATCGTCCGCGTGACCGGCGACAGCGGCGAGACGGCCTATACGGCGGACAGGATCTTGATCGCCACCGGCTCCGCGCCCGCCCGTCCGCCTATCCCCGGCCTGGACCTACCCGGCGTCATGACCTCCGACGAGCTGCTGGAGGGCGCGGATACCCTGTACCGCTCCATCGTCATCATCGGCGGCGGCGTCATCGGCGTGGAGTTCGCCACCTTCTACAGCGACCTGGGCTGCGAGGTCACCATCGTGGAGGGCATGGACCGCCTGCTGCCCACCCTGGACCGGGAGCTGGGACAGAACCTGGCGGCGATTCTGAAAAAGCAGGGAGTGAAGGTCTTCGCCAACGCCATGGTGCAGAACGTGGAGAGCGGGGCGGAGGGCCTGACGGTCAACTTCCTGGCGAAGGATGTCCCCGGCTCCGCCTCCGGCGAGGCCGTGCTGTGCGCCATCGGCCGCCGCCCCTATCTGGAGGGCCTGTTCCCCGGCGAGCTGCGGCCGGAGATGAACGGGAAGTCCATCCGGGTGGACAGGGCCTATGCCACCAGCATCCCCGGCGTCTACGCCATCGGCGACGTGTCCTCGCCCGTCCAGCTGGCTCATGTGGCTTCGGCCCAGGGCGTGGCCTGTGTGGAGGGGCTGTGCGGACAGACCGCCTCCGTGGATATGGGGATCGTGCCCAGCTGCATCTACTGCCGCCCGGAGATCGCCGTGGTGGGCATGACGGAGGCGGAGGCCAGGGAGGCCAACATCCCCGCAAAGGCCGGTAAGTGCGTGATGTTCGGCAACGCCCGGACGCTGATCGCCGATCCGGGCCGCAGCTTCATGAAGGTGGTGGCCAACACCGACACCCATGAGATCATTGGCGCGCAGCTGATGTGCGAGCACAGCACCGACATGATCAGCCAGATCAGCCAGGCTATGGCCAATCGCCTGACGGTGGAGCAGCTTCTGCTGGCCATGCGCCCGCATCCCACCTTCGAGGAGGCCCTGACGGACGCGCTGGAGGACCTGCGGGGCAAGCTGAACGGCTGAACGCGGCCTTAGAGGCGGAAAACCGCAGAATCAAGAAAAGATTGCCTGCCCCAAGCTGGGGCAGGCAATCTCTTTATGTGATGAGCAAACTCAGTTCAGAAAGTCCTTCAGCTTCTTGCTTCTGCTGGGATGGCGCAGCTTTCGCAGGGCCTTGGCCTCGATCTGGCGGATGCGCTCCCGGGTGACGTTGAACTCCTTGCCCACTTCCTCCAGAGTGCGGGTGCGGCCGTCGTCGATGCCGAAACGCAGCTTCAGCACCTTTTCCTCCCGGGGCGTCAGGGTGGAGAGGACGTCCATCAGCTGCTCCTTCAGCAGTGTGAAGGACGCGGCCTCGGAGGGTTCGGACGCGCCCTCGTCGGGGATGAAGTCGCCCAGGTGGGAGTCCTCTTCCTCGCCGATGGGGGTCTCCAGGGAGACGGGCTCCTGGGCGATCTTCAAAATCTCCCGCACCTTGTCCACGGGCATGTTCATCTCGGCGGCGATCTCGTTGGGGGAGGGGTCGTGCCCCAGCTCCTGGAGGAGCTGACGGCTGACCCGGATGACCTTGTTGATGGTCTCCACCATGTGGACGGGGATGCGGATGGTGCGGGCCTGGTCCGCGATGGCCCGGGTGATGGCCTGCCGGATCCACCAGGTGGCGTAGGTGGAGAACTTATAGCCCTTGGTGTAGTCGAACT
>CABSFC010000128.1 GCA_902476875.1 uncultured Oscillibacter sp. | reverse complement strand
AGCTCCCGCACCCCGGCGGAGGCCAGCTCCGCCGCCTCGTCCAGCAGCTCGCCCATGGGGCGGCTGCGGTACCGGCCCCGGAGGGACGGGATAACGCAGTAGGCGCAGTGATTGTCGCAGCCCTCGGCGATACGGAGGTAGGCGTACCAAGGCGGCGTGGACAAAATGCGCTCCCCGCTCTGGTTGGCGGTGTGGATGTTGCCGATGTGGCAGGGCCGCAGGCCCTTGTCCATGACCTCGGCCACGGCCCCGGCGATGTCGCCGTAGCTGCCGGTGCCCAGGATGCCGTCCACCTCGGGCATCTCCTTTAAAATGTCGTCCTTGTACCGCTGGGCCATGCAGCCGGTGACCAGGAGCTTTTTCACCTGGCCCGTCTTCTTCAGCTCGGCCATCTCCAGGATGTTGTCGATGGCCTCCTCGCAGGCGGAGGCCAGGAAGCCGCAGGTGTTGACCACCACCACGTCGGCCCCCTCGGGAGCGGCCTGGACGGTGTGGCCCGCGGCCTGGACGGCGGCCATCATCTGCTCGCAGTTCACCTGGTTCTTGGCGCAGCCCAGGGAGATAAATGCAATGTTGTATGGCAAGGTTGTTCCCTCCAAAAAATGGGATGTTGGGATGGGTCCGCCCCGCGGGCGGGGGATGGGTCTGCGCCGTGTTGCGGCGTGGGGAATACACCCCCCATTTTCTTTTCGGTCTTGCCGAAAAGAAAACGGGCCGTGCACGGTCCAAAAGAAAAGGCGCTTTGCGGACAGAAATTTCCCCTGACAGGAAAATTTGGCCGAAAGACGGGGGCCGCGCGAATCGGGATGGCGCAGATTTGCCGGGTTTTATCCGGGTGCGCTGAACGTTGGCAATTGTCTGACGTTTCAGTCGCAAGTTGAAACGTTGGGTGCGGATTTGTGGATATCGACGCAAGGGTTTCCGCAACCGCCCCGCTGCCGCTGCGTTGGGGGTCGATAGGCGGGACTGCAAATGCGCGCCGGTCTCGCCTGCACCCCGATCTGCGAGATCTTCCCAACTCCGCAGGGGCCGATGCCCACATCGTCCCCTGCCGCCGGAATCGGGTCGCCGGAATACAGCTAATCCTCCCAGGTCTCCGACCCCAGGCGGTTCCAGGCCGTCCGGATGTCCCCCCAGGAAAACCCCCGGCGCAAAAGCGCGTCGGTCAGGCGCTTCTTCTCCCGCTCGTCCGGCGTCCGGCCGCGGAGCTTGCCCGCCAGAAAGCGGTCGATCTGCTCCCCGTTCTCCGGGGCCTGCTCCAGCGCCTCGTCCCACAGCTCCCGGGGCACGCCCTTTTCATAGAGCTTGTCCCGGATACGGGCCGGTCCGTAGCCCAGCCCCGCGCAGTGGCGCACCAGGATGGCCGCGTAGTCCGCGTCGTTGATGGCGCCGATGGCCTCCAGCCACTCGGCGGCGTAGCGGGCATCCGCCTCGCTGGCGCCCTTCTCCTGAAGCTTCCGCTCCAGGTCCCGCCGGCTCATGGCCCGCTTGCCGATGAGGTCCGCCGCCCTGGCCTTGACGTTGGACACCCCCGCCGCCTCCTTCAGGCGGCCGAGCGTCCCGCCGTCCAGCTCGTCCCCGGCCCGCAGGCCGAAGTCCAGCAGCTCCTGCTCCGTGATCTTCAGGCAGGCGCCGTCCTCCAGAAAGACCAGCACCCGCCCCCGCTTATGCCTGGACGCCTCGACGCGGTCAATCCTCATCCTTGAAGTCGTCGGCGCTGACGTCCACCGCCCGGCCGGCCGCCTTGGCGGCGATGCGGGACTGGTTGCTCATCAGCTTGTCGAAGTTGGCCCGGATGTCGGCCTCCAGCTTCTCGGCCACCTCGGGGTTGTCCTCCAGATACTTCTTGGCGGCGTCCCGGCCCTGACCGATGCGGGTCTCCCCCATGGAGAACCAGGAGCCGGACTTCTGCACCAGATCCAGCCGCACGCCCAGGTCCACCAGCTCGCCGGTGTGGGTGATGCCCTGGCCGTATATGATGTCGAACTCCGCCTCCCGGAAGGGGGGCGCGACCTTGTTTTTCACGACCTTGGCCCGGGTGCGGTTGCCCACCACCTCGGAGCCGTTTTTCAGCGCCTCGATGCGGCGCACGTCGATGCGGACGGAGGCGTAGAACTTCAGCGCCCGGCCGCCGGTGGTGACCTCCGGGTTTCCGTACATGACGCCCACCTTTTCACGCAGCTGGTTGATGAAGATAACGATGGTGTTGGTCTTGCTGATGGCGCCGGTCAGCTTCCGCAGGGCCTGGCTCATCAAGCGGGCGTGGAGGCCCACGTAGCTGTCGCCCATCTCGCCCTCGATCTCCGCCCGGGGCACCAGGGCGGCGACGGAGTCCACCACGATGACGTCGATGGCGCCGGAGCGGACCAGGGCCTCGGTGATCTCCAGGGCCTGCTCACCGGTGTCCGGCTGGGAGATCAGCATATCCTCCACCCTGACGCCCAGCGCCCGGGCGTAGGTGGGGTCCAAGGCGTGCTCGGCGTCCACGAAAGCCACCTCGCCGCCCCGCTTCTGGGCCTCGGCCACCACATGGAGGGCCAGGGTGGTCTTGCCGGAGGACTCCGGCCCGTAAATCTCCACGATACGGCCCCGGGGCAGTCCGCCGATGCCCAGCGCCACGTCCAGCGCCAGAGAGCCGGTGGGGATGAAGTCCACGTTCAAACTGGCCTGGTCGCCGAAGCGCATGATGGAGCCCTTGCCGTACATCTTCTCGATCTGGGCCATGGCGGTGTCGATGGCCCGCTTTTTGTCATTGGCAGGCGCTGCGGTGGGCAGCGGTCCTTTGTCTCTTGCCATATGTGTTTCCTCCTAAATTCTCTATGTCAGTTTGATCAGCTTTCTTTTACCATTGTCCGCGTTCCCGCCGGATTCCCGGCGCCTCGCCCTCAGATCTCCGTGCAGAGCGTCCCGAACACCACCCGGGGGATGTCGTGCAGGTCCTTCACGATCTGGATGTCGCCAAAGCCCTGGCCACGCATGATGCGCAGCACGCTGTCCGCCTGTCCGACGCCCACTTCAAAGTACAGCCGCCCGCCGGGGGCCAGGGCGGTCCGCCACTTCTCGGAGATGGCGCGGTAAAAGTCCAGGCCGTCCTCGCCGCCGTCCAGGGCCAGATGGGGCTCGTAGTCCCGCACGGAGCTGTCCAGCCCGGCGATGTCGCCGTGGGGGATGTAGGGGGGATTGCAGACGATGCAGTGGAATTCTCCCAGCGCTTTCTCGGGCTTTACCCGGGCGTCGGTCTGCATGGGGACCACCCTGGCGGTCAGGCCGTTTCGCCGGATGTTCTGGCGGCAGATCTTCAGCGCCGCGTCGGACCACTCCCCCAGCACCACTCTCGCCTGGGACGCCTGGGCGGCCACGGCCAGACCGATACAGCCGCTGCCGGCGCACAGGTCCAGCACCCGGCAGTCGCCCAACGTCTTGACGTAGCCGATGGCCTGCTCCGCCAGGACCTCGGTGTCCGGCCGGGGGATCAGCACGTCGCTGGAGATGTCCAGCGGCAAGCCGTAGAACTCCCACTCGCCGATCAAATACGCCACCGGCTCCCCCGCCAGATGGCGGTCCACCAGCTCCCGGACCCGGCACTCCAGCTCCGGCGAGGCGTACAGCCTGCCATCCCGCGCCAGCTCCTCCCGGGTCTTGCCGGTGCCGAAGCACACCAGCTCCCGGGCCTCCAGCGTGGCGGCCTCGATGCCCGCTTTCCGCAGCTGCTGGCGGATATCTAAATACAGATTGTTATATGTCGTCGCCATCATAACCCCCTGCTATCAGTTTTTCTCCTCCAAAGTTCCCGCCATAAAGCGGCCATAGACATACAGGCTGTCCTCCCGGCCGTTTTACCATGCGTCCTTGCCCTTCTCGCTGGGCAGCACCAGCTCCAGGGACCGGATGGCGCACTCGATCATGCCGTCGTCCGGCTCGTTGGTGGTGAAGTTCTGCATCCACATGCCCGGGGCCGTCAGGATACGGGTCAGGCCGTTGTCGTGGCGGCCCACCCAACGGTTGAACTCATAGGTCACGCCCACCACCAGCGGCAGCAGGACCAGATGCACCGCCGTCCGCAGCCAGGCGTTGGTGATGGGCCAGATGCCAAACACCACGCTGGAGAACAAAATGGACACGAAGATGACCACGAAGAGGAAGCTTGTCCCGCACCGGGGATGGTGCCGGGGCTGGACGCGGACGTTCTCCACCGTCAGCGGCAGGCCCGCCTCGTAGCAGAAAATGGTCTTGTGCTCCGCGCCGTGGTACTGGAACACCCGGTAGATGTCCTTCTGTTTGGAGCAGAAGATCAGGTACAGCAGGAAAATGCAGATTTTCAGCACGCCCTCCACCAGGTTGCGCCCCCACATGGGGAAGCCGGGGAAGAAGTGCAAAATGGCGCCGGTGACCAGCGTGGGCAGCACCATGAACAAAAACACGCTCATGCCCACGCCCAGCACCACCGCCAGGGCCACCACGGCGCTCTCCAGCTTCTTGCTGGAGAGGCGCTTTTCCAGCCACAGCTCGAATTTGGAGGGCTGCGCCGCCTCCTCCTCGGGGTAGAAGTCGGCGGAATACATCAGCGCCTTCACGCCGTTGACCATGGCTGCCAGGAAGTTCACCGTCCCCCGGATCAGGGGCACGCCCAGGATGGGATAGCGGTCCTTGATAAACTTCAGGCCCTCCACCTTCTCCACCAGGTTGCCCTCCTGGTCCCGGACGACGATGGCCTGCTTCTCCGGGCCGCGCATCAAAATACCTTCGATCAGCGCCTGTCCGCCGATGCTGGTGCGGAAGGCGCAGGATTTGTTCTCAGCCATGAGAATTCCTTTCTATACATTCATGATACCACAACCGTTCGCAAAAATCAAACGTTTGTTCGAAAAAATTATTCGCCGGCCGGCAGCGAGATGGTCACCACGGTGCCGCCGCCCTCGGCGTTGCCGATGTCAAAGGTGCCGTTGTGGAGCTTGATGATCTCGTCGCACACCGCCAGACCGATGCCGCTGCCCCGGGCCTTGGAGGAGCCCTTGTAGAACTTCTGCTTGACGAAGGGCAGCTCCTCCTCCGGGATGCCGGGGCCGAAGTCCCGCACCCGGATCACCTGGGCGCCGCCCTCCTGGGCAATGGAGGCGGTGATGCGCTTGCCGGTGCCGCCGTGCTTGGCGGCGTTGTCCAGCACGTTGCAGAACACCTGCTTGAGCCGCTCCGGGTCGCCGGAGATGGGCGGCAGGTCCTCGTCCCCCATCTCGTACTCCAGGGCGATGCCGTCCTGCCGGAACAGCTCCTGATAGGTGAAAATGGCGTCCTCGAACTCCGCCTGCAGGTCCACCTGCTCCAGCCGGAGGGTGAAGCGCCCATCCTCCATTTTGGAGAACTCCAGCAGCTCCTCCACCATGGTGGAGAGGCGGCGGGACTCGTTGAGGATGATGCGGATGCCCCGGCGCAGCTGCTCCGGATCTCCGGTGGGGTCCTCCAGGATGGTCTCGCCCCAGCCGTTGATGGCGGTCAGGGGCGTCCGCAGCTCGTGGGAGACGGAGGAGATGAATTCGCTCTTCATCTTCTCGTTCTGGCCGATCTTCAGCGACATGTCGTTGATGTTCTCCACCAGCTCCCCCAGCTCGTCCGGGTATTTCTTCTCGATCTGGAAGCCGTAGCTTCCGGTGGAGATGCGCTTGGCGGCCTCGGTCACCACCGCCACCGGCTCCACCACGTTGTTGATGAAGATCAGATTGGAGATCATGACCAGCGCCATGCACAGCAGGGCGATCAGGCAGATGGCCAGCACCGCCAGCAGCACCTGCCGGTTCACCGCCCGCAGCGACGTGACCAGGCGCAGCACGCCCACCACCTTGCCGTTGAACTCCAGGGGGTGGGAGACGGCCATGATGTTCTCCCCGGTCTCCAGGTCCCGGCCCTGGAAGGGCTTCATCTCGCCGGTCTCCAGGGCCAGGCTGATGTCGCCGGTCCCCGGAGAGGTGCCCGCCGTCAGGCCGGAGGTGGAGACCTCGATGCTGCCGCCGCCGCCGATGAACTGCAGCTCGATGCAGTCCTTGTCCTCAAAGCTCTCAGCGGACTGGACGGCTTTCTGGTAGTAGCTGTTGTAGCCGTTGTCCATGAAGTACTCGTTAAAGGAATTGGCCAGCGCCTGGGCGCGGGTCTCCAGGCCCTTCTGCATGGTGCCGTAGTAGTAGCTGGACACGCCGGCGGAGAACAGCGCCACGATCAGCGCCAGCACCAGAAAGACGGGCATCACCGTGTTGAAGATCCAGCGCTGCCGCAGGCCCCGCAGCCGAAGGGCTTTCCATGTTCCGTTTTTCCCGTCAGCCACGGGCTCACCTCCCTCTCTATGCGGATACCGGCGCGCCCCGCCGTGCGGGGCCCCGGACAATGCGCGGCGGGGC
>CABSFC010000127.1 GCA_902476875.1 uncultured Oscillibacter sp. | reverse complement strand
GGCCGGAGTAAACGGCCGCTCTTTTTTGAACGTTATCAAAAAAAGTTTTCCATCGTGAGATATTTCCCCGCCCTGATGGATATTCCCCACAGAAAGGCCTTTCCAACCCAACGCAAAGGAAGTGAGACGAGTTGACGGACGCGGCATTTGAGGCGGCGGTGGAGCGGTACGCCGACATGGTGTTCCGGCTGGCGTACAGCTATCTGAAGAGCCGGGCCGACGCGGAGGACGTGATGCAGGAGACGCTGCTGAAGCTCTACACGGAGCGGACGGCCTTCGACACCCCGGAGCACGAGCGGTACTGGGTGGTCCGGGTGGCGGTCAACGAGTGCAAAAAGCTCCTCCGCTCCCCGTGGCGCCGCCGGACCGGCCCGCTGGAAGAGCAGACGGAGGCGGCGGTGTTCGACACCCCGGCCCAGACGGAGCTGTTCCGGCAGGTGATGGAGCTTCCGCCCAAATACCGGGCGGCGGTCTACCTCCACTACTACGAGGGCTACGCCGTGCGGGAGGTGGCCGCCATCATGAACGCCAATCCGTCCACGGTCCAGACCTGGCTCATGCGGGCCAGGGGACAGCTGAAAACCAAGTTGAAGGAGGCAGAGAGCCTATGATCGATGAAAAACTGTACCGCGAGACCTTTTCCCGGCTGTATGCCTCTGAGAAAGCCAAGAAGGAGGTCTTTCAAATGAGAGAGAACAGAAAGCGCGGGCGGATGCCCAGGCTCCTGCGGGCGGCGGCCATGGCGGCGGTGCTGGCGATGGCCCTGGCGGTGACCGCCGGGGCGGTGAACCTGGCCACGGACGGCGCCCTCTTCCGGACCCTGCGGGAGGTGTGGTCCGACGGCTACGAGACCCGCTACGAGGCCGTGGACGAGGACGGGAATCTGCTGGACATCAGCGTTGTGGCGGGCTCCACCGTGATGGAGCGGGACGGCCGGATGATCCTCTGCGCGGTGAACGAGGAGATCGACATCACCGATGAGATCGCCGGGACCGGCGTGTCTCATCACGAGTGGGTCCTGGAGCGGCGCACTGTCACCGTGGACGTGACCGGCACACAGGAGGACTGGACGCTGGTGGAGGAAGTGACCGACGAGGAGGGCAACATCTACCGCTCCACCTTCACCAGCGAGGACCTAATGGACGACGTGAACACCGGCGCCGCCGTCGTCAGCGAGGACACTGATGAGACAGGCGTGGCAAACATCGTGACG
This sequence comes from uncultured Oscillibacter sp., assembly GCA_902476875.1. Taxonomy (GTDB): domain Bacteria; phylum Bacillota; class Clostridia; order Oscillospirales; family Oscillospiraceae; genus Oscillibacter. The sequence continues at coordinate 5,176 of CABSFC010000127.1, read as the reverse complement.
GTGACCACCACGGAAAACGGCGCGGAGCCTACCGTAAACGCGGCGGGGAAAACGGAATAAGCGCAAAAAAACACGGACAGGAACTCCTGTCCGTGTTTTACCGTTCCTTACTGAGCCCCAGCAGGTAATCGGTGCTGACACCGTAATACTTGCTGAGCGTGATCAGATGGTGGATGGGCAATTCGTTGGCTCCGCGTTCGTACCGGGCGTACATGGTTTGGGACGTTCCCAACACCTCCGCGATCTGGGTCTGGGTCTTATCGGCGTCCTCGCGCAAATCCCGCAAAATGCGTACATAGTCCATCTCGGCCACGTTTGACACCTCCGTATGAACAATCTATCTCCTGAAAACAATTTAGCATAAAATGAGGAAGCTGTTGTAAACACAATACACAATTTTACTACAAATATCCAAAAATTTTTACAAAATACGTCGCATAACTGTCGATTTATGCAAAAATTTACTAAATTTTCGAACTTCCGGAAGAAAAGGCCGGCAAGCGGGTCCCGTCTTGCCGCCAGCGCTTTACAAGTGAAAAAAATCCGGGTATAATAGAATGAATTATAGATTCGACCGATTTCCCGGTGGCCCGCGGGCCGGAGGGGGAATTGGAATACGATACCATTTGGAAGAGGAAGCAAGCTATGGAATACACGGAAGGCGTCCGGTTCGACAGTCTGGGGCTCTCGCCGGAGATCATGCGGGCCATCGCCCAGCGCAACATTGCCGTTACCACCCCGGTGCAGGCGGGCTGCATCCCGCCGATGATGGACTGGCAGGACGTGATCGCCAAGGCCCCCACCGGCACCGGCAAGACCTTTGCCTACGGCATCCCCATCATCGAGCATATCGACCCCGAGGACGAGAGCGTCCAGGCGGTCATCCTGGCCCCCACCCGGGAACTGGCCATTCAGATCACCAACGAGCTGCGGGATCTTTCCGCCTACAAGCCGGGGGTTCGCAGCGTGTGCCTGTACGGCGGCCAGCCCATCGGCAAGCAGATCGACACGCTGAAGAAGCGGCCCCAGATCGTGGTGGCCACGCCGGGACGGCTGGCCGACCACATGAAGCGCCGCACTGTCCGGGTGGACACGGCGCGGACCGTGGTGCTGGACGAGGCGGACCGGATGCTGGACATGGGCTTTATCCACGACGTCACCCGCCTGCTGGACAAGATGAACAAGCGGAAGAACCTGGGGCTCTTTTCCGCCACCATCTCCCGGGAGGTCATGGACATCGCCTGGGTCTACCAGCGGGACGCGGCGGAGATCACCGTCCGGGAGGACGAGCAGAACAAGCCGGACATCAAACAGTTCCGCATGGAGGTCACCCACGACGGCAAGGCGGACGCCATCGCGAAGATCCTGGAGGAGACCGGCTTTGACCGCTGCATGGCCTTTTGCAATACCAAGGGCTCCACGGAACGCATCACAAAATTCCTGCAGATGCGGGGCATCGACGCGGAGTGCATCCACGGCGACATCCCCCAGAAGCGCCGGGAGCAGGTGATGGAGCAGTTCCGCCAGGGCAGGCTGCGGGTGTTCGTCTCCACCGACGTGGCGGCCCGGGGCATCGACGTGGACGACGTGGATATCGTGTTCAACTGCGACGTGCCGGACGAGAATCAGGACTACGTCCACCGCATCGGCCGCACCGGCCGGGCCAAGCGGCAGGGCGTGGCGGTGACGTTTGTGGCGGATTTCCCCTCCAAGATCCGGATCGACGACATCGCCCAGAAGACCCGGAACGAGATCACGCCGGTGAAATTCGGCGAGGACGGGAAGCTGGCGCCCGCCTGAACAGAGGTATATGGCAGAGGGACAGGCGCGGCCTGTCCCTCTGCTGCTTCCGGATACGTCGGGAAGGCGGAGCCGGGACCGCGGCCGCTTTTTTTCAGCATATCACGAAGGAGCGCCCGCCGCAACCGCCGAAAGATGTGAACAAAGCCTGAACTTTGTTATTTTTTGTTACTTTTTCCGCCTGTCCGCCTTTACAAATCCGCCGGAATTTTCTATAATATTTCTGTCATTTCAGAAGGTACGGTGCTGCCACACAGCAGCACCTGTTTTATATTCCCTGAAAGGAGCGCATTTCATGAAAAACGGCCGCAGTTTAAAGAAAAATCCCATGAAACGGCTGGCGGCGCTGCTTCTGCCGGCGGCACTTTGCCTCTCCCTGCTGGCGGGCTGCGCCAGGGCCGGAGAGGGAGTCGCCCTCTCCGTCTGCGTCGGGCCCGCGCCGGATACGCTGGACCCCATCTACGCGGCGAGCATCACCGATCAGACCATCCTGGTCCACCTGTATGAAAACCTGATGCGGGTGACGGCGGACGGCTCCGGCGGCACCTCGGTGGTGGCGGGCATGGCCAAGAGCGTGGACCAGGAGGAGAACTACGACGGCACCGTGACCTACACCTTCCGCCTCCGCAGCGCCAAGTGGTCCGACGGGCAGACCGTCAAGGCGTCGGACTTTGTGTACGCCTGGCAGCGCCTGGCGGACCCGGCCAGCGGGTCGCCCTACGCGGAGCTGCTGTCCGTGGTCAGCGGCTATGACGAGGCCCGCTCCGCCGGGGATATGACGCTGTTGCAGGTGACCGCCAAGAACGACACCACCCTGGTGGTAACGCTGAACGGCACCTACGACTGGTTTTTGAAGGAGGTCTGTACCTCACCCGCCACCATGCCCCTGCGGCAGGACGTGGTGCAGCGGCTGAAAACGGCGGCCATCGAGGCCGTGGCGGACGACGAGGACGCGACGGCGGACCCCTGGTGGGCGGACCCCACGGCGCTGGTGACCAACGGCGCCTATGTGGCCGCGGACTATGCGGGCGGCGTCTCCCTGCTGGTATCCGCCAGCGAGCGGTACTACGGGGACCAGCTGGGCCCCAAGGAGATCACCTTCCAGTTCGCGGCCACAGTGGAGGACGCGGCCACGTTGTATGCCCAGAAAGCCGTGGACGCTGTGTGGCCCCTGACCGAGGAACGTCTGGCGGAGCTGGCGGAGGACGAGGCGTGGAGCGCCATCCCGGAGCTGGGAACCTACACGCTGCTGTTCAACTGCCGTCAGGACCCCTTCGCCGACCCGCTGATCCGGCAGGCCCTGGCGGCGGCCATCGACAGAAATGCCCTGGCCCGGACCGCCAGCGTTGTGGCCCTGGCGGCGGAGGGACTGGTGCCCCCCGGCGTGCCGGAGAATGACGAGGGCGGCTTCCGCGCCGTGGGCGGGGCGCTGCTGGACAACGACCCGGAGACCTATGAAGAGCGCTGCGCCCAGGCGAAGGCCCTTCTGGAGGCCGCGGGCTACGACAGCGGCGCGAACCTGGGGGAGCTGGAGTACCTGTATGTGGACGAGGGGACCAACGGCCTGGTAGCCCAGGCCCTGTGCCAGCAGTGGCAGGACACCCTGCGGGTCCAGGTGACGCCCCGGGGCGTCACGGAACGGGAGCTGTGGACCGCGCTGCGTACCGGCGAATACACGCTGGCGGGCGTGGACCTGGAGGCCGCGGGCAACGACGCGGAGTGCTTTTTGATGGACTGGACCTCCGACAGCCAGGACAATGTGACCGGCTATGAGAACAGCGCGTATGACACGCTGATGGCCATCATCGCCAGCGCCTCCGACGGAACAGCCCGAATGGGCTGCCTCCACGACGCGGAGGAGCTGCTGCTGACGGACTATGCCCTGAGCCCGCTGTACACCCGGGGTACCGCCTGGGAGCTGCGGGACACCCTGACCGGCGCCTTCCGGGACGCCCGGGGCTGGTTCTGCTTCTCCGGCGTCATGGCGCGGACGACGTAAAAACAGAGGAGAGCGGCACCTGTTCAGATGCCGCTCTCCTTACTTCCACCGCTCCACCCTTTTTCGTGGCGATTTGACAACCTCCGGTTGCGACCGCGGGCGCGCAAAAAGACGCTTGCCTCAAAAGGGGCAAGCGTCTCGCGCCGCATATCAGCCGCCCTTTGCCAGCCGCGGGATGTCGCCCACGCCGTCCAGCACGGCGGACGGGCGGTAGGCAAAGGCTTTCAGGGTCTCCCTGGTGGACACGCCGGAGAGCACCAGAACCGTGGACATCCCGCTCTCCAGTCCGGAGATCACATCCGTGTCCATCCGGTCGCCCACCATCACGGCGTCAGCCGAGTGACAGTTCAGCAGCCGGAGGCCGGTGCGCATCATCAGGGGATTGGGCTTTCCGCAGAAATAGGCCCGGGTGCCGGTGGCCATCTCGATCGGGGCCACCAGAGCCCGGCAGGCGGGCGCGATTCCGTTCTCAATGGGACCGGAGACGTCGGAGTTCGCGCCGATCAGCTTTGCGCCGGCCATGACCAGATTGGTCGCCTTGGTGAGGGTGTCCAGGGAATAGGCCCGCCCCTCGCCCACTACGACGTAATCGGGGTCCACATCATTCATGGTGATGCCTACGTCATACAGGGCGTTAAAGAGCGCCGCCTCACCGATCACGTAGGCAGAGCAGCCGGGGGCCTGCTCCTTCAAAAACGCCGCGGTGGCCAGAGCGCTGGTATAGAAGTGTTCCTCCGGCACATCCAGGCCCATGCGGGCCAGCTTCTGGTTCAGCTCCCTGGGCGTATAGCCGCTGTTGTTCGTCAAAAACAGGTATTCCTTTTTTTCGTCGTGGAGCCACTGTATGAACTCCTGCACACCGGGCAGAATTCGGTTTCCATGATAGATCACGCCGTCCATATCGCAGATAAAGCCGGCCTTTTCGCTGAAATTGATAGGATTGCCAGTCATTTCCTGTTTGCTCCTTCCTTTTACAAGCGGGCGGGCCAATGGCCCCGCCGCCTCCGCGCGCAGGTATTGCCCCATTGGCGGGACTGTACGATATTTTCAGTATAACAGGCGAAGAGATGACAATCCAGGTAAGATCCGCAAATTTTACATATAATTTACCGTTTTCCGCGAAGCACTTCGAAAACCGCGGGAAACGCGAAAAAAGAACGCCGCCCAATGGACGGCGTTCTTGAAAAGACGCGGGATAAAATCAGCGCTTGCTGAACTGGGGGGCGCGGCGGGCGGCCTTCAGACCGTACTTCTTGCGCCGCCCCATTGCGCGGGGCGCAATGGGGACCCGGATCGGACTCAAATCGCCAGGCGGAGCCCGGCGATTTCAAGGTTTTGCCGGTGGCAAAACGCTTGACGGCGCCGACGCGCCGCCCC
>CABSFC010000126.1 GCA_902476875.1 uncultured Oscillibacter sp. | reverse complement strand
GACGGTTTGCCGGTCAAACCGTCCCCCGTTTGTGAACTTTTTTCGCAAATCCCCAATTTTCTTTGCATTTCAGGGCCGGTTGTGGTATGCTATCCTTGCTTTTTTATGAGCTGATTTAGTTTCTTTCCTCTCCCAAACGGGAACAGGAACCGGAAAGGAAGTTTCAGAGATATGGGTCTGATGAAAAAACTGTTTGGCGACTACAGCTCCCGGGAGCTGAAGTCCATCTATCCCATCGTGGACAAGATCGAGGCCATGGCCGACGAGTACAAGGCCATGACCGACGCCCAGCTCCAGGCCAAGACGCCGGAGTTCAGGGAGCGCCTCCAGAACGGCGAGACGCTGGACGACATCCTGCCGGAGGCTTTCGCCACCGTGCGGGAGGCCGCCGACCGCGTGCTGGGCCTGCGCCCCTACCGGGTGCAGCTGGTGGGCGGCGTCGTGCTGCATCAGGGCCGCATCGCCGAGATGAAGACCGGCGAGGGCAAGACCCTGGTGGCCACCCTCCCCGCCTACCTCAACGCCCTGACGGGCCGGGGCGTCCACATCGTTACCGTCAACGACTACCTGGCCAAGCGCGACAGCGAGTGGATGGGCAAGGTCCACCGCTTCCTGGGGCTGAAGGTGGGCCTGATCGTCCACGGCCTGAGCTCTCAGCAGCGGCAGGAGGCTTACGCCGCCGACATCACCTACGGCACCAACAACGAGATGGGCTTCGACTACCTGCGGGACAATATGTGCATCTACTCCAGCGAACTGGTGCAGCGGGGCCACGCCTTCGCCATCGTGGACGAGGTGGACTCCATCCTCATCGATGAGGCCCGGACCCCCCTGATCATCTCCGGCCAGGGCGAGAAGTCCACCCAGCTGTACGACATGGCGGAGATGTTCGTCTCCCGCCTGAAAAAGCAGGTGGTAGTCCAGGTGGACAACAAGGAGGAAGAGGACGCTAACATCGACGCCGACTACGTGGTGGACGAAAAGGCCAAGTCCGCCACCCTCACCGCCCGGGGCATCGCGAAAGCGGAGGAGTTCTTCCACGTGGAGAACCTGTCCGACCCCTCCAACGCCACCCTCAGCCACCACATCAACCAGGCCCTGAAGGCCCACGGCACCATGAAGCGGGACATCGACTACGTGGTGAAGGATGGCGAGGTCATCATCGTGGACGAGTTCACCGGCCGTCTGATGTTCGGCCGCCGGTACTCCAACGGCCTGCACCAGGCCATTGAGGCCAAGGAGCACGTCAACGTCAACAGCGAGAACAAGACCCTGGCCACCATCACCTTCCAGAACTACTTCCGCCTGTACGACAAGCTCTCCGGCATGACCGGCACCGCCATGACCGAGCAGGAGGAGTTCGGCACCATCTACAACCTGGACATCGTGGAGATCCCCACCAACCGCCCCAACCAGCGCGACGACCACCACGACGTGGTGTACAAGACCGAGGCGGGCAAGTTCCGGGCGGTTATTGCTCAAATTAAGGAGTGCCATGAAAAGGGCCAGCCCGTCCTGGTGGGCACCGTGTCCATTGAGAAGAACGAGCTGCTCAGCAAGCTGCTGGCCCGGGAGGGCATCCGGCACAACCTGCTGAACGCCAAGAACCACGAGAAGGAAGCCGAGATCGTGGCCCAGGCGGGCAAGCTGGGCGCCGTCACCGTGGCCACCAACATGGCCGGCCGCGGCACCGACATCATGCTGGGCGGCAACGCCGAGTACCTGGCCAAGGCCGACCTGGTAAAGGCGGGCTACTCCGAGGAGGTCATCGTGGACGCCACCGGCTACGCCGACACCGACAACCAGGAGATTCTGGACGCCCGCAAGCTGTTCGCCGAAAAAATGGCCCAGCACAAGGCGGAGATCGCGGACGAAGCGGAGAAGGTCCGCGCCGCCGGCGGACTGTTCATCATCGGCACCGAGCGCCATGAGTCCCGCCGCATCGACAACCAGCTCCGGGGCCGCGCCGGCCGCCAGGGCGACCCCGGCGAGACCCGGTTCTATATCTCCCTGGAGGACGACCTGATGCGCCTCTTCGGCGGCGACCGCATCACCAATATGATGGAGCGGTTCGACCTGGACGAGGACACCCCCATCGAGAACAAGATGCTGACAAAGGCCATTGAGAACGCCCAGACCACCGTGGAGTCCCGGAACTTCCAGTCCCGGAAATCCGTGCTGGAATACGACGACGTGATGAACAAGCAGCGGGAGATCATCTATGCCCAGCGCCGCCAGGTGCTGGACGGCATGGACATCAAGGACACCGTGCTGAACATGATGCACACCTCCATCGCCAACCACGTCTCCCTGGCCTTTGGGGAGAACCAGCGCCTGGACGCAAACAGCTACCGGGAGATGATGCGGGGCCTGGAGGGCACCTACTTCCTCCCCAGCGCCGTCTGTATCCCCGCCAGCGAGATCCCCTCCAAGAGCCAGGAGGAGCTGACGGACCTGTTCATCGGGGCCGCCGAGAAGACCTACGCCGCCAAGGAGGCGGAGATTACCGCCCCCATCATGCGGGAGCTGGAACGGGTCATCATGCTCCGCGTGGTGGATGAGTACTGGATGGACCATATCGACGCCATGGACGACCTGAAGCAGGGCATCCGCCTCCAGGCCTACGGCAACAACGACCCCGTGGATATGTACAAGCGGGAGTCCCTGAGTATGTTTGAGGAGATGGTCTCCGCCATCCAGGACGAGACCGTCCGCCGCCTGTACTCCGTCCGGCTGAAGAAGGACGAGGAGGTCAAGCGGGAGCGGGTGGCCAAGGGCATGGTGGAAAACGTGGGCGGCGACGGCGCCGCGCCGAAAAAGCAGCCCGTGAAAAAGGCCGTCAAGATCGGCCGCAACGACCCCTGCCCCTGCGGCAGCGGGCTGAAGTGGAAGAAGTGTACCTGCCCGGAGTACCATAAGGATTAAGCCGTCAGGTGTGTATACAACACATGCCCCCTGTTCTCCTGCCGGAGGGCAGGGGGCGTCCGTTTAAAAAGGAGGCAACATTATGCAGAATCATTCGGAGACCTCTGCGTTGCTGTGCTGCATCAAAAACATGGTGTTTGGCATTGGCCTGATGGTCTTTTCCCTGGGCCTTCTCACCTTTGGATACTTCTTTTTCCAAAATACCGCGGGCTTTGCGGTAATTTATTATGGAAGCGCCCTTTTGTTTTTGCTGGGTGCGATCTGGTGGTGGGGAACGCATCGTCCCTCCAGCCCGGAGAGCAACCTCCAGGACGCGGCCCAGCCCACCGATCCTTCCAACCCCTGACTGCTGAAAGGAGTATCCTCCCCTATGCCCTTTGAGACGCATGAAGAAAACGGCCTGACCTGGCTGACCTCCTCCCGGCTGTCGGGCGTGCGCCACGGCTTTTCCACCCGCTTGGGCGGCGTTTCCCGGCCTCCCTGGGATTCCCTGAACCTGCGGACCGGCTGCGGAGACGGCCCCGAGGCCCTGCGGGAGAACTACCGCCGCCTCTGCGCCGTCGTCGGCGCGGACGTGGAGCGGGTGGTGCTCAGCAAGCAGGTCCACGAGACCACCGTCCGCACCGTCACCGCCGCCGACGCCGGAAAGGGCCTGTGGCGGGAGCGGGACTACACCGCCGACGCCCTCATCACCAATGAACCCAATCTGCCGCTGGCGGTCTTTTCCGCCGACTGCGGCATCCTGCTCCTCCACGACCCGGTGACCGGCGCCGTGGGCGGCATCCACGCCGGGTGGCGGGGCTGCGCCGGGGGGATCGTGGAGAAAGCCGTCCGGGAGCTGGGCCGCGTCTACGGCGCAGACCCAGCGGACATCCGGGCCGCCATCGGTCCCTGCATCGGCCAGTGCTGCTTTGAGACCGACGGCGACGTGCCCGCCGCCATGCGTTCCGCCCTGGGCGCGGAGGCGGAGCCGTATCTGGAGGCCCGGGGCGCCAAGTGGCACGTGGACCTGGCGGGGCTGAACCGCCAGTGGCTCCTCCGGGCCGGATTGCTGCCGGAACACATCGACGTCTGCGGCCTCTGCACCGCCTGCCGTCCCGACCTCTTCTGGTCCCACCGGAAGATGGGCGAGGCCCGGGGCGTCCAGGGCGCCATGATCGTCCGCGCCTGAGCGGCCATTTCCGCGCAAAAGCCCCCCCTTTTAAAGGATCGACGCCGCCCGGTTTTTGCCCTTTTACAGGCAACGTCCGCGAAATTTTCACGATTTTCTCCGTCAAAGGAGCGTCTGCATGAAAAAACGCCTGTTGAGCTGCCTCTGCGCGGCTCTTTTGATCCCGGCCCTGCTGACCGGCTGCTGGCAGGAAGCGCCGCTTCCCACCGGGGATGGAGTCGGCAACCCGCTGCCGTCCGGCGGCCAGGAAACCGCGGAGAGCCGCGCCATTCTGCCGGAGCGCTTTGCCCTGCCCTACGCGCCGGACCGCACCCTGGACCCCATCGCCTGCTCCGACGAAATGCAGCAGGTGGTGTCCTCCCTGATCTGCGAGGGCCTGTTCCGGCTGGGGCCGGACTTCGAGCCGGAGCCCTGGCTGTGCGCCGATTACACCTATGACCCCGCCACGGCGGTCTACACCCTTGTCCTCCGCTCCGGCGTCACCTTTTCCGACGGCTCGCCCCTGACCGCCGCCGACGTGAAAGCCACTCTGGACCGGGCCCGGATCTCGGAGCGCTACCAGGCCCGGCTGGCCGGGATCACCGCCGTGTCCGCCGGGGATGGCGCCGTCACCATCGCCCTGTCCGCGCCCAACACCGGCCTGCCCGCCCTGCTGGACGTGCCCATCGTCAAGGCTGGCACGGAGAAAAACGCCGCCCCGGTGGGCACCGGCCCCTATCTGTTCTCCCAGGAGGAGTCCGGCGCCTATCTGGTGGCCAACCAGTCCTGGTGGCAGGGCGACGGCCAGCCGGTGGACCGTGTCTCCCTGGTGGAGGCCGCCGACCAGGACACCATGCTCTACCGCTTCACCTCCCACGATGTCCAGCTCATCACCGCCGACCTGACCGGCACCTCGCCCATCAGCGCCATTGGGAACACCAGTTTCCGGGACGCCAACACCACTATGCTGCAATACGTTGGCTTCAACACCGCCCGGGCCCCGCTGGACAACGCGGCCCTCCGCCGCGCTCTGGGGCTGGGCATCAACCGCGCCTACGTGGTCAGTGCCTTCCTGTCCGGCCACGGCGCCGCCGCCCAGTTCCCCGTCTCCCCGGCCTCGCCGCTGTATCCAGCCTCTCTGGAGGAGCGCTATTCCCTGGAGGCCTTTACCTCCGCCGTGGCCGCCTGCGGCTACGCGGCGGAGCGGACATTGACGCTGCTGGTCAACACGGAGAACAGTTTTAAGGTCTCCGTCGCCGGCTACCTGGCGGAGAGCTTCACCGCCGCCGGCGTCCCCACGGAGGTCCGGGCGCTGCCCTGGGAGGCGTACAGCGCCGCGCTGGCCGCCGGGGAGTTCGACCTGTTCTACGGCGAGGTCAGGCTCACCGCCGACTGGGATGTCAGCGCCCTGCTGGCAACAGACGGCGCGCTGAACTACGGCGGCTGGGCGGACCCGCAGACGGACCACCTGCTGGCGGCGTACAGCGCCGCCGGGGACCGGGCCGCCGCGCTGGAGGCTCTGTGCGCCCGCGTCCAGTCCCAGGCGCCGATTTTGCCGGTCTGCTTCAAATCCACCTCCGTGCTCATCCAGGCCGACGTGCTGGAGGGCCTCTCCCCCACCATGGCGGAGCCCTTCTACGACCTGCCCGCCTGTACCGTCCACCTGCGGGAGGACTGAAAGAGCGAAAAAAAGAACGCCCGTCCGGGCGTTCTTTTTTTCGTCACCGCTTGGCCTTGCCGGTGATCTCCTCCACGGTGATCTTCCAGATGGCCGTGCGCTTCAGGCTGGCGGCAATGGCCTTGTCGAAGGCCGGCATGTTGTCCGGCGTGTGCCGCTGGCACAGGATGCGCAGGGCGTGGATCTTCTCCGCCTCGTCCGTCACCTCCGCCGCCGTGCCGAACGCCACGGCGGATTCAAACAGCGTGGTGAACTTCCCCTCTGGGACCCGGGTATCCCCCACGCAGCTCAGACACACCCTGGGGGCCCGCCGCAGGCAGGCCGTCTTCCGGCCCTCCATGGCGCTGTGGAAGTAAACGGCATTGCCCTCCCGGACGATGGTGACGGGCAGGCCGTAGGGCGTGCCGTCCTCCGCTGTCATCGCCAAAAAGGCGTACTCGCACTTGTCCACCACTTCCCACGCGAATTCCTCCGGCATCTGCCGGTCCTTCCGCCGCATCTCCGTCATGGCATTTCTCTCCTTTTCCGCGATGAGGGCCAGCTTCTCCCGCCGGGTCAGGCGCTTGATGGCCGCCTCCCGCCGCAAGGCCGCCGACTTGTCCGGCACCTCCTCCTGATAGGCCAGGGCCACCGGCAGGCGGCTGCGGGTGTACTTGGCGCCCCT
>CABSFC010000125.1 GCA_902476875.1 uncultured Oscillibacter sp. | reverse complement strand
CCAGCCGTATCGTCCCCGGCGGCGACCACAGTGAGGCCAGCTGGGAGCGCCAGGTCCCCTTCTTCATGAATATCCTGCTCTATGACCTGGACGTCTGAGCTCCGCTCAGGCGGCCAGGGACAGTTGGAGCCGTTTACTTTCGCACAGTGCATTGTAAAAGATATGACCCACAGCAATTTGGAGGCGCAATATGGAAACACAGTATGTCAAGCAGTACAGCCCCTGTCTGGGCCGGGACATGGAGTGCAAGATCTACGGCCACGCGGGACGGCCCGTGCTGTTCATCCCCTGCCAGGACGGCCGCTTTTTCGACTTTGAGGACTTTCACATGACCGACGCCTGGGCCCCCTGGATCGAGTCGGGGCAGGTCATGGTCTTTTCCATCGACACCCTTGACGCGGAGACCTGGTCCAACAAGGGGGGCGACCCCTATTGGCGGGCCCGGCGGCACGAACAGTGGATTCACTACATCACCGACGAGATGGTCCCCTTCATCCGCGCCGTGGTCAACGGGCGCAACGGCTGGGACGGCTGCCCCGGCATCATCCCCTTCGGGTGCAGCCTGGGGGCCAGCCACGCCGCCAATCTGTACTTCCGCTTCCCGGATCTGTTCGACGGCCTGCTGGCTCTCAGCGGCATCTACACCGCCGACTACGGCTGGGACGGGTATATGGACGACGTTGTGTACGCCAACTCCCCGGTCCACTATCTGGCCAACATGCCCGCCGACCACCCCTTCATCCAACAGTACAACCGGCACAAGGGCGTCATCTGCGTGGGCCAGGGTGACTGGGAGATCCCTGACAGCACCTTCCGCATCCGGGATATCTGCCGGGAGAAGGGCATCCACCTGTGGGTGGACGTCTGGGGCTGGGACGTTCAGCACGACTGGCCCTGGTGGTACAAGCAGGTGGCCTACTTCGTCCCCTATCTGCTGGGATAACCCTCCGCCGCGGAGCACATAGAGAGAAACTCCGATAAAATGAGAGAAAGAAAGCAGGAAACAAGCATGAAAAACGTGATCTTCATCTCCCCCAACTTCCCCACCAACTACTGGCAGTTCTGCCGGGAACTGAAGGCCAACGGCCTGAACGTGCTGGGTATCGGCGACCAGCCCTACGACGAGCTCAGCGGCGATCTGAAGGGCAGCCTGAACGAATACTACAAGGTGGGCAGCCTGGAGAACTACGACGAGGTCTACCGCGCCGTGGCTTTCTTCATCTTCAAGTATGGCCGCATCGACTGGCTGGAGTCCAACAACGAGTACTGGCTAGAGACCGACGCCCGCCTGCGGACGGATTTCCACATCACCTCCGGCTTCCAGACGGAGGATATGGCCCGGGTCCGGTATAAGTCCAGGATGAAGGAGTTTTACGCCAAGGCCGGCATTCCCACCGCCCGCTATCACCTGGTGGATGACCTGGAGGGCTGCCGGGAATTTCTGAAGACCGTGGGCTATCCCGCCGTGGCAAAGCCCGACAACGGCGTGGGCGCCGCCGGTACTTACAAGATCCAGAGCGACGAGGACCTGGTGCGCTTCCTGGAGGACTATCCCAAGAACGTGCCCTACATCATGGAGGAGTTCATCCACGCCACCATCAACTCCTATGACGCCATCATCGACTCCCACGGGGAGCCCATTTTCGAGACCGGCAACGTGACCCTTTCCAACCTGATGGAGGTGGTCAACTCCCAGGACAACTCCCTCTACTTCATCCACAAAGAACTGCCGGAGGACACCCGGGCCGCCGGCCGGGCCACGGTGAAGAGCTTCGGCGTCAGGAGCCGCTTTGTCCACTTTGAGTTCTTCCGCCTGGACCAGGACCAGGAGGGGCTGGGCAAGAAGGGCGATATCGTGGCCCTGGAGGTCAACATGCGCCCCTGTGGCGGCTTCACCCCCGACATGATCAACTTCGCCCACAGCACCAACGTATACAAGATCTGGGCGGATATGATCGCCTTTGACCGCTCCGAGATGCCGGTGGGCGAGCACGCCTACTGCGGCTTCGCCGGCCGCCGGGACGGAAAGGACTTTGTCCTCGGCCACGAGGAGATCATGGAGAAGTACGGGTCCCAGATGAAGATGGTGGCCCGCATCCCCGACGCGCTCGCCGGCGCCATGGGCAACCAGATGTATGTAGCCAACTTCCCTACCAGGGAAGAGCTGGATCAGTTCTATCACGACATCCTGCTGTGCCACTGACATTTCTTGCGATCAAACACAAAGCGGAACCGTCTTCAGCGGTTCCGCTTTCCATTTTTTCGACACGTTTCATCCGGCACGGCGGCGGGAACGGCCCCGCTCACTGCCAGCCCCGGTCTCCCGGGTCCAGCATATCCGCCGCCGTGTACAGCAGCGCGTTGCAGACAGCGGCCGCCACGTTGCTGCCGCCCTTGCGCCCCATGGCCACGATAGCCGGAACATGATATTGGAGGCAGGCCTCCAGCAGCCGCTCCTTGCTCTCCACCACATTGACAAAGCCCACCGGGACGCCGATCACCAGCGCGGGGCGCTTCCCCTCCGCCAGCAGCTCCGCGATGCGCAGCAGCGCGGTGGGCGCGTTGCCCACTGCCAGCACCGCGTCTGGGTGCCGCTCCAGCGCCCACTCCATGGACACCGCCGCCCGGGTGGTCCCCCGCTGGCGGGCTGCCTCCGCGATGAAGCTTTCCGCCATGAAGCAGCGGGCCTCGCCGCCCAGGCGGGCCAGGGCGGGCCTGCTGAGCCCGGCCAGGGCCATGTTGGTGTCCGTCACGATGACGCCGCGGTCCATGGCCCGCGCCCCCAGCGCCACCGCGTCCGGCGTGAAGCGCAGATTCTCCACATAGTCGAAGTCCGCCGTGGTGTGGATCACCCGCTTTACCACCGCCGCCGTCTCCGGCGGCAGCGCAACGCCCCGGGCATCCAGCTCCCGGCCGATGATGGCCATGCTGGTCCGCTCGATGTCCGCGGGCCGCGTGTGCTCTCTGCTCATAGGTATGGCTCCTTTCCCTCCAAAATGCGGTAGATTGCCTCCATGTCCAGCGCCGCCCGCACTCCGGCGGCAAGCAGATCATACTGCCGCTCCTTGTACGCGGTCCGGGACTCATGGGCGGCGGTCCCCGCCGGCAGGCCCTTCCGGGCGCACAGCCAGTCCGCCATTTTTTGGACCAGCTCCCCGCTGTCGAACAGGCCGTGGAGATAGGTGCCGAACACCGTCTCCCGCCGGCAGCCGTCCAGCCGTCCGTCCTCCAGGCGGCAAAAGGCGTCTCCCCGGGTCTCCGTGGCCCCCATGTGGATCTCATAGCCGTCCAGCCTGGCCCCGGCGAAGGGGCCGCCTGTAACCTCCGCCCGCACCCGGGTGCGGATTTTTACCGGCTCAAACACCGTTCCGCACGGCAGAAGGCCCATGCCCCGCAGGGCGGGCGGGCCGCCCTCCACGCCCGCCGGGTCCTCGAGGGTCTCGCCCAGCATCTGATAGCCGCCGCACACGCCCAGGACGGGCGTCCCGGCGGCGGCCAGCTTCAAAACCGCCGCCTCCAGACCGCTCTCCCGCAGCCAGAGCAGGTCCGCCATGGTGCTCTTGGTGCCAGGCAGAATCAGCAGGTCCGGCGCGCCCAGTCCGCCGGGACGGTCCACATACCGCACGCCCAGCGCCGGGTGGCTCTCCAGCGGGGAGAAGTCTGTGAAATTCGAAACGCGGGGCAGGCGGATGACCGCGATATCCACCGCCTTTTGGGCTTTGTCCTGGTCCAGACGGGGGGCCAGAGAGTCCTCGTCGTCCACGTCCACATGGAGATACGGCACCGTCCCCAGCACCGGGACGCCCGTCAGCGCCTCCAGCCGGACAAGGCCGGGGCGCAGAAGCTCCACGTCTCCACGAAACTTATTGATGATGAGGCCCCTGACCCGCGCCCGCTCCGACCGCCGCAGCAGCGCCACTGTGCCGTACAGCTGGGCGAACACGCCGCCCCGGTCGATGTCGCCGGCCAGCAGCACCGGCGCGTCCACCAATTCGGCAAGACCCATGTTCACGATGTCGCCGTCCCGCAGGTTGATCTCCGCCGGACTGCCCGCGCCCTCGATGACAATCATGTCGTGCTCCGCCGCCAGACTCTCGTAGGCCGCCAATATCTCCGGGACCAGCCGCTTTTTATAGCGGAAATACTCCGCCGCCGCCATCTGCCCCCGGACCTCGCCGTTGACGATGACCTGGCTCCCCGTGTCGCTGGAGGGCTTCAGCAGGACCGGATTCATCCGGACATCCGGCGCGGTTCCAGCCGCTTCAGCCTGCATCACCTGGGCCCGCCCCATCTCCAGTCCCTGCCGGGTCACATAGCTGTTCAGGGCCATGTTCTGACTCTTGAAGGGGGCCACACGCCAGCCGTCCTGCCGGAATATCCGGCACAGTCCCGCGCAGAGCAGGCTCTTGCCCGCGCCGGACATGGTGCCCTGCACCATGATGCACTTCGCCCGCTTCATGCCAGCACCTCCTCCAGCGCCGCCACAAGGCGGCGGTTGTCCTCCCGGGTCCGCACCGCCGCGCGGTACCAGGTGTCGTCCAGGCCCGCGAAATTCCCGCAGCCGCGCAGCAGGATGCCCCGCCGCCGCAGCGGCTTATCCAGCGGCTCCCGGCTCTGGAACAGCAGATAGTTCGCCTCGCCGGGAACCACCCGCAGTCCCAGGCGGCGCAGCTGCTCCGCCAGCCAGAGGCGTTCGGACGAGATCAGCGCCCGCGCCGCCTCCACATAGTCCCTCTCATTCAGCGCCGCCAGTCCCGCCGCCTGGGCCAGGGAGGACACCGCCCAGGGCGGCCCCGCCAGCCGCATCCGCTCCAGCAGGTCCGCGTCCGCACAGAGGGCATAGCCCAATCGGACGCCCGCCATGCCGTACAGCTTGGTGAACGCCTTCAGGAGCAGCAGATTGGGGAAGTCCCCCAGCCCGCTTTTCAGACTGTGGGCCTCCGGGGCGTCCAGAAAGCCGCCGAAGCACTCGTCCACAATCAGCCGCGTCCCCGTCTCCCGGCAGCGCTCCGCCAGCCGCAGCAGCAAGGGCCGCGCCGTGGTCACCCCGGTGGGGTTGTTGGGCTCGCACAGGAACACCATGTCCGTCTCCGGCGTCACGGCGTCCAGAATGTCCGCCCGGAGACGGAAGCCGTCCTCCGCCCGCAGGGGATACCGCTCCACCGCGCATCCCACACAGTTCAGCGCTGCCTCGTATTCCGAAAAGGTGGGGGCGGTCACCAGGGCCTGCCTGGGCCGCAGTGCCAGCACCGCCCGAAAGATCAGGTCCGCGGCGCCATTTCCACAGAGGATGTGGTCCGGAGGCACGCCCTCCCGCTCCGAAAGCGCGGCCCGCAGCGCCCGGCACAGGGGGTCGGGATACCGGTCCGCCTGGGCCGCCGCCTCCCGCAAGGCCGCCTGTACTCCCTCCGGGACGCCCAGGGGGCTGATATTCGCTGAAAAATCCAGCGGCAGGTATCCTGCCTCCGCCGCGAAGCCGGCCCAGTCGCCGCCATGTATCAAGTCTTGCCTCATTCCGTCTCCTCAGATCCAAACTTCCGCCAGATACCGCGCCGCCACGCAGACCGCCAGCAGCAAAAAACCGGCAGTGTACAGCATCCGGTTTGCCAGCAGGATATCCCCCGGCTCCACGGTCCGCAGCGGGTCCCCGATGGTGGGCTTGTCATATAATTCACCAAAATACCAGGCCGGTCCGGCCAGCTGGATGCCCAGCGCGCCGGCGCAGGCGGATTCCGTCTGGGCGGAGTTGGGGCTGGCGTGGCACCGGGCGTCCCGCCGCCACATGCGAAAGGCCCCCCTGCCGTCCCGCCCGGTCAGCGCCGCGGCGACAATCCAGCAGCAGGCGGCAATCCGGGACGGCAGAAAATTTACCGCGTCGTCCAGCTTTGCCGCCGCGCGGCCGAAATACAGATAGCGCTGATTTTTATAGCCCACCATGCTGTCCATGGTGTTGATGGACTTGTACGCCATCGCCAGCGGCGCGCCGCCCAGGAACATGTACAGCATGGGTGCCGCCACGCCGTCGGAAAAGTTCTCCGCCACGGACTCGATGGCCGCTTTGGCGACGCCCTCGGCTGTCAGGCGCTCCGTGTCCCGGCCCACGATGCGGGCCACCGCCCGCCGCGCGGCGGGCAGGTCGCCGTCCGCCAGCCTGCGCCAGACGTTCCGGCTCTCCGCCGCCAGCCCCTTCATGGCCAGAGCCTGCCAGCACCACAGGGTCTGCAACGCAAACTCCGCGGCGGGGTGGAGCCACGCCGCCAGCGCGCGGCCCCCCGCCGTGACCGCCAGCGTGACCACGGGCAGGCTCGCCGCAAGGCAGACCCCGGCCCAAAACTCCCCCCTGGGCGTTTTGGGGAACCGGGCGCGCAAAAAGCCCTCCTCCCAGGAGATCAGCTTCCCCATGAGGACCACCGGGTGGGGCAGCCACGCGGGGTCCCCCAATAAAATATCCAGTACGAATCCGCAGACCGCGGCCCAGAGAATCAACATGAATCTCCGCCTTTCGTATACCGTGCCTCTCCCAGCAGCCGCAGCTTCCGGGAGTTCCGCCAGAGCCCGCTGTCCCACGCCAGCACATAGCCGCCGCCGTTGGGCGCGCCCCATTCAAAATACGTCCGCTCCGGCAGGGCGAACCGCTCCATCACCGCCATTACCACGCCCGCGTGGGCCACGATGACCAGCTCCGGCAGGTCCTGGCGCGCGGCCCGCTCCACCAGCGGCGCGAAGGCCCCGCACACCCGTTGACAGAACGCCGGGCGGCTCTCGCCGCC
>CABSFC010000124.1 GCA_902476875.1 uncultured Oscillibacter sp. | reverse complement strand
GTAGATCTCCCGCAGCCGGCGCCCCACCGCCTCCAGGCTCCGCGTCTCCGCCAGTTCCCGGCCCGCCCGGGTCAGGTCCGGCAGGGCCCCGTCCAGAATCCCGACTACAGTTCGTTGAAATTCATCCAGATTCGACGCTTTGTATATGTTTTTCCCACTCTCCAGCCAGCCGCCGTACACCGGAATATCCCGCACCACCGTGGGGACGCCGCAGGCCAGGGCCTCCAGCACCACGATGCCCTCCGTCTCCTCATGGCTCAGAAAGGCGAAGGCGTCCGCGCCGCAGTAGGCCTCCCGCAGCCGCTCCCGGTCCACGAAGCCGGGGAAGGCCACGTTGGCGGGGGCGGCTTTGATACTCGCCCGGATGTCGGCGGGCAGCAGGCGGGGGTCCGTCCAGCCGAACCAGAGAAAGCGGACCTCTGGCAGCCGCCGGGCCAGCTCCAGGAAGTCCAGCAGGCCCTTGCGGGCGATGGTGTGGCCCACGGAGACGACGGCCCGCTCCCCCTCCCGGAGGCCGTACCGCCGCCGGAAGCTCTGCCGCAGAGCCGGGTCGGGCCGGAAAAACCGCGTGTCCACACCGTTGGAGATGCTGTACACCGGGCGCTTCAGGCCGTAGCCCTCCAGCAGGTTTTTGGCGTAGTCCGTGGGCGTCAGCACCACGTCCCCCAGGCCGTAGCAAAAGGTGATCCACCGCCGGAACAGGGGCGCCAGCAGGTCGGAGCCGCGAAAGGAGCGGCGGAAGTCCTCCATGGTGGAGTGGCCGTACCAGACCACCTTCCGCCCCCGCAGCCGGGCCGCCAGGGCCACCGCCACGGAGTCCGGCAGCACGGTGTTGATGTGGACCGCGCCGGTGTCCGCCGTCCAGCGGTCCGCCACAGGCACGCCGCACCGCCGCAGGCACGCCTCCTGGTGGCGGATGGCCTGCCCAGCAGGATGATGGCGGCGTACCGCCGCCAGGACATGTCCGTGGTCCCCGCCAGATAGCACAGGAAGTCGTCTGGCGCCACCGGCAGGAAGATGGCCAGGGCAAAGAGGCGGGCGAAGCGGTCCCGCTCCTCCGCCCAGCGGCCGTATTTTTGGATGGTCTTTTCTGAGAACAGCAGGGAGAGCAGGGGCCTGCCGCAGTTCCGCGCCACGGCGAAGGCGATGAGGGAGCCGACGCAGATGCCCACGTAGTTACAGACAAAGCCCCGGACCGGGCCGAACAGCAGCACCCCCACAAGGCACCCCAGCCCGCCGGGCAGGATGGGCACCACCACCTGCACCGCCTGAAACACCGTGAACAGCAGCGCCCCCGCCGGGCCGCAGCTGGCGACCAGGGCCCGCAGCCGCTCCTGGGAGGTCAGCACCCCGGTCTGCCAGCCCCACAGGGCCACCAGCACGCACAGGGCGAAGCCGGTGAAGGACGCGATCCGCAGGGCGGTCTTTTCCACCGGGCGGGTCATGCCGGGACCTCCCGCCTGAGGCGGCTTTCGGCGCGGCGCTGTATCTGCTCCCGGTAGATGGCCTCCACGCGCTCGGCAAACCGCTCCGCGGAGTAGTCCTCAGCGATGCGGCGGGCGTTCCGGGCCAGCTGCCGCCGCCGGTGGGGCTGGGCCAGGAACAGGTCCAGCTTCCGCCGGAAATCCGCCTCGTCCCGGTACTGCCAGCCGTTTTCGCCGTCCCGGACGACCTCCGCCAGACAGGGGTCCGCCCGGCACAGGGCGGGGACGCCCGCGGCCAGGGCCTCCACATAGGTCAGGCCCTGGGTCTCGCTGGTGGAGGCGCTGACGAACAGGTCCCCCAGCCGGTACCAGTCCGCCACCTGCTCCGGCGGCACCATCCCGGCGAAGACCACGTCCGGCGCCGCCAGACCCAGCTCCGCCGCCAATCGCTCCAGCCGGGGGCGGTCCGGGCCGTCCCCCACCAGCAGGAGGGTGACGGCGGCATCCCCCAGGGAAGCCCGGAGGCGCAGCAGCTCGTCGATATTCTTCTCCTCCGCCAGCCGCCCCACGGACACCAGGATCAGCCGGTCCTGGGGGATGTCCAGGCTGGCCCGCAGCACCGCCATGCGCCAGGGGTCCGCCTCGCCGCCGAAGCGCCGCAGGTCGATGCCGGAGGGCACCACGAACACCGGGCAGGCCACGCCGTAGTGCTGGAGCAGCAGCCGCACCTTGCCGGTGGGGGCGATCATGCAGTCGGTGTGGGACGCCACCCAGCGGGAGAACACCGCCACCGCCTTCTTCCCGAAGCGGACGCTGGGGGAAAAATAGTGGGTGTAGTCCTCGTAGACGGTGTGGTAGGTGTGGACCAGGGGCACGTCCAGCTCCTCCGCGATGCGGCGGGCCAGGAAAAAGGTGGAGAATTCACACTGGGCGTGGACCACATCGGGGCGCCACTCCACCAGCTCCCGGACCCACTGCCCCGCCAGAGCCGTCCGCAGTCGGGCGCCGGGATACACCAGACCGGCGGCCACGGAGCCCAGGTATGTCACGCCGTCCCCGGACCAGGAGCGGTGGGTCTGGGACAGCGTCAGGACCCGGACCTCGTGGCCCCGGCGCTCCAGCTCCCGCCGCAGATTTTTCACCGAGGTCACCACGCCGTTGACGGCGGGGCTGTACCAGTCGGAAGTGATCAGAATTTTCATAGACTTTCCCTCGTTTCTTGCCTTCTGTATACTATAACGACGCCTTCGGGCGGATTTCTTCAAATCCCGCCCACATTTTTACGTCAACTGTATTAATCATAATAGTACAGTTAGTACAGTTTATCAAGCCCCTGCTTCTCCGCCCATAAGACGCGTACCGGGCGGTTTTGTTACACAGGCCCCTCAATCCAACGCCGCGCCGCCCACGATGCGGCCATAGGCGCGGGCCGTCAGGGCGAAGACCAGGGCGTAGATGGCGCCGAACACCAGCAGGCTCCCCGCCGTGCACAGGGCGAACAGGCCCACGTTATCAAGTCCGAACAGCTCCAAAATGCGGCACAGCATCCGGAACGCCGCCAGGATGTGCAGTCCCGCCGCCGCCAGGGGCAGGAAGAAAACCAGCAGAATCTGGCTGTTGATGGAGGAGCGGGCCTCCCGGGGACTCATGCCCACCTGGGCCATGATCCGGTAGCGGCGCTGGTCCTCATAGCCCTCGGAGATCTGCTTGTAGTAGATGATGAGCACCGTGGCCAGCAGGAACAGCGCCCCCAGGAACAGCCCGGTGAACAGGAAGCCGCCGTACATGGCGTAATAGTCCCGGGTGTTGTCCTGGCGGCTGTTGACGCTGAATGCCCCATGCGAGGCCGCCAGCAGCGCGTCGGCGCAGGCCAGCTTTTCCTCCTCCGTGCCGTCCAGGTCGATCTGGATATGGAACTGGCGAAAAACAGCGCCCTCCGGAGCCAGGGCCGTGATGCGCTCCAGGGTCTCCACGTTTGCCACCAGACCCAGGGCCTCCGTATCGGAGACCATCGCTCCGCCGTTCCGGGCGGCAAAATCGTCCAGACGCTCCGCCACGCGGAGGGGCTGGTCTTCGAGATAGAAGGTCTCCGGCAGGGTCAGGCCGTCGGCCCAGGCCAGGACCTCTCCACCGGCCAGCTCGACCGTCCGCCCCGTCAGGCGGCCGTAGTCCTCCGCCGGCAGCAGCTCCACCTGGACGTTGGCGCCGCCGTCCGGCTGGAAGGAGAGGGTGTTGCCGCCGTAGCTCCCGCTGAAGGAAATTCCGGTGTAATATCCCTGATATTCCGCCTGCCGTCCGGTTGCCGCCACAGTGGACCGGACCGTCTCCAGCGTCTCCGCCGGGTCGCCCGGCTGATCGTCCAGGTCCTGGAGCACCGCGATGTCATGGGGGTACATCCGGTCCAGGGTGTCCTCCATTCCCAGGTACAGGCACGCCGTGCCGGACACCGTCACCAGCACCATGGAGGACAGGATGCAGATGTTGGCAAGGCCCACGGCGTTTTGCTTCATGCGGTACAGCAGGCCGGAGACGGCGGTGAAATGCCGGGTCTGGTAGTAAAAGCCCCGGTCCGCCCGCAATCGCTTCAGCAGGGCGATGGACCCGGCGGTGAACAGGCAGTAGGTGCCGATCATCACCAGCAGCACCGCCACGAAGAACAGCATCAGCGCCTCCACCGGGTCCTCCGTGGTCAGGGCGATGAGATAGCCCGCCGCCAGGGCCAGGACGCCCGCGGCGGTCAGCAGCCGCTTCGTCCTCGGCTCCCGCTCCCCCGCCGCGCCGCTGTGGAGCAGCTCGATGGGCCGGGCCCGGCCCACCCGCAGGAGGTTCACCGCCAGGGTCAGGGCGAACAGCCCGCCGAACAGCGCCGCCGTCTCCATCGCGCCCTTCCCGCTGACCGAGAAGCGAATCTCAACGGGGAGCCGCAGCAGCGTGACCACGCACCACAGCATCCCCCGGGACAGCAGGACGCCCGCCAGGATGCCGCCCAGAATGGCGGCGGCGCAGTACAGCGTCTCCCAGAGACACATGGCGGCGATGTGCCGCTTTTCCAGCCCCAGAATGTTGTAAAGCCCCAGCTCCCGCTGCCGCCGCTTCATGACGAAGCTGTTGGCATACAGCAGGATGACGGCGGAGAACAGGGACACCACGAAGCAGCCGATGGACATCATCACCCGCAGATAGGCCGCGCCCCGAACGGTGGTCAGGGCCTCGTGCCAGGTCAGGAACCGCAGGATGTAGTACATGGCGGCCACCGCTCCGCAGGAGAGGAGGTACGGCCCGTAAAACCGCCCGTTCCGGGCCAGATTCACCAGGGCCAGGCGGGGAAAGAATCCGGCGTTACGCATGGGCGGCGCCTCCCTGGGTCAGATGTGTTAGGGTGTCGGAGATGCGGCGGAACTGGCGCTCCCGGCTCTCCCCGCCCCGCTCCAGCTGGTGGTAGACCCGGCCGTCCCGCAAAAACAGCACCCGCCCCGCGTGGCTGGCGGCCTTGATGCTGTGGGTCACCATCACGATGGTCTGCCCCGCCCGGTTGATCTCCCCGAACAGCTCCAGCAGACTGTCGGCGGACCGGGAGTCCAGGGCCCCGGTGGGCTCGTCGGCCAGCACCAGCTCCGGGTCCGTGATCAGCGCCCGGGCCACCGCCGTCCGCTGCTTCTGGCCGCCGGAGACCTCATAGGGGTATTTGTCCAGCAGCTCCGTGATGCCGAGGCGCTCCGCGATGGGCGTCAGCTTCCGCGCCATGGTGGCGTAGTCCTTCCCCGCCAGCACCAGGGGCAGGAAGATGTTGTCCCGCAGGGAAAAGGTGTCCAGCAGGTTGAAATCCTGGAACACGAAGCCCAGGTGGGCCCGGCGGAAAGCCACCAGGTCCCGCTCCCGAACGGCGGACAGGGGCCGGCCGTTCAGCAGCACCTCCCCGGCGGTGGGGCGGTCCAGGGCCGCCAGGATGTTCAGCAGTGTGGTCTTGCCGGAGCCGGACTCGCCCATGATGGCCACGTACTCCCCCGGCTCCACGGAAAACGCCACGTCGGCCAGGGCCTGGACCTGATTGCCGCCGAAGCGGGTGGTATAGATTTTTTGCAGGTGCCGCACTTCCAGCAGTGACATGATCGGTTCCTCCTCGACTTTGTATTGTTGTATTGGTGTATTAATTTATTAATACAAATAGCACCGCCGGGAGGATTTGTCAAGGGGGTACGCAAAAAAAGAAGGCGGAGGGGCGTCCCTCCGTCTTCTTTTGGGCGCGGTTCGCGGCCGCTTTAACCGGCGTCGGCGATGGCGACGCTCACGCCGCCGTCTTCCGTCTTGCCGTATTGGAAATCATACTCGCCGTTGGAAGCGGTGCCGGTCACCAGGCTGTCGCCGTCCAGGAAGGCCACCAGGGTGCCGTCCTTCAGGCCCGCCAGAGTCGCCTCCAGTTCCGCCACGGTCTTGTCGAAATTCTCCTGGGACAGGACGCCGTCGGCCAGCTGCTGGTCCAGTTTTTCCGTCTCCGCGGCCAGATAGGCCTTGAAGGTCTCGGCGGTGAAGGGCTTCAGCTCCCCCTCCGCCTGGGCGGCGGGGCCGCCGATGGTGACAAGCTTTTCGCCGTCCTCCCCCTCGCTTTCGGTGACAGCGGGGGCCGCCGTCTCCGGCAAGGCCGCCCGCTCCGCGTCGGTCATGGGCTCGTAGGCCATGCCGGTGCCCTCCACGAACGCCCGGGCGGCCTCCGGGTCGGCCAGGTTCGCGTCCAGGGGCAGGGTGAACAGCGCGCCCGTTACGCCGGAGCGCAGGGAGTAAGCGCCGTCCTCCGCCACGGAGAACATGTCATAGGAGGGCACAAAGCCCTGGTACACCGCCATGTAGACCGTATGGTCGGCAAACATCTGGATGTCCAGCGTGTCCAGCAGATAGTAGGCCACGCCGTTTTCCAGGAAGGAGCCGCAGCCGCCGTTCAGGGTCCAGGCGTTCACAGCCTGGGGAGCATAGCCCGCCACCAGGGGGCTGATGGTGAACGTCCCGGTGGCCATCACGTCGTAGTTGTCGTCGGTCAGGGGCGTGCCGTCGGCGCGGGCGACGGACACCACGGCGTAGGTTCGGCTGGGTTCGGCCTCATCGTACCACTTCCCGATCCCCTCGCCGGATACCAGTCCCATCAGCGTGATGTCATACCCGCCGGCCTGAACGGTCTCGTTCACCAGCACGGCGTCCTCACTCCTGAACGCGGCGGCCAGGGTGGGGTCCTCGAAGCGCTCCGCCACGTCGGCGGGCTGCAAAAACAGCACGGCGGCGGACACGGACACCGCCAAAAGGGCCACGGCGGCGGCGATCAGCACCGCCAGTTTACGGGTCTTTTTGAAATGCATATTCGGTTTCTCCTTTTCCAGTTCACGGGCGCGCTGGCGCAGCAGGGCTTCTGTCCGCGGCTGAAAGTCCGCGGAAAAGGAGAGCTGGTCAACGGCCTTGCGGTACTCCTCATGGTTCATCAGTCTTCCTCCTTCAGCATCTGCCGCAGCCGCTCCCGGCCACGGGCCAGGCGG
>CABSFC010000123.1 GCA_902476875.1 uncultured Oscillibacter sp. | reverse complement strand
TAGCCCCCCGGCAGATACAGCCCGCCGATGTCCGCCGGCAGGGCCCGGTCCCGCAGGGGGCTGAAATACATAAGCTCCGCGCCCGCCGCGGCCAGGGTCTCCAGCGTCTCCGCGTACGCAAAGCAAAACGCCTCGTCCCGGGCCACCGCGATCCGGGCCGGGAGCGCCGCCCGCCGGATGTCCGGCGGCGGGACCGCCGCGCTCTCCGCTCCCCGTTCGCACAGCCGCAGCAGCGCGTCCATGTCCACGTTGTTCTCCAGCTCCCGGGCCAGCAGGTCGAGCCGCTCCGTCAGGTCCTGAATCTCCCCCGCGGTGTACAGTCCCAGATGGCGGCTCTCGATCTCCGCCTGCTCCAGATGGGGCAGGCAGCCCAGCACCGGAAGCCCTGTCTCCCGCTCCAGCATCGGCTTGAGGGCGCGGCACAGCGCCGGGGAGCAGTCGTTCAAAATCACGCCCGCGATGCCGCTGGGCTCCCGGAAGTCCCGCAGTCCTTTGATCTGCGCGGCCAGGGTCAGGCTGGCCCCTCTCGTCCGGACGGTCAGAAGCACCGGCAGGTCCAGCGTGCGGGCCACATGCCACGCGCTGGCCCGGTCCGTCACACCGCCCACGCCGTCGTAAAGACCCATGGCGCCCTCGCACACTGCCGCGCCGTGGCCCGCCGTGGCCCTGGCGAACAGTTCCCGCAGCGCGGGCTCGTCCGAGAGGAAGAGGTCCAGATTGCGGCTCTCCACCCCCAGCACCGCCCGGTGGAACATGGGGTCGATATAGTCCGGCCCGCACTTGAAGGCGCAGGGGTCCAGTCCCCGCTTCCGCAGGGCCGCCAGCAACGCGCAGGTCACGACGGTCTTTCCGCCCCCGGAGCCGGGCGCGGCCACCAGCAGTTGAATCATGACTCCGCCTCCGTCCGGCATCCGGTGATGAGAAACACCGGGTTGTTGGCCGTCAGCAGGTGCAGCTCCCCCGCCGCCTTTGCGCGGCTGACGCTGATTTGAGCCACCTCCGCCTCCAGGCCCCGGGCGGTCAGCGCCGACACGGCGGACGCCAGCGTCTCCAGCGCGATGGCGGAGACGCAGATGCGGGCGTTTGGATTTTTGTCCAGCGCCGTGTCCACGATGCCCTCCATGCCGCCCCTGGTTCCTCCAATAAAAACGGCGTCCGGCGCGGGCAGGTCCGCCAGGGCCTCCGGCGCTTTGCCGGGGACCAGCGTCAGGTTCCACGCGCCGAAGCGCTCCCGATTGGCCCGAACCAGCGCACAGGCCGCCTCCCGGCACTCCACGGCATAGGCGCGGCCCCGGTCCGCCGCCAGCGCCAGCTCCACGGAAACGCTGCCGGTCCCGGCCCCCACGTCCCACACGGTGTCCGTTGGCCGGACCGCCAGCTTTCCCAGCGCGGCGGCCCGCACCTCCTGCTTGGTCATGGGCACATCGCCCCGCAGAAACTGCCCGTCCGGGATGCCCGGGGTCCGCTTTGCAAGCGGCATTGGCGCGGGCTCCGCCAGCAGCACCGACAGCGGCGCGAAGCACTGCTCCGCCAGCTCCGCCGCCGTTCCCCGGATGATGCGCTCGTTCTCATAGGAGAGGTTTTCCCCCGCCGTCACCGCCAGCGCCCCCAGACCCGCGTCCGCCAGCCGTTGGCACAGCTCCGCCGGACCAAGGCTCCCGCCGGTGAGGAAAAAGGCGGGCTTCCCCCGGGATACCGCCGTCACCGGATCGCAGTCCGTGCCATGGGCTGAATACAGCGCCCAGTCCTGCCAGGGACGGCCCAGCCGCGCCGCCAGCATCTGCACGCTGGAGACACCCGGCAGGACCCGCCACTCCATCCCCCGCGCCTCCAGCAGCGGCAGCAGGCGCCGAGCGCCGGAGTAAAAACCGGTGTCCCCACTGTACACCACGCAGGGGCGCTCCGCGCCGCTCTCCAGCAGCCGCTCCACAATTTCCCGGGGCTTCGTGGCCACAAACCGCGATTCCGCGCACGCCTCCGGCAGGGCGGACAGCAGCCGCGCCCCGCCGATAAGGCAGTCCGCCCGGGCAATGGCCTCCCGGGCCTCGGCGGTGACGCCCGCCGCCGTTCCGCAGCCGAATCCGGCCAGGGTCACAAGCATTTCATCAACTCCTCGCAGCTTTTTACGATCTCCTCAAAGGTCTCCCCCGCCTCGTCCGGGCGGCGGATCAGAATCAGCCTGACGCCGGTGCGCCGGGCCGCCAGGACCTTTTCGGGAAACCCCCCAACCTTCCCGCCGTCCTTGGTGACCAGGGCGGCGATGCGGAACTGACGGAGCAGCGCCTCGTTCAGCTCCTGGGAAAAGGGGCCCTGCATGGCCAGGATGTTGCGGTGGGGGATGCCCGCCGCCTCGCAGGCGGCGAGGCTCTCGTGGGTGGGCAGGACCCGGGCAAACAGGCGGGACGGCTCCAGCATCGAAAACGCCCCCAGCTCCTTCGCGCCGGTGGTCAGCAGAATATTTCCCTCCGTCTTCGCCAGCAGCTCCGCCGCCTCCGCCGCGCTGTCCACCACCACGGTATCGGCATCCAGCTCGCCGCCCTGTCCCCGCAGCAGGCGGCGGTAAGGCACGCCCGCTTCCGCGCAGGCCGCCCGGACGCTCTTCGTCACCTCCACGGCATAGGGATGGGTGGCGTCCACGCACAAATCGCAGCCACGCAGCAGCGCCCGCTTTTCCTCCGGCGTCCTGCGGCCCGTCAGGACCGTGACGCCGGGAACATCGCCCTGTTCCTCCCTGCCGTAGTCCGTGGCGACGCAGACGGTGACCTCCGCCCCCTTCTCCGCCAGCAGGTGGGAGAGGGCGCGGCCCTCGGTGGTGCCGCCGAAAATCAAAATCTTCATGGCTTTTCGTAGCCTCTCGGCGTCACCATGCGGCCCGCCAGGTCCCGGGTTTGAGAGGAGCCGATGAACACGGTGGTAAACATGTCCAGCTCCTCCTCCGGCAGGGCGGACAGCGGCAGGACCTTGCGGCGCTGTCCCTCCCGGCCAATGTTCCGCACCCAGCCGCAGATTGTGCCGCCGCCGCGGGTCCGCAGCAGGATCTCGCAGGCCCGCCGCAGGTGGTCCTTCCGCTTCCTGGAGCTGGGGTTGTACAGGCAGACGGCGAAATCCCCCGCCGCCGCGCACTCCAGGCGGCGCTCGATGACCTCCCAGGGCGTCAGCAGGTCTGACAGGGAGATGACGCAGAAGTCATGCCCCAGCGGCGCGCCCAGAACCGCTCCGCCGGAGAGCGCCGCCGTGACGCCCGCCACGACCTCCACCTCCACCTCCGGGTACGCCGGAGCCAGCTCCAGCACCGGGCTTGCCATGCCGTAGACCCCCGCGTCGCCGCTGCACACCAGGGCCACCGTCCGGCCGGTCCGCGCTGTCTCCAGCGCCCACCGGCAGCGGTCGATCTCCCGTGTCATGGGCGTTGTGTAAGTCTCCTTCCCCGGGTACAGCGGGGCCACCAGGTCCACATACACGTTGTAGCCGCACAGCGCGTCTGCCGCGTCCAGCGCCGCCTGGGCCTCCGCCGTCAGATACCGGCTATCGCCGGGGCCCAGCCCCACCACATAGACTTTACGCATCCCGCCACCTCCAATCCAGGCGGAAGGGCTTCCAGGCCAGGGCCATGGTCACGCCTCCGCCAGCGTGTTTTCCCGCAAACAGCGGTCCTCCCGCCGACAATACCGCGCCGCGCTCGCAGACATTGTCCACGCCCACCTGCCGCTCCACAAAGGCGGAGGCGGTGAAGGCCCCCTCCGCCCGCCGCAGCTCCTCCGGGGAATAGACCGTCAGCGGCCAGCCGTGGGCGGCGCAGAAGGCCAGCAGCCCCGGCTCGTCCGCCTTGCGGTCGATGGTCGCCGCCCCGCGGACGGCCTCCGGCCACAGCTCCAGCTCCCCGCACAGTCTGGAAAAGGCCGCCTCCAGCGCCTCCCGCTCCGTCCCCCGGCGGCAGCCGACGCCCAGCACCAGTGCCCGGGGGACCAGGCACAGCCCCCGGCCCCGCCGCCTGTGAACGTCCACCAGAACGTCCCAGGCCGGCCCCTCCGTCAGCGTCACGCTCGCCGGAGGCTCGCCCGTGATCGGCCATGCGGAGCGGATGGAAACGGTCTCTCCGGCCAGTATCCTGGCGGAAATGTCTTTTATATTGCGCGGATTCACCACAGCGCAGTCCTGCCGTCTTGCCCACTCGTCCACGGCGAACAGGCCGTTGGCGTCTGTCGCCGTGGTGACGACGGCGGTGGCGCCGCAGGCCGCCGCGATGGCCCGGGCCAGGTCGTTGGCCCCGCCCAGGTGGCCGGACACCACCGGAACGGCAAACCGGCCGCACTCGTCCACCGCCACCACCGCCGGGTCCGTGGCCTTGCTCCTGAGATACGGCGCCACGGCCCGGACGGCGATGCCCACCGCGCCCACAAACACCAGCGCGCCGTTAGCGGCAAACGCCTCCCGCGTCCAGTCCGGCAGGGAGAACCCCTCCACGCCGTGGGCGCAGACCGCCGTACCGCCCAAAACGCGGCGCAGCCGCTCCGCCAGCGCCCCGCCCTTTTCGGAAAAGGACAAAAACGCGATGCTCTGCTCCCTCATTTTTTGCCCTCCCGGTACTCGGTGGTGAACGCCGCGTCGTAGAGCCTGCTCTTCTCGTAGGGCGCGTCCAGGAAATCCCCCACCAGCACCAGGGCCGTTTTGCGGATGCCCGCCCGCGCCCCCGCCTGGGCCAGGGTGCCCACGGTGCAGCGCACGACGGTCTCCTCCGGCCAGGTGGCCTTGTACACCAGGGCGGCGGGGGTCCGCTCCGTGTAGGCGCCGCCCTTCAACAGCTCCCGCTGCACCTGCTCCAGCATGCCGCCGGAGAGGAAGACGGCCATGGACGCCCCGTGTCCGGCCAGCGAGGCCAGTCCCTCCGCCTCGGGCACCGGCGTCCGGCCCGCCAGCCGGGTGAGGATCACGCTCTGGCTGACGCCGGGCAGCGTGTATTCGGCGCACAGCGCCGCCGCCGCGCCGCAGAAGCTGGAGACCCCCGGCGTGTCGTCATAGGCGATGCCCAGGGCGTCCAGGGCGTCCATCTGCTCCCGGATGGCGCCGTAGACGCAGGGGTCGCCGGTATGCAGGCGGACGGTGGTTTTCCCCGCCGCCTCCGCCTGCTCCATCACCGCCAGCACCTCCTCCAGCGTCATGACGGCGCTGTTGTGGATGGCGCAGTCCTCCCTTGCCAGCTCCAGCAGCGCCGGGTTCACCAGGCTCCCGGCATAGATGACGACATCCGCCGCCTTCAGCAGCGCCGCCCCCCGTAGGGTGATCAGGTCCGGCGCGCCGGGTCCCGCGCCCACAAAGTGTACCATCTCGCCGTCACTCCTTTACGATCACGGTGGAAAAATAGCCCAGGTTCTCCGGCGGCGTCTCCCGGGACAGGTCCGGATACACCGCCTCCCCCGGCAGCCCGCAGTTCCGGACCATCATGCTCTTATCCAGCGCGCCACGCTCCGCCAGGGCCGCCAGTACAGTGGGCATCTGCCGCCCGGACTTCATCAGCACCCTGGTCCCCGGCAGGGACAGCGTGTCCTTCAGAGAAGCGCTGCCGGGGGCGATGTGCAGCGCGGTGTCCATCCCCGTCAGGCTGACGCCCAACCGGGCCGCCACCGCGCAGAAGCTGGGCACGCCGGGGACCATGACCGTCTCATACCCCCGGTCCCGCAGGAGCTCCATCAGATAGGAGTAGGTGGCGTAGATGGAGACATCCCCCAGGTTCAGCATCGCCACATCCAGCCCCCGGGCCAGATACGCTTCCACAGCGTCCGCCGCCGCCCGGTGGGACGCCCGCTGCCGCTCCCGGTCCCGCTCCATGACGAAGTCCAGCGGGACCACGGTTTTTCCGCCCAGGTCCACCGCGCCGGAGGCGATCTCCATCGCCAGCATCCCGCCGCCCCTGGTCCTGGGCGCCGCGATGACCGGGCATCGCTCCAGCACCCGCACCGCCTTCAGTGTCAGCAGCTCCGGGTCTCCGGGGCCGATGCCCACGCCGTAAAAAACGCCTTGCTTCATGCCTGCCTCCATTGTCTCATGATCTCCTCCACGGTCACTGTCTGCCCCAGCGGACCGTATTCATTGGAAAATACGACGGCTCCCACCTGGAGCGCGCCCGCCGTCCGGCGCTCCAGATGGGTCTGGATGGCCGCCAGCAGGCTTTTCAGCACCGCCTCCCGCAATCCCGCCCCGTCCAGCGCCGCGACGCACCCGTCTGTCGTCACCGCGTCCATCAGTCTTTCGCACAGCGCCCGGTCCCCTCCGCAGAGTGCCGCGTGGGCGCAGAACAGCTCCCGCCGGCAGTCCGCCCATTTGGAGTGGGTGTTCATCACGCCGCCCGCCACCTTCACCAGCTTGCCGATGTGCCCCACCAGCAGCACGCTCTGAAAGCCCTCGGTCACCGCGATGTCCAGGGCGTCGCCCACAAAATTGGAGTACTTGACACAGGGGATCCCCTGATCGTCCAGCCCGGCGGCCCGCAGGAAATCCAGGCCGTAATTCCCCGGCGTCAGTAACAGGTGTCTGGCACCGGACACCGCCGCCTGGTGCTCCTCCACCGCGATGGTGTCCACAATGGCCCGCTCGCTCATGGGCTCCACGATGCCCGAGGTCCCCAGGATGGAAATGCCGCCCTCGATGCCCAGCATGGGGTTGAAGGTCTTCCGGGCCAGCTCCGCCCCGTCCGGCACGGAGATCACCACGGACAGTCCGCCGCCATAGCCGGTCGCCGCGCAGACCTCCTCCACCGCCGCGGCGATCATCCGCCGGGGCGCGCGGTTGATGGCCGCCGCGCCCACCGGCTGGTCCAGTCCGGGCTTCGTCACCCGGCCCACGCCCTCGCCGCCGTCGATGGTGACGCCCGCGTCCGTCCGCGTCACCGACGCGAAAATCAGCCGGCCGTGGGTCACGTCCGTGTCGTCGCCGCCGTCCTTGGCCACAGCGCAGCGGGCGGTGCCGTTCTCCAGATCGCAGCACCGCGGCTCCACCTCCACCGGGATGCCCCCGGGCGTCACCAATCGCAGCCGCTCCGGCGC
>CABSFC010000122.1 GCA_902476875.1 uncultured Oscillibacter sp. | reverse complement strand
CCGGTGATCATGTTCTTGATATAGTCGGCGTGGCCCGGGCAGTCGACGTGGGCATAGTGACGCTTCTCGGTCTCATACTCCACGTGAGCGGTGTTGATGGTGATGCCGCGCTCCTTCTCCTCGGGAGCCTTATCGATGCTGTCATAAGCCTCGAACTCGGCCTTGCCCTGGTAGGACAGCCACTTGGTGATGGCGGCGGTCAGGGTGGTCTTGCCGTGGTCAACGTGACCGATGGTGCCGATGTTGACATGGGGCTTGGTTCTTTCAAATTTCTGCTTAGCCATTTGAAAATCCTCCTATCAATTTACAAAATCAACTTGCAGCAATGCGAATTTCCATAGCATTGCTTATTTTACAGTATATCGTGGGGAAAATCAATCCCTTTTTCCAGGCTCGATCACTCGTGCTTGGTGCGGGTCTCCACAATCTTGTCCCGCAGGCTCTTGGGCAGCTCGCAGTAGCTGTGGGGCTCCATGGTGTACTGGCCGCGGCCCTGGGTGGAAGAGCGCAGGTCGGTAGCGTAGCCAAACATGTTGGCCAGAGGCACCAGCGCGTCCACCTGCTGCGCGCCGGGACGGGCCTCCTGGCCCAGGATCTGGCCGCGACGGGCGGTCAGGTCGCCGATCACGGTGCCCAGATAGTCGTCGGGGGCGATGACGCTGACCTTCATGATGGGCTCCAGCAGGACGGGATCGGCCTTGCGCATGGCCTCCTTGAAAGCCATGGAGCCGGCGATCTTGAACGCCATTTCGGAGGAGTCGACCTCGTGATAGGAGCCGTCGTACAGGGTGACCTTGACGTCCACCACGGGGAAGCCGGCGACCACGCCAGACTGCAGGGCGCCGCGGATACCGGCATCGACAGCGGGGATGAACTCCTTGGGGATGGCGCCGCCCACAACGGCGTTGATAAACTCATAGCCCTTGCCGGACTCGTTGGGCTCCAGCTTGATCTTGACGTGACCGTACTGGCCGGAACCGCCGCTTTGGCGCTTGTACTTGGTCTCCTGGTCCACCGGCTTCTTGATGGTCTCCTTGTAGGCGACCTGGGGAGCGCCGACGTTGGCCTCCACCTTGAACTCGCGCAGCAGACGGTCCACGATGATCTCCAGATGCAGCTCGCCCATGCCGGCGATGATGGTCTGCCCGGTCTCCTCGTCGGTGTAAGTCTTGAAGGTGGGGTCCTCCTCGGCCAGCTTGATCAGGCCCATGGTCATCTTCTCCTGACCGGCCTTGGTCTTGGGCTCGATGGCCACGCGGATGACGGGCTCGGGGAACTCCATGGACTCCAGGATAATGGGGTGCTTCTCATCGCACAGCGTATCGCCGGTGGTGGTGTTCTTCAGACCGACGGCGGCTTCGATGTCTCCGGCGAAGACCTCCTCGATATCCTCCCGGTGGTTGGCGTGCATCTGCAGGATGCGGCCCATGCGCTCCTTCTGGTTCTTGACGCTGTTCAGCACGGTGGAACCGGTGGTCAGATGACCGGAGTACACGCGGAAGAAGCTCAGACGGCCCACATAGGGGTCGGTCATGATCTTGAAAGCCAGAGCGGAGAAGGGGGCGTTGTCATCGGAGGGGCGCTCCTCCTCTTCCTCGGTCTTGGGGTTGACGCCCTTGATGGGGGGGATGTCCACGGGGGAGGGCATATAGTCGACGATGGCGTCCAGCATCTTCTGCACACCCTTGTTCTTATAAGAGGTGCCGCAGGTGACGGGGACCATCTCGTTGGCGATGGTGGCCTTGCGGATGGCGGCCCGGATCTTGTCCTGGGGAACTTCCTCGCCGCCAAGGTATGCCTCCATGATCTCGTCGTCGAACATGGAGACGGCATCCATCAGCTTCTCATGATACTCGTTGGCAAGATCCACCATGTCCTCGGGGATGGGCTCCACGCGCATATCCTTGCCCAGGTCGTCATAGTAGATATCAGCGTCCATCTCGATCAGGTCGATGATGCCCTTGAAGGTATCCTCGCTGCCGATGGGGAGCTGGATGGGCACGGCGTTGCACTTGAGGCGGTCCTCGATCATGTGCAGCACGTTGTAGAAGTCCGCGCCCATGATGTCCATCTTATTGACGTAGATCATGCGGGGGACATGGTAGTTGTCGGCCTGGCGCCACACAGTCTCGGACTGGGGCTCCACGCCGCCCTTGGCGCACAGAACGGTCACAGAGCCGTCCAGCACGCGCAGGGAACGCTGGACCTCAACGGTGAAGTCCACGTGGCCCGGGGTATCAATGATGTTGATACGGGTCTTGGGGAACTGGTTCTTGGAACCAGACCAATAGCAGGTAGTAGCAGCGGAGGTGATGGTGATACCACGCTCCTGCTCCTGGGCCATCCAGTCCATGGTGGCGGTGCCATCATGGGTCTCACCGATTTTATAGTTCACGCCGGTGTAGAACAGGATACGCTCGGTGGTCGTCGTCTTGCCTGCATCGATGTGCGCCATAATGCCGATGTTTCTGGTGTTTTCAAGAGCTGTTTTTCTCGGCATACTGTCTCTCCTAACTTACCAGCGGAAGTGCGCGAACGCCTTGTTGGCCTCGGCCTGCTTGTGGACCTCTTCGCGCTTCTTGACCGCGGCACCGGTGTTGTTGGCGGCGTCCATGATCTCGCCGGCCAGACGCTCGGCCATGGTGCGCTCACTGCGGGCGCGGGCATACGCGGTCAGCCACCGAAGACCCAGGGTCTGGCGCCGGGCGGGGCGGACTTCCATGGGGACCTGATAGTTGGCGCCGCCCACACGGCGGGCCTTGACCTCCAGGCTGGGCATGATGTTTTCCATAGCCTGGGTGAACACTTCAACGGGGTCCTTCTCGGTCTTCTCCTTGATCTGGTCGAAGGCCGCGTAGACCACCTTCTGCGCCACACCCTTCTTGCCGTCCAGCATGACGCTGTTGACAAGCTTGGTCACCAGAATGGAGCCATAGACGGGATCGGGCAGAACTTCTCTCTTGGGAACATTACCTCTTCTGGGCACTATGCTTCCCTCCTTCATAATATTCTATGATCTCATAGGTACTCAAAAGGCGTATTTCAGCCTTCCGTGTATGCCTGCCAAAGAGGTCTGTACCATCATATATATAAACCTATTCGGCAAAGCTTTCAGTGTTTCGCAGAACTTACTTCTGCTTGGGACGCTTGGCGCCGTACTTGGAACGGCTCTGCATACGGCCGGAAACGCCCTGGGTGTCCAGAGTGCCGCGGATGATGTGGTAACGGACGCCGGGGAGGTCCTTGACACGGCCGCCGCGGATCATGACCACGGAGTGCTCCTGCAGGGAGTGGCCCACGCCGGGGATATAGGCGGTGACCTCGTAGCCGTTGGTCAGACGCACACGGGCGATCTTACGCAGAGCGGAGTTGGGCTTCTTGGGGGTCGCGGTTCTCACGGCGGTGCAGACGCCTCTCTTCTGGGGAGAAGGCAGATTGGTGGTCTTGGTCTTCAGGGTGTTCAGACCGAACTGCAGAGCGGGAGAAGTGGACTTGTAGGTAGCCTGTTCTCTTCCTTTACGGACCAGCTGGTTAAAAGTAGGCATTGAATTTCTCCTTTCTTTTCATATTTCTGACAGCCGCTCAGGGCGGACAGCCTCTATTTTTTGCGGAAAGCCGGGAGGCTATTCCGAAAAAACCAAAAATTACTCAGATAAGACAGCCACCACGGACGCGCCCACGGTGATGCCGCAGGCACGGCCCAGCTGAGCCATGGTGCAGCCGCTCTCCACGGGGATGCCGGCGGCGGCGCAGACAGCGCCCACGGGCTCTGTAATGGCGGGGTCGGCGTCGCTGGCGAGATACACCCGCTTTGCCCGGCCCTCCCGGATCGCCTTGCGGGACTGCTTCACGCCGACGACCTTCTCCTGGGAAGCGAGTTCCGTGATCACGGGGATTCCTCCTGATACGCATGGCAAAATTCGCGGAACATACCCGCGCATTTGGGAATTATAACATAGACGGCTTCAATCGTCAAGCATTTCCCGCAAACGGATTTTTATTTTTCATATTCTGAAAGTTTTACCGTTTTTCCCGGAATCCGCGTGCTTTGTCCGGTTTTTCATGCAAAGGGCGGCCGCGAAATCGCGACCGCCCTTGGGCATGGCTTTAAAATCAGTCCTCGAACGCGGGGATCTCCTCCGCGGCGGGCGCCGCCTCGGGCACCAGCTCCTCGGCGAAGGTGTGGTAAGCCTGGAGGCCGGTACCGGCGGGAATCAGCTTTCCGATGATGACATTCTCCTTCAGGCCCTGGAGGTGGTCCGCCTTGCCCTTGATGGCGGCCTCGGTCAGGACCTTGGTGGTCTCCTGGAAGGAGGCCGCGGACAGGAAGGAGTCGGTGGCCAGGGACGCCTTGGTGATGCCCATCAGCAGCTGGGTGCCCACGGCCTTGCGCAGAGGCTCGCCGTTCTCCTGGGTCTCCCCGGCGGCGTTGCGGCGGTCGATCTCCTCGTTGGCGTCGTCCAGCTCCAGAACGTCCACCATGGAGCCGTCCAGCAGCTTGGTGTCGCCGGCGTCCTCCAGACGGACCTTGCGCATCATCTGGCGGACGATGACCTCGATGTGCTTATCGTTGATATCCACGCCCTGCTGGCGGTACACCCGCAGGACCTCCTGGATCAGGTAGTTGTACACGGCGTCGGCGCCCCGGATGCGGAGCACATCGTGGGGGTTCAGCGCGCCGTAGGTCAGCTGGGTGCCGGCGGCGATGGTGTCGCCGTCCTTCACCTGCAATCCGGTGTGGGGCACCGCGTAGGTGCGGGTGTCGCCGTCGTCGGCGGTGACGATGATGTTCAGGAGGCTTCCCTTGCTGGCCTCCTCGAAGCGGACCTTGCCGCCGATCTCGGCCAGCGTGGCCATCCGCTTGGGCTTCCGGGCCTCGAACAGCTCCTCGACACGGGGAAGGCCCTGAGTGATGTCGCCGCCGGCCAGACCGCCGGTGTGGAAGGTACGCATGGTCAGCTGGGTGCCGGGCTCGCCGATGGACTGGGCGGCGATGATGCCCACCGCCTCGCCGGGGCCCACGGGCTGCTGGGTGGCCAGGTTCATGCCGTAGCACTTGGCGCAAACGCCGCTGTGGGCCTTGCAGGTCAGGACGGTGCGGATCATGACGGTGGGATGCTCGTCAGTGGCGGGATTGAACTCGCAGTGGTCGCCCTCCCGGGGGTTCTCCTGGACCCAGTGGCGGGTCTCCAGCAGCTTGGCGTCCCCGGCCATCATCAGCCGGGTGTTGGGGATCAGCAGCTCGCCGGTCTCGGCGTCCACCACGTTGCCCACCAGATAGCGGCCGTGGAGACGGTCGGAGAACTTTTCAATGACCTGGCCGTTCTCGCTGATCTCGGAGACCTTGATGCCATGGGTGACATGGCAGTCCTCCTCCCGGATGATGACATCCTGGGAGACGTCCACCATGCGGCGGGTCAGATAACCGGAGTCGGCGGTACGCAGGGCGGTGTCGGCCAGGCCCTTGCGGGCGCCGCGGCTGGAGATGAAGTACTCCAGGGCGGTCAGGCCCTCGCGGTAGTTGGCCTTGATGGGGATCTCGATGGTCTTGCCGGCGGTGTTGGCGATCAGGCCGCGCATACCGGCCAGCTGACGGATCTGCTTCATGGAGCCGCGGGCGCCGGAGTCCGCCATCATGAAGATGGGGTTGTAGCGGTCCAGGTTCTCCTGCAGGGCGGTGGAGACATCCTCAGTGGTCTTCTCCCAGACCTGCACCACCTGCTTGTAGCGCTCGTGGTCGGTCATGAAGCCCATCTTGTACTGATTTTCAATGTCCAGCACCTTCTGCTCGGAGGCGGCGACCATCTCGTACTTCTTGGGGGGGATGGACATATCCGCGATGGAGACGGTGATGGCGGCCAGGGTGGAGTGGTGGTAGCCGGTGGCCTTCACGGCGTCCAGCACCTCGGCGGCCACGGTGAAGCCGTGCTTGTTGATGGTGCGGTCCACGATCTGGCCCAGCTGCTTCTTGCCGCAGGTGAAGGTGACCTCGTAGTCGCAGATGTGGGCGGGGTCGGAGCGGTCCACAAAGCCCAGGTCCTGGGGAATGTTCTGGTTGAAGATGATGCGGCCCGGGGTGATCTCCACCACGCGGGTGTGCTCCACGCCGTCCACCGTCAGGCGGCGGCGCACCAGAATGGGGCAGTGGGGGCCGATGGCGTGCTCGTTGTAGGCCATCAGGGCCTCGTCCTCATTGCCGTAGACATGCAGGGGCCGATAAGAGGCCCTCTTCTGGTCCTTGGCGAGGGCCGCGTTGGCGGCCAGGAACTCGTCGGCGTCCACCACGGACTGGGCGGGCAGGCCGGTGTCGCCGGGGTCCTCGCACCAGATGGTCTCGGCGCCCTTCTCCGCCTTGCCCATGCGGTCCATGGTCAGGTAATAGGAGCCCAACACCATGTCCTGGGTGGGAACGGTGACGGGGCCGCCGTCCTGGGGCCGGAGCAGGTTGTTGGCGGAGAGCATCAGGATGCGGGCCTCGGCCTGGGCCTCGGCGCTCAGGGGCACGTGGATGGCCATCTGGTCGCCGTCGAAGTCGGCGTTGAAAGCGGTACAGTTCAGGGGGTGCAGCTTCAGCGCGCGGCCATCCACCAGCACCGGCTCAAAGGCCTGGATGCCCAGGCGGTGCAGGGTCGGGGCGCGGTTCAGCATGACGGGGTGGTCCTTGATGATGACATCCAGGGCGTCCCACACCTCGGTGACGCCCTTATCCACCATCTTCTTGGCGGACTTGATGTTGTTGGCGGTGCCGTCCTCCACCAGCTTCTTCATGATGAAGGGACGGAACAGCTCCACGGCCATCTCCTTGGGCACGCCGCACTGGTAGATCTTCAGCTCGGGGCCGACCACGATGACGGAGCGGCCGGAGTAGTCCACGCGCTTGCCCAGCAGGTTCTGGCGGAAGCGGCCCTGCTTGCCCTTCAGCAGGTCGCTGAGGGACTTCAGCGCCCGGTTGTTGGCGCCGGTGACGGCACGGCCCCGGCGGCCGTTGTCGATCAGGGCGTCCACGGCCTCCTGCAGCATCCGCTTCTCGTTGCGGACGATGATGTCGGGGGCGTTCAGCTGGATCAGGCGCTTGAGGCGGTTGTTGCGGTTGATGACCCG
>CABSFC010000121.1 GCA_902476875.1 uncultured Oscillibacter sp. | reverse complement strand
GGGCAGCAAGGGCGGCACCTGGTACAAGGGCACCGCCAACGCCATCTATCAGAACATCGGCTTCATTGACCTGTATGACCCCGATTATGTGGTGATCCTCTCCGGCGACCATATCTATAAGATGGACTACTCCGAAATGGTGAAGCGCCACGAGGAGGCAAACGCCGCCTGCACCATCTCCGTCATGGAAGTGCCCTGGGCGGAGGCGCCCCGCTTCGGCATCATGGCGGTGGACGGGGACGACATGATCACCGAGTTCGCCGAAAAGCCCAAGGAGCCCAAGAGCAACCTGGCCTCCATGGGTATTTACGTCTTCTCCTGGAAGGCGTTGCGCAAGTACCTGACCGAGGACGAGGCGGACCCCAACTCCGAGAACGACTTCGGCAAGAACGTCATCCCCGCCATGCTGAATAACGGCGAGCGCATGGCCGCCTACCGCTTCGCGGGCTACTGGAAGGACGTGGGCACGCTGGAGTCCCTGTGGGACGCCAACATGGATATGCTGTCCCCCGAGTCCGGTCTGGACCTGTCGGACGACTCCTGGACCATCTACGCCCGGACGGTGGACGCGCCGCCCACCTTCCTGGGGCAGGACTCCAAGGTGACCCACAGCGCCATCAACCGCGGCAGCACCATCGAGGGCACGGTGGAGAACTCCGTCCTGTCCCCCAACGTGGTGGTGAGCAAGGGCACCCGGGTCAGCTACTCCGTGCTGCTGCCCGGCGTGGTGGTGGAGCCCGGCGCGGTGGTGGAATACGCCATCCTGGGCGAGGACTGCCGCATCGGCAGGGACTGCCGTGTGGGCGGCACGCCGGAGGCCGCCGGCGACGCGCCCTGGGGCCTGACGGTCCTGGCGCCCCACTGCGAAGTGGCGGACGGGCGTGAGGTCCGGGCCGGCATTATGCTGGACCGCAACGGTGAGGAGGTGTCCAAATGAACGGACTGCATGGAATCATCTTTTCCTATGAAAAGCGCAACGACCTGCGGGAGCTGGGCGAGATCCGCTCTTCGTCCTCCATCCCCTTCGGCGGACGGTACCGGGCGGTGGACTTCGCCCTGTCCAACCTGGTGAACGCCGGGGCAACGGACGTGGGCATCGTGCTCCACGGCCAGTATCAGAGCCTGCTGGACCACCTGGGCACCGGCAAGGCGTGGGACCTGAGCCGCAAGCGCGGCGGCCTGCGGCTGCTGCCGCCCTTCAACTATCAGAAGGACTGGGGCGTCATGCCCTTCCGGGGCAAGATCGAGGCCCTGGCGGGCGTCCGCTCCTATCTGGACACCATCCGGCAGGACTATGTGGCGCTGATGGACGGCGACCTGGTGGTGAATCTGCCCCTGGACGACATCTATGAGAGCCACGTCAAGTCCGGCGCGGACATCACCGTGGTCTGCGGCAACGACAGCTTCGCCACCGACGACGGAACCTATTTCGAGAAAAACAGCGAGGGCCGCGTCACGGAGGTCCTGTTCCGCCTCAACCGGCCCCGGGGCTACCGGGGGCTGGAGGTCTACATCCTCTCCACCGAGCTTTTGAAGGAGCTGGTGGACGACTGCTCCGGCAAGGACCAGTTCAGCTGGCGCCGAGACGTGCTCCAGGCCCGGAAGGACACCCTGAACCTGCGCTGCTATATCTGGAGCGGCTTCGCGGCCCAGATCCGTTCCGTGCAGGAGTACTATGACCGCAGTATGCAGCTGCTGGACCCCGCCATCCGGGCGGAGCTGTTCACGCCCGCGCGGCCCATCCGCAGCAAGAGCACGGACCGGGCGTCCACCTATGTGGGCGCCGAGGGCCGCTGCGTCAACTCCCTGGTGGCCGACGGCTGCCGCATCGAGGGCACGGTGGAGAACTCCGTCCTGTTCCCTGGCGTGGTGGTGGAGGCCGGCGCCACGGTCCGCAACTGCGTGCTGTTCAAGGAGACCATGGTCCACAGCAACGCCCAGCTGGCGTATGTCATCGCGGACAAGGATGTGGAGATTCTGCCGGACCGCACCCTGATGGGCCACGGCACCTATCCGCTGGTCCTGGCCAAGGGCAGTAAGGTTTGATGCCTGCAAGGGGGAGCTTGCTCCCCCTTGTGGTTTGTCCCCGTGACCGGGGAAGAGCGGAGAGATTGGAAAGCTCCCTCAACAGATGAAAGGAGTTTATGAAAATGAAGATTTTGTATGCGACCAGCGAGGCGGTACCGTTTTGCAAGACCGGCGGCCTGGCGGACGTGGCCGGCTCCCTGCCCCCCGCCCTGGCGGCGGAGGGCGCCGAGGTGGCCGTGGTGCTGCCCCTGTACCGGCGGGTCAGGGAGAAGTTCGGCGACCAGCTGAACTTTGAGTGCTACGACTATGTGGACCTGGCCTGGCGGCACAGCTACTGCGGCCTGTTCTCCCTGGAGAAGGACGGCGTGACCTGGTACTTCCTGGACAACGAGCAGTACTTCAACCGCCCCGACCTGTACGGCTACATGGACGACGGCGAGCGGTTCGGCTTCTTCTCCCGGGCCGTGGTGAAGATGCTGCCCCGGATGAAGTTCTGGCCGGAGGTCATCCACTGCAATGACTGGCAGACCGCCCTGGTCCCCATTTATCTGAAGGACGACGGCGTGCGGGAGGAGCGGTACCGCTCCATCAAGACGGCGCTGACCATCCACAACATCGAGTACCAGGGCCGCTACGGCAAGGAGACCCTGGGCGACCTGTTCGGCCTGGACTACGGCTGGGCCGCCGACGGCACCATCCTGATGGACGGCGACGTGAACCTGCTGAAGGGCGCGATCCTGTGCGCCGACGCCATCAACGCCGTGTCTCCCACCTACGCCAACGAGTTGAAGATGGCCTATTTCGCCCACCGGCTGGAGAACATCATGCGCCAGTGCGAGTATAAGCTCTCCGGCGTGCTCAACGGTATCGACATGAAGCTGTACGACCCCGAGACCGACCCCCGCATCGGCACCCACTTCTCCGCGGCGGACATGTCCGGCAAGGACGCCGACAAGACGGCCCTCCAGCGGCTGATGGGCCTGCGGGAGGACCCCCATGTGCCCATCGTGGCCATCGTCAGCCGTCTGGTCTCTCACAAGGGTTTGGACTTGATTTGTGAAATACTTCATGATATGATGGAACTTCCGATGCAGCTGGTCCTTCTGGGCAAGGGCGACCGGAAGTACGAGGAGTTCTTCCACTGGGCCGCCCAGCAGTACAATGGCCGGATGGCGGTGCGCCTGGACTACAACGAGGAGCTGTCCATGGCCATCTACGCCGGCGCGGACCTGTTCCTGATGCCCTCCAAGAGCGAGCCCTGCGGCCTGAGCCAGATGATCGCCATGCGCTACGGCACGGTGCCCATCGTCCGGGAGACCGGCGGGTTGAAGGACACCGTCCAGCCCTACGAGTCCTGGCGGGACGCCGGCAACGGCTTCACCTTTGCCAACTACGCCAGCGGCGACATGCTGTATGTCATCCGGGAGGCCGTGTACCTGTACAAGGACTACCCCGACGCTTTCGGCCGCCTGCGGAAGCGGGCCATGGAGTGCGACTTCAGTTGGGCCCGCAGCGCCAAGGAGTATCTGCGCATCTACGCGGGCATCACCGGCCAGCCCTGGCGTGTGGCGGAGGAGCCCGCCGCGCCCGTGGAGAGCCCGGCTGCTGAAGAGGCTCCCGCGGCTGTGGAAGCTCCCGCCGAGACGCCCGCCCCTGTTGAAGAGCCCGCGCCCGTGGAGGCGCCTGCCGCCGAGGAGCCCGCGCCCGCCGAGGAGCCGGTGAAGAAGCCCACGCGGAAGCCTGCCGCGAAGAAGACCACCGAGAAAAAAACGGCGGCCAAAAAGCCCGCCGCCAAGGCGGCCGCGAAGACCGCCGGGAAAAAAGAGAAAACCACAAAGAAAGGGCCTGCCGCCAAGCCGAAGAAGGACGCGGCAGAGTAAGGAACCTCTATGACACCATATACCACAAAAACCCTGGAAGAAGCACTTACCGCCAAACTGATGCTGAACTT
Source organism: uncultured Oscillibacter sp. (assembly GCA_902476875.1). GTDB lineage: Bacteria > Bacillota > Clostridia > Oscillospirales > Oscillospiraceae > Oscillibacter. The sequence continues at coordinate 3,122 of CABSFC010000121.1, read as the reverse complement.
TGGCAAGACGCCGGAGGAGGCCACCGATCAGGAGATGATGAAGGCCAGCGCCCTGGTACTCCGGGACGTGATGGCCATCCGCGGCGTGGAGACCAACAAGCAGACCCGCCGCCAGCACAAGAAGCAGGTCCACTACCTGTCTCTGGAGTTCCTGATGGGCCGCAGCCTGATGAAGAACGCCTATAATCTGAACGTTCTGCCTCAGCTGAAAGAGGCGCTGGAGCACCTTGGCTTCAAGGCGGCGGACATCTTCGAGATCGAGCCGGACGCGGGCCTGGGCAACGGCGGCCTGGGCCGTCTGGCCGCCTGCTATCTGGACTCCATGACCACCCTGGAGATTCCCGCCACAGGCTACTCCATCTGCTATGAGCTGGGCATCTTCAAGCAGAAGATCGTGGAGGGCCAGCAGGTGGAGCTGCCCGACGACTGGAAGGGCATTGGCTCCGCGTGGCTGCTGCCCAAACCCGAGGAGGCCCAGGAGGTCCACTTCGGCGGCACCCTCCGGGAGTTCTGGGACGACGGTCATCTGCACATCGTCAACGAAAACGCCACCACTGTTATGGCTGTTCCCTGCGACATGGTGGTGGCGGGCTATGACACCAACCACGTCAACACCCTGCGCCTGTGGGACGCCCGTTCCACCAAGCCGGTGGATATGTCCCTGTTCTCCCGGGGCGAGTACCTGAAAGCGGCGGAGGAAGCGGCCATGGCGGAGACCATCGCCAAGGTCCTGTACCCCGAGGACAACCACTACGAGGGCAAGTCCCTGCGCCTGAAGCAGCAGTACTTCTTTGTGTCCGCCACGGTCCAGTCCATCGCCACCAAGCACCTGGACACCTACGGCACGCTGAAGAACTTCCACGAGAAGAACGTCATCCAGATCAACGACACCCACCCCGCCCTGGTGGTCCCCGAGCTGATGCGCATCTTCATCGACGAGGCCGGCATGGACTGGGACGAGGCGTGGGAGATCACCACCAAGTCCGTGGCCTACACCAACCACACCGTTCTGGCGGAGGCGCTGGAGCGCTGGCCCCAGGAGCTGATGCAGACCCTGCTGCCCCGCATCTGGCAGATCATTCAGGAGATCTCCCGCCGCTGGCAGGAGAAGGTGGAGAATTTCTACCACGACCCCGGCAAGACCCAGGCCATGGCCATCATCTGGGGCAGCGAGGTCCGCATGGCCAACCTGTGCATCGCCGGCGGCATGGCGGTCAACGGCGTCTCCGGCCTGCACTCTGAGATTTTGCGAAAGGACGTGTTCAAGGACGCCTGCGGCATGGAGCCGTGGAAGTTCCAGAACGTCACCAACGGCATCGACCACCGCCGCTGGCTCAGCGAGATCAACCCCGGCCTGGACGCCCTGATCCGGGAGCTGGCCGGCGGGGACGCGTATCTGACGGAGCCCCTGGCCCTCCAGAAGCTGGACGCTTACGCCGACGACAAGGCCGTGCTGGAGCGTCTGGCGGCCATCAAGCGCCAGAACAAGGAGGATTTCGCGGTCTACGCCAAGAAGACCCGGGGCGTCGTCCTGAACCCAGACGCCATCTTCGACGTGCAGTCCAAGCGCCTCCATGAGTATAAGCGCCAGCTTTTGAACGTGCTGCATATCATCGCCCTGTACCAGAAGCTGCGGGACGACCCCAACGCCGTCACCCAGCCCCACACCTTCCTGTTTGGTGCCAAGGCGGCCCCCGGCTACGCGGTGGCCAAGCGCATCATCCGGCTGATCAACTCCCTGGCGGACGAGATCGACCACAACCCCATCTGCCGCGACAAGCTGCAGGTGGTGTTCCTGGAGAACTACCGGGTGTCCCTGGCGGAGCGGCTGATGCCCGCCAGCGAGGTCAGCCAACAGATCTCCACCGCCGGCAAGGAGGCCAGCGGCACTGGCAACATGAAGTTCATGATGAACGGCGCCCTGACCATCGGCACCCTGGACGGCGCCAACGTGGAGATGCACGAGGTCCTGGGCGATGAGAACATGTTCCTCTTCGGCCTCCACGCCGACGAGGTCACCCAGCTGAAGCGGGAGGGCTACGTCCCCCAGCGGCTGTACAACCGGGACCCGGTTCTGCACCGCTGCCTGGACGCTCTGCGCGCCGGCTTCCGGGACGGCGTCAGCTACGACGACCTGTACCAGCGGCTGCTGTTCGGCGCCGGCGGAAGCCCCGCCGACGAGTATCTGCTGCTGGCGGATTTCCAGGCCTACTGCGAGGCCGAGGACCGCATGGCCAGGACCTACGCCGACACCCTGCGGTGGAACCGCATGAGCCTGCATAACATCGCCCGCAGCGGCATCTTCGCCGCCGACCGGGCCGTGGCGGAGTACGCCGAAAACATCTGGCACGTGCCCCACAAGTAAATTTCGATCAGGAGGTCCGGGCCAAAGGCCCGGACCTCTTTTGACAATGGATTGCCATACGGCACCGCATATGATAGAATGAAGCCGAACATCGAAATTTCAGGAGGGCGGCCATGAAAAAGAAGCTGGTGATCCTGCTGACGCTGCTTGCTGTCATCGGACTCTGCGGCTGTGGGGGAACATCGGGGGATACCATGTATATTGAGCCCGCGCAGCTGACAGAGGAAGAGGAGAAGATCGTTGATCTGTTGGACAGGGACATCAGGCATTGTATGTTCGATTTTTCCGTGGATGACACGCTGCAGAGCGCACAGTTCCAGGTCTATCAGCTGGTGGAAGGCGCGTGGAGCCCGGCGTCCGGCGGCGGAAGCCTGGCGTTTTCCGACGCCGAGGGCCGGCTCATCCTGGACTTTGACGACCTGCGGACCGGACTGCGGGTCGCGGTCCAGAGCAAGCGCACCGGCGACTCCTCCGCGTATGAGAAGGACACGGGAGAGGAGCCGGAGACGAGCGGCCTGGGCCGGGGGACCAGCGTGCTGCGCAAGCGGACGGAGATCGCCTATGAGGCGGAGATCCCGCTGGCCATGCAGGTGTTTACCCCGGAGGATACCATCATCCTGTACGACCCGGCGGAGGTCTTAGACCACCCGGAGGAATATACGCGGTACGGTTATGAGGCGTACGTCATCACGGTGAGCTTCAGCCGGGACCCTCTCTCCTGACAGGCGGAAAAACCCATATGGACCGAGCGGCCGGA
>CABSFC010000120.1 GCA_902476875.1 uncultured Oscillibacter sp. | reverse complement strand
GCACGGCCGCCGCGCCAATCCTTCAGGGAAGCGCCGTCCAGCAGCTTCTGGGTGGGAGTGACGGAGTGCACGGTGGTCATCAGACCCTCGACGATGCCGAACTTGTCGTTCAGGACCTTGGCGATGGGAGCCAGGCAGTTGGTGGTGCAGGAGGCGTTGGACACGAAGGTCATGTCAGAGGTGTACTTGTTGTTGTTGACGCCCATGACGAACATCGGGGTGTCGTCCTTGGAGGGAGCGCCCATGACGACGTGCTTGGCGCCGGCGTCGATGTGGCCCTGGCACAGGTCCTTGCTCAGGTGCTTGCCGGTGCACTCGCAGATATACTCAGCGCCGACGGAGGCCCAGGGGATGTCCTTGACGTCCATGGCGGTGAAAACGGGGTACTTCTTGCCGTCGACGATCAGGGCGCCGTCCTCGGCCTTGACCTCGCCGGGGAACTTGCCGTGCACGCTGTCGTACTTCAGCATATAGGCCATATACTCGGGATTCATGAAGGGGTCGTTCAGGCCGACGACCTCAACATCGTCATGGGTCAGGGCGGCGCGGAAGACGAGGCGGCCAATGCGGCCGAAACCATTGATACCGATTTTGGCTTTCATAAGAAAAGAACTCCTTTCAAAATTTGAATCCGTGGAATAACTGTCAAAACGATTGCGTAAACGATTTGCCTAATCGATTTTCCAGAAGTATAGTATCACAATGATAACTTTTTGGCAATTGTCATTTCAGATAACAATCGGAAAATTAAGTTGTGGATTTTTGATAATAAATTAGCAAAATTCACAGAACTTTCACCAAAAGAAGTCGAAAAAACCCTTGACGGATTCCATGGAATTGCCCTATACTGTCCATGAGCTAATTGATTACGCAACCCGATTCGGATTTGCGCAAAAAAAGGAACGACGATATGAAAGTGACCATCAGCGACGTGGCCCGGCTGGCGGGTGTGTCCACCGCCACCGTGTCCCACACCATCAACAACACCCGTTACGTCTCCAATGAGACGAAGGAGAAGGTCTATCAGGCCATCGCGGAGCTGGGCTACACGCCGGACGCCTCCGCCCGCAGCTTCCGCACGGGAAAGAAGAAGACCATCGGCTTCATCGTGCCGGATATCTCCAACAAGTTCTTCGGCACCATGATCGAGTCAGTCGAGAACTATCTCTCCGCCCACGGCTACCACCTGATCATCGCCAACACCAAGGAGGACAGCGGCCGGGAGGAGACCAACCTCCGCCTGCTGACCGCGGGCCTGGTGGACGGCCTGCTGGTGGCCAGCACCATGGAGGACTTCGACCGCTTTGACGAGCTGATCCCCGCCGGCTTCCCGGTGGTGCTGGTGGACCGGACCTTCGAGGCCAAGAAGTACTCCTCCATCTGCGTGTCCAACTTCCAGCCCATCTATCGCTCCGTCTGCCGGCTGGCGGGCAAGGGGGCCAAGCGGGTGGGCATCATCGGCGGCCTGCCCCGGCTGTCCTCCACCAAGGAGCGCATCTCCGCCTACCGGGAGGCGGTGGCGGACTGCGGCCTTGCCCAGGAGGAGGGCCTGATCCGCTACGGCGACTCCATGGAGAACAGCGCCCAGGCCTGCCTGGACGAGCTGCTGGAGCAGAACTGCGACGCCGTCATCGTCTGCCAGGGCCTGATGGCCTCGGAGACCATCTTCTATCTGCAGGAGAAGGGCATCCGGCTGTCCAAGGACATCGACCTGGTCAGCTTCGTGGATTATGATTCCAACTTTTATCAGCTTTATTCCGACCAGATGGACTGCATCATCCAGCCGGTGGAGGAGCTGGGCCGCGCCGCCGGGGAGCAGATCCTCAAGCGCATTGAAAAGCCCGACGCGCCGGTGTTTGAAAAGGTGCTGACCTCTACATACAAGCCCTACGGCGTGGCCGGGGCGAAGTGAGAGCGGAGAAATGGCCCGGGTCCCGGCAAACGCGTCTTGCGTTTGCCGGGGCTTGCCTATATAATGAAAAGCGAATTTCAGACAAATGGGGGATTACCGACATGAACACCCGCATCGAACACGACACCATGGGCGAGATCGCCGTTCCGGCGGACCACCACTGGGGCGCCCAGACCCAGCGCAGCTTTGAAAATTTCAAGATCGGCGGCGAGCGCCAGCCGAAGGAGATCATCGCCGCTTTCGCCTATTTAAAGGAAGCCTGCGCCTGGGCAAACGCGGAGGTGGGCAAGCTGTCCGAGGCCCAGGCCCGGGCCGTCGCCGCCGCCTGCCGGGAGATCCGGGCGGGGAAGTGGGACGACGAGTTCCCCCTGGTGGTGTGGCAGACCGGCAGCGGCACCCAGACCAACATGAACGTCAACGAGGTCATCGCCCACCTGGCGGCGGAGCGGGGCGTCCAGCTCCACCCCAACGACCACGTGAACGCCTCCCAGTCCAGCAACGATACCTTCCCCTCAGCCCTGCACATCGCGGCGGCCCTGAGCGTGGCCAATGACGTGCTCCCGGCGGCGGAGCGGCTGGAAGCGGCCTTCGCCAAGCTGGAAGCTGCCTACCCCGACCTCATCCGCATCGGCCGCACCCATTTGCAGGATGCCACGCCCCTGCGTTTTGCCCAGGAGGTCTCCGGCTGGCGGGAGCTGGTGGCCGCGCCCTGCCGGATGCTGCGGCTGGCCCTGACGGAGCTGGAACGGCTGGCCATCGGCGGCACCGCCGTGGGCACCGGCCTGAATGCCCCCAGGGGGTATGACGAGATGGTCTGCAAGCAGCTCCGGGAGATGACCGGCCTGGACTTCCAGCCCGACGAAAACAAGTTCCATGCTCTCACCAGCAAGGACGCCCTGGTGTTCGCCCACGGGGCGCTGAAGGCCCTGGCGGCGAACCTGATGAAGATCGCCAACGACATCCGCTGGGAGGCCAGCGGCCCCCGCTGCGGCATGGGCGAGCTCCACATCCCGGAGAACGAGCCGGGCAGCAGCATCATGCCCGGCAAGGTGAACCCCACCCAGTGCGAGGCTGTCACCATGGTGGCCGTCCAGATCATGGGCAACGACGCGGCCATCGGCATGGCCGCCAGCCAGGGTAACTTCCAGCTGAACGTGTTCCTGCCGGTGTCGGCATACAATTTCCAGCAGTCCGCCCGTCTGCTGGCGGACGTGTGCGACTCCTTCCGGGTCCACTGCGTGGAGGGCATTACCCCCAACGGGGACCGGATGGCGTACAATCTGAACAACTCCCTGATGCTGGTGACCTGCCTGACGCCGAAGATCGGCTACGAGGCGGCGGCCAAGTGCGCGAAAAAGGCCCTGGCGGACGGCACCACGCTGAAAGAAGCGGTGCTGGCCCTGGGCCTGTTGACTGGTGAGGAGTTCGACGAGACGGTGCGGCCTGAGAAGATGGTGTAAAAAAATCCCGCTTTCCGCAATTTTTTTGCGGAGGGCGGGACACTTTTATCCGCCGCAGCGTTATAAAAACAGAGAACTTTATCAAGGAGGCGGATAACTTGCTGGCGATGTATCTGGCGATGCTGGAGACCGACCGGGACCGGGAACAGTTCCTGCGGCTCCACAGCGCCTATGAAAAGAAGCTGTACGCCGTGGCGCTGCGCGTCCTGGGGGACCCGGCCCAGGCGGAGGACGCGGTGCAGCAGGCGTGGCTGCGGCTCCTGGAGCACTGGGAGCGGGTGTCGGCCCTGCCCTGGGAGGAGACGGAGGGGTATGTGGTGACGGTTGTCAAAAACGCCGCGCTGGACATGGTGCGCGCCGCCCGCCGCACGGCCCCCCTGCCGGAGGACTGGGACCCGCCCGCGCCGGAGGCGGGGGAGACGGAGTACCGCCGTCTGGTGGCCCTGGTACGGGCGCTGCCGGAGGGCTACCGCGCGGTGCTGGAGCTGAAGTGCGTGGAGGAGCGGACCAACCGGGAGATCGCAAGGCTGCTGGGGATGAACGAGTCCACGGTGGCCACCCGGGTAAAACGGGGCCGGGCCATGCTGCTGGAAGCCATGGAGAAGGAGGGATACCGCTGTGGATGAGAGAAACTTTGATGCCCTGCTGCGCCGGGCGCTGATGGACGCCAATCTGGAGCGCTTTCAAGCGGCCCTGGACGGGGCCGACAGCCTGGACCCCGCCTTTTCCAGCCGGTATCTCCGCCAGAGGATGCGGTTGCTGAACGATCCCTTCGGCTGGGCGAGACGGGCCGCGCGGTCCGTTTGGAAACAGGCCGCACGGAACGTGGCCTGTATCCTGCTGGCTTGCACAGTGACGCTGGGCGCCCTGATGGCGGTCAGCCCCACGGTCCGGGCGGCGGTGATGAACTGGCTGCGGGAGATCGGCGGCGGACATGTGGCCTACACCGGCACCTCGGACCGGACCGCCTGGGACTATGACGAGCCGCCGGCCTGGCGGCCCACCTGGCTGCCGGAGGGCTGGAGCCTGGACGGCCTGGTGCTGATGGGACCGGAGAACGGCTCCAGCACATGGACCTATCAGGGGGAGGGAGACGGCCAGCTGGCGTTCCAATGCTGGTGGCCCCAGACCCTCCATACAGGCGTCTCCTATGGCGAGGAGGTGGACACGGAGGCCCTCTGGTCCCAGGCCACAGTCTGGGGAAGGCCTGCCGACTTCTATGAATATGAAGAGGATGGGCAACGGAGTTGCAATCTCTTCTGGGAGAGCGAGGATGGGATGTTGTTCCGCCTGAGCCTGGACGGCGGCCTGGACCAGACGGCGATGGAGCAGATCGCGGACAGCGTGGCGGAGCTCCCGGCGGAGACGCTGCCGGAATACCAGCTGGGCTGGACGCCGGAGGACTGCGCCCTCGCCAGGCGCGACGCGCTGCGGGACGCGGCCCAGGAGACCTGGAACAGCGCGGACGGGACCTCCTTGGGCGTGTTCAGCTGGATGTACGCGGCGGAAACGGCGGGCTCCCTGGCAAAGCCGGAGGGAACAGCGGAGGCGGTGCGTATCGGGGACGTGATAGGCTGCTACTGGGGGCCGCCGGCCCCGGACGCAGGCGGCAGCGGTATCAAGATCCAGATTTCGGGCAGCGGTGGGACGCAGGCCATGACCATCGCGGACGAGGCGCAGAAGGGGACCGTCCTCTGGACGGACCCGGAGACCGGGATCACCTTCCGCATCAGCGGAGACCTGAAGAGGGACGATCTGCTGCAGATGGCGGAGAGCGTCGCCCCGGCGAACGGCGGAACGCCGTGACCCGCCCCCGGAAATATTTTTCAAAAACATCAAAAAATCGTGGGATACAATGCCCTTCCGCTCCGTTTAAGAGATAGAACGAGCGGGAGGGCATCCCTCTTTTCCCCCAAAATCAAACAGAGAGGAAGTACGACTATGAAAAAACAGCTCACAACCCTTTTGACCGGCGCTCTCACCCTGGCGCTGGCCCTGACCATGACCACCACGGCCCTGGCGGCCCCCGGCGGGACCGCCCAGTCCGCCGCCCGGAAAGGCGCGGCACAGACCCAGGCCGCTCAGGCGGGCCGCCAGTGGCAGCGGACCTGGGAGGGAAACCGCATCCGCTATACCTCCCCGGTCCCCGCCGAGGGCGTGCATTTCAGCGGGCCTCCCGCTTGGCGTCTGACGGCGGTGCCAGAGGGCTGGAAACTCGACGGCGTCCACGTCACGGGCATTGGCGGAAACTGCGCCTGGACCTACCGGAAGGGGGCGGACAGCCTGAAATTCAGCTGCTGGTATCCCCACAGCGGACAGATCGGCACAATGCTGCGGACGGAGACGGACGCGGCCAGCGTCTACCATAGGGCCGCGGTCAACGGGACGTCCGCTGACTTCTATCAGGATGAGGACGAGGGAATCCTAGTCTGGGAGAACGGGGAGGGGATGCTGTTCCGGCTGGAGGGCCCCCTGAGCCAGACGGAGCTGGAGACCCTTGCCGCCGCAGCAGCGCAGACCCAGGCGGAGGCCCTGCCTGTCTATCAGCTGGGCTGGGTGCCGGAGGGCAGCGCCAGTTCCAGCCGCGGCACCCTGCGGGAGGCGGTCCGGGAGGGCTGGACTGGCCCGGATAAGGTGTCGTTCAGCTGGATGTACGCGGCGTCCAGCGCCGGGGCGCTGGCAGAGCCGGAGGGAACGCCGGAGACCGTGACGGTGAAGGGCGTCCAGGCCAAGTACTGGGCGGGGGACCCGAAGGCCGAGGGCTGCCTCACCGTCTCCGTCGGCTCCGGCGGCGCTCCCATGCAAAAGGTGTTGGAGATCCCGGCGGAGGACCAGCTGAGCACGCTGCTGTGGACGGACGCGGCCACCGGCATCACGTTCCGCATCCAGGGGAAAATGGACAAGGCCGCTCTGCTCCGCATGGCGGAAAGCGTAAAATAACACGAGTCCCCGGGGCCGTGCCTTTCGAGATCCGCGAGAGGTACGGTTCCTTTCCGCCGCCTCCGGGGGACTGGGGGCTGCTCCCGCCGGGGCGTGGAGAACAGGGATACGCTTATCCGCATCGCGGAGGGCGTCACGCTGAAATAATGAGCGGCGCAGGGGCCCCGGCATATGCCGGGGCCTCCGTATATGTATCACGATATGGGAAGAAATGAATATATTCAGACATGTATGCATACGGGAGGGGAATGACCCCCGGCGGCTTCTCCGCCGCGCTCTCCGGCGAAGAAGCCGCCTCTGCGGCCTACATTTCCGGGGTACTTGTCAAAATATGCAAAAGTGCCCAAAGGTTGGCGCAGAAAGTTGTGCAACCTGATACTTGCATAAATATTCATATTTAGCGTATAATTCAACCATCATCAAACAACACACAGGGAGGCAACCCATTATGAAAGACAAGAAGGACATCAAGAAGATCGTGCTCGCCTATTCCGGCGGCCTGGATACATCCATCATCATCCCCTGGCTGAAGGAGAACTACAACGACCCCGAGATCATCGCCGTGGCCGGCGACGTGGGCCAGAACGACGAGCTGGACGGCCTGGAGGAAAAGGCCATCAAGACCGGCGCCAGCAAGCTGTACATCGCGGACCTCACCGACGAGATGGTGGACGACGTCATCATCCCCTCCATGAAGATGGGCGCCAGCTATGAGCAGTACCTGCTGGGCACCGCCTTTGCCCGGCCCATCATCGCCAAGAAGCTGGTGGAGATCGCCAAGGCCGAGGGCGCCGACGCCATCGCCCACGGCTGCACCGGCAAGGGCAACGACCAGGTCCGGTTCGAGCTGACCATCAAGCGGTTCGCCCCTGAGATGACCATCATCGCCCCCTGGCGGGAGTGGTCCATCAAGGGCCGGGACGAGGAGATCAACTACGCCGAGGCCCACAACGTGCCCCTGAAGATCAGCCGGGAGACCAACTACTCCAAGGACAAGAACCTGTGGCACCTGAGCCACGAGGGCCT
>CABSFC010000119.1 GCA_902476875.1 uncultured Oscillibacter sp. | reverse complement strand
CTATACCGACCGCCAGCTCCCCGGCGCGGGCATCTCCATCGGCCTGACCCGGCTGTTCTATGTCCTGGGCGAACAGGGGATGCTGAATCCCGACCTGCCCACCGCCCCCGCCGACGTGCTGATCCTGCCCATGACGGAGGACCTGTCCGCCGCCATCTCCCTGGCCACGCTGCTGCGGGAGAACGGCATCCGCACCCAGCTCCACTGCGAGGCCAAGAAATTCAAGCAGAAGGTCAGCTACGCGGACAAGCTGGGCATCCCCTACGTCGTCTTCCTGGGGGAGGACGAGATCAACGCCGGCGTGGTGGCCTGCAAGGACATGGCCACCGGCGAGCAGACCAAGCTGGAGCCCGCCGCCACGGTGTACCGCGTCAAGGCGGGCCTGGCGGAGAAGGAAAAGGGCGCTGTGATTTTGGGATAATCAAATACGATTTGTAATATATTATTTTAAATATACAGATAGGAGCTGATTTTTTGAAAAGATCACGTCCCGCAGCCCTGTTCCTGGCTCTGGCGATGCTCCTGTGCGCCCTGCCCGTCTCCGCCGCCGAAAGCGATTGGCTGGTACCGAAGGCGAAAGACTGCCCCGGTTTCGCGGATGTGAAAGGCAGTTGGTGCGAAAGCTATGTGAAGACAGTCTGCGAGGCCGGGCTGATGGAGGGCCGCTCCGACGGCAGCTTCAACCCCTCCGGCGGGCTGATGCCGGAACACATCGTCGCCATCTGCGCCCGGCTGTATAATCTGCTCACCGGCGGAGACGGCGTTCTGCCGGAGCCGGCAGAGGGGCAGTCCTGGTATGACCCGGCCTATGCGTATCTGGCGGAGTCCGTCGGCTATCGGGGCACCTACGACCCGGCGTCCGGGAGGTATCTGGGCGGCGGGGACGGTGCTCAGACCCCGGAAGAACGGCTGAACGCTCTGCGGCTTCATTTCAACCCCGGCAAATACCCGGTCAGCCGCTGGAGCTTTCTGGATCTATTGAGCCGGACTCTGGCGGCGGCGGAAGCAGACCTGCCCGCCATCAACCAGATCACCATGGCGCCGGACTGCAAGGATCCCATGGTGCTCTCTTTCTACAATGCCGGCGTCCTCACCGGCTCCGACCAGTACGGCACTTTCCAGGGAGATGAATCCCTGAATCGGGGACAGGCCGCCGCCATGCTGGCCCGGGTCATCGACCCCAGTCTGCGGCTGACCTTCACCCCAAAGCCCTTTGACCTGTGCCGGGACGTGCTGGGCGTGGCCCCGGAGACCGTACTTTTGACCGTGGACGGTCAGGCCGTCACCGCGGAGCTGTTCGCCTATCAGTTGTGCACCTCCCTCCTGCAATGGGAGGGGACCGCGGACAAGGCCCTCAAGGACGCGACCCAATTCTGGTGTGAATACTACGCGCCGTTCCAGGTCCTGGCGGAGGAAAAGGGGGTATCCCTTTCAGAAGAAAAGCTGGCCGGGATCGCCGCCGAGGCCCAGGCTTCCGCCGGGCTTTACGGCACCACCGCCGCCTATCAGCAGTTCCAAAAAGTGGGGAGCGCCCTCAATCTCGCCCTGCGCGATCTCTATATCGAGAAAGACTGGAAGTGGGGGGAAAGCGACTATCACAGCGATTTGCAAAAGGTCTCCGCCGCCCTGCTCCAAAAGGCCGTTCCCACGGACGCCCTCAACGCCCTGGATCTCCGCGCTGTCTACACCCGTTTGAAAGCCTCTCCCTTTGCCATCTGGAGATTTTAAAATACTCATTCCACATACAGAAAGGACCAATCATCATGATGCAGAATCGCACCCATACCTGCGGGGAACTCCGGCTCTCCGACGCCGGGAAGCAGGTGAAGATCGTCGGCTGGATGGAGAACATCCGGGAGGTCTCCGGAAGCCTTGCTTTCATCGTCGTCCGGGACTTCTACGGCACCACCCAGGTGGTGGCGGAGACCGAGGACATGGTGACCACCTTCAAGGCCATCACCAAGGAATCCACCATCTCCGTGGAGGGCACTGTCCGGGAGCGTGACAGCAAGAACAGCAAGATCCCCACCGGCGACATCGAGGTCGTCCCCGCCAGGGTGGAGGTTCTGGGCCGCTGCCAGCACAACGAGCTGCCCTTCCAGATCAACCGCAGCCGGGAGGCCGACGAGGCCCAGCGACTGAAGTACCGCTACCTGGACCTGCGGAACCCCGCTGTCAAGAACAACATCATCCTGCGGTGCAACGTGGTCTCCGCCCTGCGGCAGGCCATGACGGAGCACGGCTTCCTGGAGATCACCACCCCCATCCTGACCGCCTCCTCCCCCGAGGGCGCCCGGGACTATCTGGTGCCCGCCCGGAACCACCCCGGCAAGTTCTATGCCCTGCCCCAGGCCCCCCAGCAGTTCAAGCAGCTGCTGATGACCTCCGGCTTTGACCGCTACTTCCAGATCGCCCCCTGCTTCCGGGACGAGGACGCCCGGGCGGACCGCTCCCCCGGCGAGTTCTACCAGCTGGACATGGAGATGGCCTTCGCCAGCCAGGAGGACGTGTTCGCCGTCCTGGAGGACGTGCTGCCTCCCATTTTCGCCAAGTACGGAAAGTACGACCGGGCTTCCGGCGCGCCCTTTATGCGCATCCCCTTCACCGAGGCCATGGAGAAGTACGGCTCCGACAAGCCGGATCTGCGCATCGACCTGACGGTCACAGACGTGACGGAAGTTTTGGGCGGCTGCGGCTTCGGGCCTTTTGAGGGGAATGTGGTCAAGGCCGTGGTGGTCAGCGATTTCCACGAGACCCGCAAGTTCATCGACAAGACCCTGGCGGACGTGGAGGTCGTCTCCGGCGGCAAGCCCTACTGGTTCCGCCTGGACGAGAAGGGCGAGATCGTGGGCGGCATCGCCAAGTTTGTCCAGCCCATCAAGGAATCCGTCGTCTCCGCCCTGGGCCTGAAACCTAACGACTTCGTGGCCCTGTCCGCCGGTAAGCTGTCCGAGGCCCAGAAGACCGCCGGCGTGCTGGTGAAGACCCTGGGCGCCGCCGTCCCCGGCCACATGGACCGCGAGCAGTACGCTTTCTGCTGGATCGTGGACTTCCCCATGTACGAGATCGGCGAGGAGAGCGGCGAGCTGGAGTTCTGCCACAACCCGTTCTCCATGCCCTCCGGCGGCCTGGACGTGCTGCTGAAGGCCGAACGGGGCGAGATCGACCCCCTGAGCATCACCGCCGACCAGTATGACCTGGTGTGCAACGGCGTGGAGCTGAGCTCCGGCGCTGTCCGGAACCACGACCCGGAGATCATGATCAAGGCCTTTGAGATGGTCCGCCTGGGGGAAGACGACGTGAAGGCCAAGTTCCCGGCCATGTACAACGCCTTTACCTACGGCGCGCCCCCCCACGCGGGCATCGCCCCGGGCGTGGACCGCATGGTCATGCTGCTGGCGGGAGAGGACTCCATCCGGGAGATCATCCCCTTCCCCATGAACAAAAACGCCCAGGACGTGATGATGGGCGCCCCCAGCGAGGTCACCCAGAAGCAGCTGGACGAGCTGCACATCGCCCTGGTAACGCCGGAGGAATAAGTGCTTCGCCCCATCGGCCAGTGACCTCGCGCGAGCCGGCGGCGAGCCGCGCCGTCAGGCGCGTACAAGCGTTTTGCGCCAGCAAAATCTTGGCGCAGGCGGAATTCACTTCCGCCGAGCATTTCAAATCCTGTCAGGGCTCCCCAAATGGCCCCGGCCATTTGGGGAAATCACGCGGAAGCAGCTGGACGAGCCGCACATCGCCCTGGTAAAGCCGGAGGAATAAGGCAAATCGCCTGAAAAGAGCGCGGGAAACTCCCGCGCCCTTTCTTTTTTCACCGCTTTATGCTACACTATCCCCATCAACTTCCCGGAGGTGTCCCATGAAACGACTGCTTGCGGCGGCGCTGGCCGCTTTGACGCTGTGCTCCCTCGCCGCCTGCGGCGCTCCCGCCGGAAAGGACCCGGAGGGGGAGGCCCCGCCCTCCACAGAGACGCCCGCCGTGGAGCCGGAAGCGCCTCCCTCCACGGAGCCGGCCCCTCCGGCGGACCCGGTGGAGGTCCTGCTGGCCTCCATGACTCTGGAGGAAAAGGCGGGACAGCTGTTCCTCGTCCGCTGTCCCGCGGACGGCGCCGTGGAGGACGTCAGCGCCTATCACTTGGGCGGGTATATCCTCTTTGGCCGGGACACCCAGGACAAAACCGCCAATGACCTGATCCAAGCCATTCAAAGCTATCAGGACGCCGCCGCCATCCCCCTGCTCATCGGCGTGGACGAGGAGGGCGGCACCGTGGCGCGGGTCAGCTCCAATCCCCACCTGCGGTCCTCCAAATTCAAGTCTCCCCAAAAGTTGTTTGTCGCCGGGGGCATGGACGCCATTCTGGCGGACGCCCACGAGAAGGACGTGCTGCTGCGGGCCCTGGGCTTTAACGTGAATCTGGCCCCGGTGGCGGACGTATCCACCAGCTCCGGGGACTTCATCTATGCCCGCGCCTTCGGTCAGGACGCCGCCGCCACGGCGGACTATGTGGCGCAGGTGGTCACGCAAATGGCTTTTGACGGTATGGGCAGCGTCTTGAAGCACTTCCCCGGCTATGGGGACAACGTGGACACCCACACCGGCGTCGCCGTGGACGCGCGGCCCATGGAGACCTTCGAGACCGCCGACCTCCTGCCCTTTGAGGCGGGCATCCAGGCCGGGGGCGGCCTGCCCGCCGTTCTGGTCAGCCACAACATCGTCCAGTGCATGGACCCGGACCTGCCGGCGTCCCTCTCCCCCGCCGTCCACACGCTTTTGCGGAATGACCTGGGCTTTGACGGCGTGGTCATGACCGACGATCTGGCCATGGACGCCGTGGCGGCCTACGCCGGGGACGGGGCGGTGGCGGTGATGGCCCTGGAGGCCGGAAACGATCTCATCATCACCACCGACTACCGGACCCAGATCCCCAGGGTCATCGAGGCGGTGGAAAGCGGCGCTTTGGCGGAGGAGGTCCTTGACGCCGCCTGCCGCCGGGTGCTGAGCTGGAAATCCGCTCTGGGCCTGCTGGAAGGACCCGGCGGTTTTTGACCGCCCGCACCTGGAAAATCTGGCCTCCGGGCCGGGAAGTTAATATACGATCCGTAGAATCAATAATGAATTATACGATTTGTGTAAATCAGTGGTCTGGAGCCGGGATCTGACAGCCCAATTTCCGGACTGCCCCGCCGCCGCGGGCTGGCACTGGCCCGCGGCGCGCGGCTGATTCTGGCGTGCCTGGACCGGGGGCTGTACCCCAGCTGGGACGCCCACCCCCCC
This sequence comes from uncultured Oscillibacter sp., assembly GCA_902476875.1. GTDB lineage: Bacteria > Bacillota > Clostridia > Oscillospirales > Oscillospiraceae > Oscillibacter. The sequence continues at coordinate 2,084 of CABSFC010000119.1, read as the reverse complement.
GCCTCCCTGGCCCTGGCGGAGCGGCTGGACCACGCCCTCTCCCACCCCTGCCCCGCGTTTGCCGTCTCCGCCCCCTGAGCGCTTTTTGAAAAAGAAGCGCCGCCTCCACCTCATCATTCGAAAGGAAGTTTTCCACATGGAAACCGAAAAACTCTACTACCAAGACCCCTTTCTGCGGGACTTCACCGCCACGGTCCTCTCCTGCGAGGAGGCCAAAGGCGCCTATCAGGTAGTGCTGGACCGCACCTCATTCTATCCCGAGGGCGGCGGCCAGCCCGCCGACCACGGAACGCTGGGACACGCACGCGTAATGGATGTCCACGAAAAGGGCGGCGTGATTTTCCACACCTGTGACAAGCCGGTGGAAATCGGAGAAACTGTCACCGGCTTGATAGACTGGGCCCGCCGGTTCGACCACATGCAGCAGCACTCCGGCGAGCACATCATCTCCGGCATCCTCTGCTCCGACCATCACTGCGACAACGTGGGCTTCCACCTGGGGGCCGACACCGTGACCATCGACTACAACGCCGACATCACCTGGGAGCAGGCCCTGGACGCGGAGCGCAGGGCCAACCAGGTCATCTGGGCGGACCGGGCGGTGGAGATCGCCTACCCCTCCCCTGAAGCGCTGGCGGCCCTGGACTACCGCAGCAAAAAGGAGTTGTCCGGAAAGGTCCGCATCGTCACCTTTCCGGAGGCCGACTGCTGCGCCTGCTGCGGCACCCATGTCCTCCGGGCGGGGCAGGTGGGGCTGGTGAAGGTCCTGTCCTGCCAGAAGTTCCGGGAGGGCGTCCGCATCGAGATCCTCTGCGGCGGGCGGGCGCTCCGGTACCTGGGCGCGGTCTACGAGCAGGCCAGGGCCGTGGGCCAGCGCCTCAGCGTGAAGCCGCAGAGCACCCTGGCCGCCGTGGAGCGGCTGGAGGCGGATCTGGCCGCCTCCAGGGCGCGGGTGGCGGCGCTGGAGGAGCAGGTCTTCGCCGCCATCGCCGGGGAGCACGCGGGCAGGGGGGACGTGCTGCTGCTCCAGCCCGCCATGCGGCCCGACAGCGTGCGGCGGCTGGCGGACGCTGTGGCCCAGCGCTGCGGCGGTCTTGCCGCCGTCTTCGCCGGAGAGGACGGCCAGTTCGCCTACGCCCTGGTCCGGGCCGACGGGCAGGATATCTCCGCCCTGGTCAGGGAGCTGAACAAGACCCTGCGGGGCCGGGGCGGCGGCCGGAACGGCTTCGCGCAGGGCAGCGTCCGGAGCGACCCGGCGGAAATCAGCCGCTTTTTTCAGAAATAGACCCACCGCGGGGCGGCGGTCGCCGTTCTTGCCCGCCCTGACACACAGGAAAGAAGGAGCGATATGACCTATATCTGGACGACCTTTCACAACCAGGAGGAAGAGGACGAGCCCTCCGAGGTCTATTCCGAGCTGGACCGGGACCGCCTGGAGGTGCGGAGAGTGGAGTTTTTCCAAAACGGCCTCTGCTTCTCCTACGGCGAGGAGCGGGGCAATTTCGAGGCCCTGTCCAAAGAGCCCTTCCCGGAGGACCTGCGGAGCCTGAACATCAGCGGCGAGCGCGAGGTCCGGGAGATCTCCCGGGGCTTCTTCCAGGAGATCTGGAACCAGGCCCAGGAGCGGCCCGACGGCTTCATGGGGATGTTCTTTTAAGCGAAAAAAGTCCGGCAGCTGTCGCTGCCGGGCTTTTTTGACGTTTGCCACTCACACGATCAGGAAGAACTTCACCAGGAACAGGGCGGAGATCACATACGTCAGGACGGAGACGTCCTTCGCCTTGCCGGTGAACACCTTGATGACCGTGTAGGAGATCAGGCCCAGGCCGATGGCGTGGCCGATGGAGCCGGAGACCGGCATGGCGATGAGCATCAGCGCCACGGGGACCATCTGGTCCAGGTCGTCAAAGTTCACGTTCTTCAGGCCCATCAGCATCAGCACGCCCACATAGATCAGCGCGGAGGAGGTTGCCGCCGCGGGGATGATGGCCGCCACAGGGGCGATGAACATGCAGGCCAGGAACAGCACGCCGGTGGTCAGGGCCGTCAGGCCGGTGCGGCCGCCGGCCTCCACGCCGGAGGCG